>JASLAX010000001.1 GCA_030146875.1 Longimicrobiaceae bacterium
CTCGCTGAACGCCCAGGACCTGGAGGTGCGGGTGGGCGACGCCGTGTGGCTGCAGTCCGACGACGCGCGCATCCAGATCGGCGGCGAGGTGGACGTGCAGCGCTTCGGCGGCGCCACGCGGGTCTCCGGCACGCTGGAGGCGCGACGCGGGACGTACGTGCTGCGGGTGGGCCCGCTGGTGCGCGAGTTCGACATCACGAGCGGGCGGGTGGAGTTCTTCGGCACCCCGGACTTCAACCCGGCGCTGGACATCACGGCGGAGAACGAGGTGCGCACGGCGGGCACGTCGGGCAGCCCCATCACCGTGCAGGTGCACGTGGGCGGCACGCTGCAGAACCCGCAGGTGGACCTGACCTCCAACACGCGCCCCCCGCTCTCGGAGCCGGAGCTGCTCTCGCTGCTCATCTTCGGGCGGCGCAGCGCGGAGCTGGGCGGGCTGCCGGGGGAGCTGGCGCAGGGCGTCCTGCTGCAGGAGACGCTGGGCGGGCTGCTCTTCGCGGAGCTGGAGCAGGAGCTGTCGCGCATCGGCATCTTCGACTACGTGCGGCTGCGCGGCCGGCCCACGGGCTTCTCGGCCAGCCCGGGGAGCATCGGGTCGGACCTGCTGGGCTCGTCCACGCTGGAGCTGGGCAAGCAGCTCTTCGGCGACTTCTTCCTGACGCTGGAGATCGGCTCGTTCTTCGACCAGCCCACGCTGGGGGCCGCGCTCGACTGGCAGGCGAGCCGCACCTCCACCGTCCGCATCGCCCGCGAGCCGGTGCGCCGCGACCCGCTGCTGCAGTCGCTGGGGAACCTGGACTACCAGTGGACGGCCGAGTTCCGCCGCCGCTGGGAGTACGGCCGCCCCTCGGTGCGCGCCACCACCCCCGCGGCCGAGAGCTCGCTGCCCGGCACCCCGGCGCCGCTCCCGGGCACCCCGCCCGCCGAGCCGGAGCCCGCGCCGCCCACCCCGGCGCCCGGCCCCACGCCCCCGCAGACGCCGCCCCCGGCCGCCCCCGGGTCGCCGCAGGGCGGGAAGCCCGAGGGAGCGGCGCCGGAGGCGGAGGGCTGAGCGGGGACCGTCGAAACAGGGTGTAGCGAGGGGGTCTTCGTCCGCGGGCGGGGACCCTCTGCCGTTGGCGGCTCCAGGCGTTCCCGACGTCCTCCCGAGCGTCCTCGCTCGAAAGCGGTGGACGACGCACCACGACCCAGGGAGGGCGCCGGCCGGTGCGATCGTTGCACGTCCCGGCCGCACCTGCGAAGGCCATCCATCCGAACGTGAGGACCTCCATGCGGTTCGCGCTCGCCTCCCTCTCGCTCGTCTCCACGCTCCTCCTCCCGACGTCCGCCCTGGCCCAGCAGGCGGCGGCGGACCCGTCGGCCGCGGCGCGGATGGACCGGTTCGTGGCGGACAGCATGGGCGCGGGGTTCAGCGGCACGGTCGCGGTCTCCCGGGGGGGCCGGGTGGTGCTGAGCCGCGGCTACGGGCTGGCGCACCGGGAGGAGGACGCGCCGGTGACGCCGCGCACGCGCTTCCTGGTCGGCTCGCTGACCAAGCAGATGACGGCCGCGGCGGTGATGATGCTGCAGGAGCGCGGCAGGCTGAGCGTGCGGGACCCCGTCTGCCGCCACGTAGCGCGCTGCCCGGCGGCGTGGGCGCCGGTCACCATCCACCACCTGCTGACCCACACCTCGGGCATCCCCGACATCTTCGCGCTGGGCTACGGCGCCACGCGCGCGATGCCGCGGACGCACGAGCAGCTCGTGGACATCTTCCGGGAGAAGCCGCTGGGCTTCGCCCCCGGAGCGCGGTTCGAGTACAGCAACTCCGCGTTCATCCTGCTGGGCGAGGTGGTGGAGCGCGCCTCGGGGCAGCCGTACGCCGCGTTCATGCGCGACAGCGTGTTCGCGCGGGCGGGGATGACGAGCACCGGGTTCTGGGACAACCAGGCAGTGGTGAAGCACCTGGCCACGGGCTACCTGGTGCGCGACGGCGCCGCCCGGCGGGGGCCGTACGAGGACCGGACCACGGTGACGGCGGAGGGGAACTCGACGTACTCCACGGCCGAGGACCTGCTGGCGTGGAACCGCGCCCTGCACGGCGGGCGGCTGCTCTCGCCCGCGTCGCTGCGGGCGGTCTTCACCCCGCACGTGGTGCGCGGCGGGGAGGGCCCGCGGGCGGGGCACGGGTACGGCTACGGCTGGTACCTGCACCACGAGCTGGGGCGGCCGGTGCGGTCGCACCCGGGCATCATGCCCGGCTTCTGGGCGTACGACGCCTACTTCCCGGCCGAGGACGTGGCGGTCGCCGTGCTCAGCAACTCCCACCCCGACGTGGGGCGCCTGGCGCGCGCCGCGGCCGCGATCGTCCTGGGCGGGCCCGCCCCGGGCTGACCCGGCGGGGGCTGCCGGGGGACCGGCACGTCGCCTGCGTTCCGCCGTGCTTCCACGAGCGTCCGGCACTGCGACACGGAGAGGGACGGCGATGAAGGAGAACGTGGGCGGTGCGGACCGGCTCGCGCGGGCGGTCGCGGGACCGGCGCTGGTAGGCGTGGGCTTCGGCCTGCTCGACGGGCGGCGCGGGCGGCTGGCGGGGCTGCTGGTGATGGCGGCCGGCGCCTACCTGGCCGAGACGGCGATCACCTGCCTGTGCCCGCTGAACGAGGCGCTCGGCGTGGACACCGGCCGGCGGATCCGCATCGAGTGAGCGCGGGCGACGGCCCCGCCGGTCGCCGGCTCCGGCGTCGCTCCGGGGCCGGGCGGGAGGACCGTTCCCGGCGGCCGGACGCCGCGTTAGCTTTCCTCCGCCGTCGAGCCGTCCTCCGCCCGGCGGACGAGGCCACCACCCTCCCCATGCCACGCCCGTGGAAGCGCTCTCCGCTATCGCCATCGCCATCGTGCTCGCCGCCTGCGCGGGGCTGCGGGCGTTCCTGCCCGTGTTCAGCGTGAGCCTGGCGGCGCAATTGCTCTCGGTGCAGCTCCCCGGCTACCTGGAGTGGATGGACCGGCCCCTCACGCTGGTGCTGTTCGGCGCGGCCACGCTCTTCGAGATCCTGGGCGACAAGATCCCCGCGGTGGACCACGTGCTGGACTCCGTCCAGGTGGTCTCCAAGCCGCTGCTGGGGGCGCTGGCCGCGGCGCCCTTCGTCTTCCAGCTCGCCCCGGAGCAGGCCGCCGCCATCGCGCTGATCGTGGGCGCGCCGCTGGCGCTGGGGGTCCACGCCACCAAGGCGACGGCGCGCGTCGGCAGCTCGGTCACGACGGCCGGCTTCGGCAACCCGCTGCTCAGCATCGTGGAGGACGTGGTGGCCGTCTTCTCCATCGTCCTGGTCTTCCTGCTGCCGGTGGTGGCGCTGGTCCTGCTCGTCGTGGCCCTCTTCTTCCTGGTCCGCCTGGCCCTCCGCACCCGCCGCGCGATGCGGAGGCGGCCGGTGTAATACTGGCTTGCTTTCGATGAAGTTAAGGCCACTGATGCTTCGTCTGCCACGGCCACCCGTTCTCCGGGCACCTACGTGAGACCACAACATCGCGCGCGATCGTGCGAAATATCACGCCTGTTCAAGCACCATGATGGGGTACGGAACCACGGTCGACTGATGATCGAGAAAAGCATTCGGTTGCATTCGGACAGATTGTGCGTAGCTTGTGCTCGACCGGTATCGGTTGGACCTACAGTAGCCAATCCCCCCTCCTGAACTTCTGACATGCGGAGAGACTATGTCCAGTAGTGTTGCAGACATCTCCCCTTCAACAGTGCTTGAGCAGCTGAGGTCGTTGGCGGTTGATCCTGCTACAGGGAGCCATGTCTCAGAGGTGGCGCGCCAACGCGCCGATGCGATCCAACGGGCCGTCGGCTACTTGGAGGACCACCACCACTCCATCGGATTTCTCGGGCAGATTGGCATTGGCAAGTCATCAATGATCGGGGTCACCGCACAACTACTAGTCGGGGCGGAACCCACCGATCGGAAGCACCTCAAGGACAGTTCTATCCTCGCTGTCGGTTCTGGTGGGACTACAGTGTGCGAGGTGCGGATTCGACGCCCGGGGCAAGGAAATCCGCCGCTTGGAATCGTAATCGAACCGATGTCGGTGGAAGAGATGAGAAGGGAGATTTCGGATTTTGCCAGGGACGAGTGGCGACGTCGCAAGGAGACGCTTCAGCTCGACGAGAATGATCGTGAGCCAACCCCACGTGAAATCCAGCGCGCGATCCGGAACATGACTGGTTTGCCTGCAAAACAAGAGACAGTCATTGAAGGCGGCGTGAAGCGACGACGCTTGATTGATCCTTTTGATGATCTTGTGGCCCAGCATGACAGCGCGGGGTCTTTTGCGAACTACTTACTCGATCGCGCTGCCCTGTTAAATCGAACCGAACGGGAATGGTGGTGGAATAACGAGGAGCATGGATACTCTGGCCTGAAGCAGCGGTTTGACGAAATCAACCACGGGCGGCAGCCAACCGCCATGCTCCCCAGGCGGATTACCGTTTTTGCATCTAACCCACTGTCTGAGTTCAATGGTGGGATTGAGGTAGAAGTCGTGGATACGCGAGGCTTTGATGGTCAAATTGCGGGTAGAGCCGATATTCAAGAACTGTTGAAAGATCCTCGCGCAATATTGGTGATCTGCGCACCTTTTAGGGACGCGCCTGGCGACTCCGTGAAGTTACTTCTCGAGGAGATTCTTGCAGACGGCGAGCTTCGCACAGCCGCACCGCGTACGCAGTTGGTGCTGATGGATCATGGGGATGCTGAAGGTGTGAATGGGGCGGATGGAGATCGTGAGTTCGGTCAGGATTTGAAGATCGGAGAGTGTCAGCGCAGCTTGGAGTCCAAAGCCCTTGGGGAATTTGCATTCCCTGGGCAAATCATTGCCTTCGATACTCTGCACGACCGACCTGAGCGGCTTCGGGATACCCTCGAAGGTCGACTAAATGCAGTGCGGGCCAGGACTGCCGAAGCACTGCGTATTCAAGTGCAAGATGCTTTAAGTTTTTTGGATAATCTGGAGAACGCCAAGATCGAAGGCGCACGAGCTACGGTTGATAAGCGGTTGCTGGAGGCAATTGAGGCCAATTTTCCTGAAGGATTTCCTATGCGAGATCCGCTTGAGGGACTCTACTCTGCCATTCGGCAGGGGCGCTATGTGTCGCAGGTTTTTGCCTCCTGCCGGCGAGGCGGGCGTTATAGCTCATTTGATTCGTTTGCCGTGGTCCGTGCAGGTGCCGCGAAAGCTGCCACGGAATGGCTAGGCCCCATGGACGCCGGGGTGCGAGGTATGTTCAAGACACTAGCGCATAGCAGCGACTTCGCCGACGTCCAAGATCATGTCCGCCTTCGCCTGGCCCAGTATAAGGAAGGGCATGTTGCATTCATCCGAGAATACGCCGACGCAGTGAAATCCGATGTGGAGCGGCTGCTCAGCCAAGCTGCGGTTTGGAATCGTTGCACCGACGAGTGGGGCAGAGGGTCAGGTTTCAAAGAGCGCGTAGTCACGCACCTATCATCATGGAGTTCGCAACAAGGCAAACTAGTAGCGCATGCGGAAGTTGACAAACGCGTTTTGCTGCAGCCCGTGTTCCCCGTAGAGTAGCGAAAGCGCAACCCGTTCAGGTGCGGTGCCGCGTTCGCATGACGGATTCGCCGACAACCTTCTGGCTGCGGCGTGGCGGCGCGGGTGTCCCGGACGTATCGTGCGTCGGCGGTCCCGGCATCGATCGACCGGGACCCCGTGACCCCCTTCTGGAGCCCGCATGATCCCCCGACGTCTCCTCGGCCGCCTCGTCCTCACCGCCACGCTCGCGGTGGCCTCGGCTTCGCTCGCGTCGGCGCGCAGGGGAGCCCGGCCAGACCCGCCGCAGCCAACCAGGAGAGGGCCGTGACCACCCGCGTGAGCGGGACGTTCGAGGTGAAGCTGGCCCCGCAGGCCATGGAGGAAGGCGAGGGGGGCGCGATGGGGCGCATGTCCATAGACAAGCAGTTCCACGGCCCGCTGCAGGGGACCAGCAAGGGCGAGATGCTGATGGCCGGGACGAAGGTGGAGGGATCCGCCGGGTACGTGGCGATCGAGCGGGTGACGGGTACGCTCGACGGGCGCACGGGCACCTTCGTGCTGCTGCACTACGGGGTGATGAACCGCGGCGCGCCCACGCTGACCGTCACCGTGGTGCCCGACTCCGGCACTGGACAGCTCGCGGGGCTCACCGGGAGCATGACCGTCGACGTGTCCGGAGGGAAGCACGCGTACACGATGGAGTACGCGCTCCCCGCGGCGCGCTGAGCGGGAGGGGAGGAGGAGATGCCGCCCTCCTACCGGGGAGGGGGGGCATCACCGCCACTTGAGGAAAAACATTTTCGGACTTATTTTGAACGCTCCCTCCCTCATGCCGTCCCCGCTTTCCCCACCCCCCGGGCGGTGCGGCCCACGACTGCAAGGAACACCCGTGAACAAGCTCAAGCTGGACATCGAGACCCTGGCGGTGGAGACCTTCGCGACGGGCGACGAGTTCGCCGCCAACGGCACCGTGCTGGGACACGTGCGCGAGCTGCCGACCAACAGCGAGAACAACCAGATGACGTGCGGGCAGCAGACCTGCTTCGGGTTCAGCTGCTACACCTGCAGCATCTGCCTGACGTTCGACTACATGTGCCAGCAGCAGGAAGAGGAGTTCGTCGTCGCGGACTGACCCCCGCACGCCGGACGCGAAGCTCCCGCGGCCCCCCAGCCGCGGGAGCTTCGCTGCGTCCGTAATCGGCCGTCGTGTCGGCGTCTGGCGCCGTTTCCGCACCGCCCCGTGATCTCGCGGGAGCGGCGAGCCGAGTTCGCCGCCGTTCTTGACTGCCGCGGGATGGAGGGTACTCTGACGGGACACCGGGCCGACTCCCCCTCTCCTCGCACTCTCCCGCCGATGATGCAGACCCACGAGGTGGTGATCGTCGGTGGCGGCGTGGTGGGCGCGAGCGTCGCGTGGCACCTGGCTTCGCGTGGATGCCGGGACGTGGTCGTCGTCGACGGGTCCGCGGAGGCGGGGCAGGGGAGCACCGGCCGCGCGACGGGCGGCTTCCGCGCGCAGTTCGGCACCGAGGTGAACGTGCGCCTCTCGCTTCTCGCGCGCGAGAAGCTGCTGCGCTTCGCGGACGAGGTCGGCGCCGATCCCGGCTTCCGCGCGTGCGGCTACCTGTTCCTGGCGGAGCGGGAGGCGACGCTCCGGGCGCTGAACGCCGCGCGCGACGTGCAGCGGCGGGCGGGGTTCGCCGGTGCGCGCGCGGTGGACGTGGACGAGGTCCGGGAGATCAACCCCGCGGTGCGGACGGCGGGCCTGGTGGGCGGCGTCTTCTGCCCTGGCGACGGGTTCATCCGCCCCATGGCGATCGCCCGGGGGTACGCGGAGGCCGCGGCGCGTCTCGGCGTCCGCTTCGCGTGGGGAACGGAGTGCCTCGGGGTGGAGGTGGACGGCGGGCGCGTCGTGGCCGTGGAGACGACGGGCGGGCGCATCTCCACGGGATGCGTCGTGAACGCGGCGGGCGCGTGGGCGCGGGAGGTGGGGCGGCTCGCCGGCGTGGACGTGCCCGTCCGTCCCCTGCGCCGCCAGGTGGCGCTCACGCGTCCGTTCGCCGGCCTGCCGGAGGAGATGCCGCTGACGATCTTCGCGGACGACGGCTTCCACCTGCGCGTCCGCGACGGGCGCGTCCTGCTCCTCCAGCCGGACGACCCGCCTCCGGGAGATCCGTTCTCCACGAAGGTCGACCCGGCGTGGATCGACGCCGTAGCCGCGACGGCGCGGGAGCGCGTTCCGTGTCTCGCGGAGGCGGAGGTCGATCGCGGCGGCTGCTGGGCGGGGCTCTACGAGATGTCGCCGGACGGCCACGCCCTGCTGGGCGCGACGCCCGGGGTCGAGAACCTCTACCTGGCGAACGGCTCCTCCGGGCACGGCGTGATGCACGCACCCGCCCTGGGCCACCTGCTGGCGGAGATCGTCCTGGACGGCGCGGCGGCGGCGATGGACGTCCACGCCCTGCGGCCCGGGCGCTTCGCGGAGGGGCGGCCGAACGTCGCCTCCACGCTTCTCTGATCCGCTTCCGACCTCACCCGGGAACCGAATGCCGCGCTACGTCGCCTTTCTCCGCGCCATCAACGTCGGCGGGCACACCGTGAAGATGGACCGCCTGCGCGCCCTGTTCGAAGCGATGGGATTCGACGGCGTCTCCACCTTCATCGCCAGCGGGAACGTGATCTTCGACTCGCCTTCGGAGGACGCCGCGGCGCTCGAGGGCCGGATCGAGCGGCACCTGCAGGCGGAGCTGGGCTACGCCGTCGGCACCTTCCTGCGCACGGCGCAGGAGGTCGCGCGGGCGGCCGCCGCGAAGCCCTTCGGCGACGCGACGGACGAGGCCGGCAGGACGCTGATGGTCACCTTCCTGAAGACGCCGCTGGAGGCGGGCGCGGTGCGGCGCCTGAAGGAGCTGGAGTCGGAGAACGACCGCTTCCAGGCCGACGGCCTCGAGCTGTGGTGGCTCACCGGCGCCAGGATGACCGACTCCCCCGCCGCGGCGCCGATGGCGAAGATCATGGGCGCGTCCGGCACCATGCGGAACGTCACGACCGTGCGGAAGCTCGCCGCGAAGCACCCGCCGGAGGCGTGAGCCGGCGGGACGAGGGACGAGCCTTCCCCGGCGGTGCGGGACTCTTGCGCGATGGAGGAGATGCCACGAGCTTGACGCCCTCGCGCGTCGCCGATCCGTCGGCGCGCGGCCGAACCGCGGCCGGGGACCGCCCCGCGCGCGCTGGCGGAGGCGATGTGACCCGGGCGAGTCGACAGTGCCGCGCCGCCTGCGCTCCCCCTGACCCCGTTCCCCGGAACCGCCGTGGACGCCACCTGGAAGTCCGCCCTCTGGAGCCAGTTCGGAGCGGCCATCGACAGCCTCGACGCCGCCATCGTGGCGTGCCCCGACGACCTGTGGAGCGACCGCTCGCGCCGGCCGGAGTTCTGGTACGTCGCGTTCCACACCCTGTTCTGGCTGGACGCGTACCTCTCGCCCTCGCTGGACGGCTTCGCGCCGCCCGCTCCGTACGACCTGACGGAGATGGACCCGGAGGGCCGGATGCCCGCCCGCGTCTACACGAAGGACGAGATGCGCGAGTACGTGGCCCACGGCCGCCGGAAGTGCCGCGCCGCCATCGCCGCCCTGTCCGATGAAGGCGCGCGGGAGCCCCGTCGGCTGGGCTCGAAGGCGATGGGCACCGCGCTGGAGCTGCACCTGTACAACCTGCGCCACGTGCAGCACCACGCCGCGCAGCTCAACCTGGTCCTGCGCCAGGCGACCGACTCCGCCCCGCGGTGGATCGCGAAGCCGCAGGACGAGCTGGAAGGCGGGTGAGGCGGACCGCGCTCTCGCCAGGGAAAGCGCCAGCCCAACCGAGATGATGCCTGTCGTACACCGCAAACGAACCCTCCTCCAGGTCACGCTCTGAAGGAGGGCTCGTCATGTACATGCTCCGCAAGCTGCGCCGCTGTCCTCGGTGGTCCCGGCGGCACCCAGAGGCAGGCTGGACGCCGGACGCCGGACGCTGGACGCTGGAACTCGCGGCGGCGGCCTTCCGTACGGAACCGCGTGCCCCGGATGGAGAGAGACGAAACCCAACCTGCGGGACCCATGAAGAAGATCACCGGAGCGGTGGGGCTGGCCCTGCTCGCCCTGTTCATGCTCGCGGGGTTCCTGAACAGCGACACCACCGCGTCCGCCGGGGCGCGGCTGCTCGCGCTTGGGATCACCGTCGTGCTTCCCGCGGCGGGCGCGGTGCTCCTCGTGCGCAGCCACTTCGCCGAGAAGAGCCGGCTCACGGGCCGCCGCGCGGAGCTGCGCCGGCAGGCGACCGAATCCGAGCTGCTGCGCCTGGCGCAGGGGCGCGGCGGAAAGCTGATGGCGATAGAGGCGGCGATGTCGCTGCACCTGTCCGAAGATTCGGCGCGCGAAACGCTGGACGCGATGGTGGGCGCCGGCCGCGCGGAGCTGGAGGTGACGGACGAGGGCAACCTGGTCTACACCTTTCCCACACTCAAGGCGCTGAGCGACAAGTCCACCGCGAGGGGGATTCTCGATGCGTGAGCCTCCCCAGCGGCTGGAATGCCCCGCATGCCTGGGCGTGGCGATGCAGACGGCGTCCATCGCCCACGACCTGGCGGTGGAGCACTGCGGCCGGTGCGGCGGCACCTGGATCCTCCGTGAGCAGGCGCCGCGGCTGCGGCGGGTGCCCGCCGCAGCCCTGCGCGCCACCCTCACGCGGCGTGACGATGCGAGCTTCCGGTGCCACGATTGCCACTCGGCCATGGAGCGCGACGCCGAAGAGTGCGCGTCGTGCCGTTGGGACAACACGCTGGATTGCCCGGTCTGCGGCAAGCCGATGCGCCGCCACTCCGCGCAGGGAGTGACGCTGGACGTCTGCGCCCCTTGCAGGGCGGTGTGGCTGGACCACCACGAGCTAGACTCGCTCTGGACCGTGGCTGCGGCCGGCGCGGTGGCCGGCTCGACGGTGGGCGGAAAGCTGGCGGCGACAGGCGGGGACGCGGGCGGGTTCCTGCTCGAGGCCCTGTGGTACGCCCCGGACCTGGTCGTGGGTTCGGCGTACTACGGAGCGCACGCGGTGGGGCACGTCCTCGGCGCGGGGTTGGAGGCGGCCGGCAACGCGCCGGCCATGCTAGCCGCGATGCCCGAAGCCGCGGGCGGAGCGGCGGAGCTCGCCAGCGAGGCGGCCGGGGGTGTCTTCAGCCTGATCGCCGAGGTGATCGCCGGGATCTTCGAAGGGTTGGGCTGAGGCTGGCATCGACCGTGGAGAGCCGGCCTTCCATGAAGTCGACGTGCTTCGGGACCGAAGGGTGCAGCCGCCACTGGAGAACGATCCCCCGGTTGCGACTGCCACCGGGCGGATCTCGTTCTCCCACGCCAGCTCCTCCTCCGTCGATCCTACCGACGCCCTCAGGCCAGCGGCAGCCCCGAGGTCGCCCGCGTGTGCTCGTCGTGCAGGCGGACCAGCTCCGCCAGCTCGGGGTGCTCGGTGCCGGTGCCCATCTCCTCCAGGAGCTGGCAGGTCGCGGAGCCGGCGGAGGCGCGGTCGTAGCGGACGTCCCAGGCGCGCATGGCGCTCTCGTCCGCGGGCGACTCGTAGGGGAAGCGGACGGGCGGGTTCTCCATCCCCACGCGCCACGGCTTGGGGGTCAGCCGGGCGCGGAAGCTCTTCTGCGCGCCGCACAGGCGCACGTACTGCGGGTCCGCGCCCAGCGCGCGCATCACCTCCTCCGCCTCGCCGTCCGTGGGCGAGAACGGCGCGTGCGTCACCGCGTAGCGCAGGCCCGAGTGCGTGCGGTACACGCGCACCCGCCACCCCGGGTGCGCCGCCACCCAGCGCCGCAGCCGGTCCAGCGCCCCCGCCGTCGCGCCCGGGGCGGCGGACGGAGACGAAGCGGGAGCGGAGGACGTCCCCGAAGGGCTCGCGGCGGACGCCGTCGGCGACGGGGCGGCGGCGGACGAGGGGCCCAGGATCCCCTCCGCGATCCCCAGCAGCGGCTGCGGGATCGCCTCCGACGCCGGACGCCCCATCACGCGGTCCAGGATCGACCACACCACGGAGCGCGAGGGCGACGGGGACGAGTACGACGGCGACGGCTCCGCCCGTGCGGACGACGGAGGCGCATCGGCCCCGGGGGCGTCCACGTCGATGAAGAAGAGGCGCGCCGCGTTCAGGACCAGCGCGCCGTACGCGTTGCGCGTGAGCGCCGCGTCGGGGGCGTCGTCGGTGGCGCCGGCCATCTCGCGCACCACCTCCTCGCGCAGGGGGCGGTCGCCGTACGTGTAGCGCTCCGGGAAGCCCTCGCCCGCCTGCACCCGCGCGGTCATCCGCTCCACCGCCTCCTGCGCCAGCGCCTGGGCCTCCGCCGGGTCCGAGCGCGAGCCGCGCCAGGCGTGCAGGTGCAGGTGCTTCCCCTGGGGGGTGGTGGCGTGCGCCGAGGCGCGGGACCAGTAGCGGGGAATGAGCATGCGGCGGCTCCGTGCAGGGGTGGTGGGAGCGGGCAGGTCCGCTCAGTATCGACCGGGAAGGCGGCCCACGCAAGCGTTTCCGCCCGCCGTTCCGGCGGCCGGCGGCATCGGCGCGGGCGCCCGCGCGGGACGCCGCGCCCCCTCACGCCAGAATGGCGGGCCGGAGTTGGATCGGTTCCTGCGGAAAGAGGCGTCCGACGCACCGGGGGCAGGAGGAATCCCGGAGACCCCCGCCCGCGTAGGGTGAAGGGGAAAGGTTCGGCGGCACTCATCGGACGGCCTCGGAGGCTGGACTGACCACGATATCCAGGGCGTGCGGGAGCGGGCGGAGACGGGCGGCGATCCTGGCCGCGGCGCTGGCATGGTCGCTCGCGGCGGCCCTGCCGGCCGCGGCGCAGCTCAAGGTGCCGCCGCCGACCGGGACCGTGAACGACTTCGCCGACGTCATCTCGCCGCAGGACGAGGCGCGGATCGCCGCGGTGATCGAGGAAGTCCGCGTGAAGTCGGGCGGGGGCGAGATCGCGGTGGTCACCCTGCCCTCGCTGGAGGGCCGCACCCGTGACGAGGTGGGGCTTCAGATCCTGCGCGAGTGGGGGATCGGCGCCAAGGGCGCCGTGGGCGACGAGCGGTCGAACACCGGGGCGCTGGTGCTGGTGGTGCCCAGGGAGCGGCAGGCCAAGATCGAGCTGGGCTACGGCGCCAACACCTTCATCGTGGCGGCCGAGGCGGGGCGCATCCGCGACGAGCTGATGTTCCCGGAGTTCCGCAAGGGCAACTTCGGCAACGGCATCTACCTGGCCGTGGTGGCGCTGGGGCAGGAGTACGCCGAGAGGTTCGACTTCCAGCTCACCGGGGGCGGCGCCCTGCCGCCCGCGGCCCGCGAGCCCGCGCCGCAGCCCGGCTCGGGACGGCGCGGCGGCGGCGGGTCGCTGCTCTGGCTGGTGCTGATCGTCATCTTCGTCATCCTCTCCAACCGCGGAGGCGGCGGGCGGGGCGGACGCCGACGCAGGCGCGGCGGCTTCCCCATCATCCTTCCGTTCCCCATGGGCGGCGGCGGTGGCGGGTGGGGCGGCGGCGGCTTCGGTGGGGGCGGCGGCGGCGGGTTCGGTGGGTTCGGCGGCGGGAGCGGCGGCGGCGGTGGGGCCGGGGGGGAATGGTGAGCCCGCAAACTCCAGGAGCGCGAATGGGGAAGGAGATCGACCACGCCCGCGAGTTCGCCCGCGACCTGGCGGCCACCTACGGGGACGCGCTGGAGAGCGTGGTGCTCTACGGCTCGGCGGCCCGCGGGGAGTACCGCCCGGGGGTGTCGGACCTGAACCTGCTGGTGCTGCTGCGCGACACCGGCCCGGCCACGCTGCGGCGCGGATCGGAGCTGGCGCGGCGGTGGGTGGCGGAGGGGAACAAGCCCCCGCTGATCCTGTCGGGCGAGGAGTTCCGGGACTCGGCGGACGTGTTCCCCATCGAGCTCAGCGACATCGGCGACGCGCACGTGGTGCTGCACGGCGAGGACCCGTACCACGACATCACCATCGACCCGGAGCACCTGCGGCACCAGTGCGAGTCGGAGCTGAAGGGCAAGCACATCCAGCTCCGCGAGCGCTACCTGCTGCACGCGGGCGCCCCCGGCGAGCTGGAGCAGCTCCTCCTGAAGTCGTTCCCCACCTTCCTGGTGCTCTTCCGCACCGTGCTGCGCCTGTCGGGCGGGGACGGGTCGCGCGAGCCCGAGGCGGTGGTGCGGCAGACGGCGCGTCAGGTGGGCTTCGACCCGGAGCCCATGCTGCAGGTGCACCGCGCGCGCGCCGGCGGGGCGAAGCTGGACGCCGGCGCCGACGCGCCCGTGGTGACGGGATACCTGGACGCGGTGGAGAAGGTGGTGCGGTACGTGGACCGCTTCGGCCGGGCCGAGGCGTAGGGGTTTCCCTGGTGGATGGCGGTTCGACCCGACTTTTCCGGAGGAGAGAGATGCGGTTTGCGAAGATGACGCTCGCGGCGGTGCTGACCATGCAGCTCGCGGGCTGCGGGTACAACCGGATCCAGGCGCTCGACGAGCAGGCGGAGCAGGCCAAGTCCAACATCGGCGTGGAGCTGACCAACCGGAACCAGCTCATCCCCAACCTGGTGGCCACGGTGAAGGGCGCCGCGGGCTTCGAGCGGGGGACCTACACCGACGTGGCCCAGGCCAGGGCGGGGCGGCTCACCGCCGCCGAGGCGCAGCTCACCCAGGCGCAGCAGCAGACGCAGGCGGCCGCCGCGAGCAAGGACGTGCAGCAGCTCCAGCAGGCCGAGTCGGCGCAGGCGCGGTCCATCGGCACGTACATCAACCTGGCGGTGGAGGCGTACCCGCAGCTCCGGGCCACGCAGAACTTCACCGCGCTGCAGGACCAGCTCGCCGAGAGCGAGAACCGCATCGGCACGGCGCGGCGGGACTACAACGAGGCGGTGAAGCAGTACAACACCTACATCCGCTCGTTCCCGCAGGCCATCACCGCAAAGTTCACCGGCGCGCAGCGGAAGGAGCCCTACCAGGCCCCGGCCGGCTCCGAGGCGACGCCGCAGGTGGACTTCGAGACCAAGTAGCACCGGCCCCCTCCGGGGGCGGCAGACGCGGAGGGCCGCGATCCACCGGGATCGCGGCCCGCCGCGCGGCGTTCTCCGCCGTCCCCGCCCACCTCCTCGTCGCCCCCCCGCCCGCCGCGGGGCGGGCGATCAGACCTTGCTGTGCGCCGTCTCCACGATCGCGGTGCCGTCGGGCTGCGCCACGGCCTGCATGTCGCCGAAGATGTGCGGGGCCTCCTGCTTCAGGACGCGCAGCACCTCCACCGCGAGCCGGCGGATCTCCACGTCGGCCGTCGGCGAGCCGCGCATCTCCACGAAGTGGCGCCACGCCCGCGCGTTGCCGGTGACCACGATCTTGGTCTCGGAGCAGTTGGGCAGCACGGCGCGGGCGGCCTGGCGGGCGCGCTTCTTCCGCATGGTGGCGGGGCCGTCGTCGCCCACGGCGTCGGTGACCTCGCCCAGCAGGTCGCGGTAGCCGTCCAGCGCGGCCCGGCAGGTCCGCTCCCACACCCGGAAGGCGTCCGACCCCTCCTCGATCTCGGGCGGCAGCACGAAGCCGATGTCGGACTCGTCCACGTAGCGCTGGCTGAGCTGGGAGTAACCCATCCCCGCCCGGTGGCGGACGAGCTCGTGGGTGAGCGAGCGGCTCACGCCTTCCAGCAGCAGCGACCACACGGCGTGCTCCAGAACGCTGCCGTGCTTGGTGTGCAGGATGTTGGTGAGGTACGCCTGGTTGGTGGTGCGGCCGGGGATGGAGCGGTGCCCGCCCTCCAGCCCCGCGTCCTCGCCGAACGAGAGGTAGCAGAGGCGCCCCGCGAACTCGGCCAGCGCCTCGCCGGCGACCGGGCTGTCGCTGGCCCAGCGGATGTGCTCGGGCGCGACGAACTCCTGGCGGGCGATCAAGGTGACGCGGGGGGCGCGGATGATCTGCATCGGGCTCTCTTCTGGCCGGCTCCGGGGTGGGTGGGGACGGGCCACAAGCTACCGTCGCCGCGGGGCGCGGACAAGCGCGGGCGAGCGCGGGAAGAGGGCGGGGCGAAGGGGGGGACCAACGACGGGACGAGTGCGGGACGAAGGGCGGCGGATTGCGTCGGCGGGGGCGGGTGTCTAGGATTCCGCGGCGTCACCGGTGTCGGTCGAGGTCGGATCGCGGGAGGTCGCGGGTGTGGCGCGCGGCGCGGCGCGGAGGCGCGCGGCCGCGCCGACACGGGACCATCGGATGGCAACCCACGTCCCATCGACGGTCGCGGCCGATGCGCCGCGCCTTCATCGCCCCACCTCCCTCACCGCCCGGCGGACGCCGATTGCGCATCGTATCGCTCCTCTCCAGCGCCACCGAGATCGTGTACGAGCTGGGGCTCGGCGACCGGCTCACGGCGATCTCGCACGAGTGCGACTGGCCGCCCGAGGCGCTGCGGCTTCCGCGGGTGAGCCGCGTGCGCTTCGACCCGGCGGGGCTGGACAGCGGCCAGATCGACGCGGAGGTGCGGCGCTGCATGGCCGAGTTCGGGAGCGTGTACCAGGTGGACGTGCGGGCGCTGCGCGACGCGCGGCCGGACCTGGTGCTCACGCAGGGCGTCTGCGAGGTGTGCGCGGTCCCCACCGGCTCGGCGGAGGCGGCGGTGGCGGAGCTGGGCGGGGAGGTGCGGGTGCTGCCGCTGGACGCGCACGACCTGGAGGGCATCCTGGCCAGCGTGGCGCAGGTGGCCGACGCGGCGGGGGAGCCGCGGCGCGGGGCGGAGGCCGTGGCGCGGCTCCGCGGGCGGCTGGAGCGGGTGGCGAAGGCCGTGGGGGGGCGGGAGAGGCCGCGCGTGCTGGGGCTGGAGTGGCTGGACCCGCCGTTCGCCCCCGGGCACTGGGTGCCGGAGATGGTCGACCGGGCCGGGGGCGAGTCGCTGCTCGGGACGCCCGGGGGGCACTCGGTGGAGGTGCCGTGGGGGCAGGTGGAGGCGTTGGCGCACGACCGCCTGCTGCTGGTGCCCTGCGGCTACGCGATGGAGCAGGCGCGGGCGGACGCCGACCGCGTGCGCGGGCGGCTGCGGGGGTTCGCGGCGGCCACCGTGGACGGCGGGCGGGCGGCGGTGGGGCACAGCGCCTGGTTCAGCCGCTCCGGGCCGCGGGTGGTGGCCGGGATCGAGGCGCTGGCCGACTGGCTGCATCCCGGCGCGCTGCAGGGGGTGGAACGGGCGGGAGTGCTGGAGGAGTGGCGCTGACGCGGGCGCGCGCGGGCGCGGGCCTTGCACGCGGCGGCGCCGCGGACGCGGCGGATCGACCGTCGCGCCGGTCCCCGGGCAGAGCGGAAGGCTGAGCGGATGCGCCTCTTCACCACGCGGGTCCACGGCGTGCTGGACTACACGGTCGGGCTGCTGCTGATGGGCCTGCCCTGGATCGCGGGCTTCGCGCGCGGCGGGGCCGAGACCTGGGTCCCGGTCGCGGCCGGCGCGGCGGCGATCGCCTACTCGCTGCTCACCGACTACGAGCTGGGCGTGGTCAAGCGGCTGCCCATGGCGGTGCACCTCTGGCTGGACGGGTTCAGCGGAGTGCTGCTCGCCGTCTCGCCGTGGCTCTTCGGCTTCGACGAGCAGGTCTGGATCCCGCACGTGGCCGCGGGCGCGTTCGAGGTGATCGCCGCCCTCACGACGGACACCATCCCGGGATATGAGCGGCGAAGCGCCCGCTGACCGCGCCCACCACCACCTGGACCCGGACGAAGAGCTCCTCAGGGACGAGGAGGGGGCGGAGCTCCGCGCGCGCATCCACGCCTGGGCGGACACCGGCACGGGGGTGCACGCCATCCCGCTCGAGGACGCGGTCGCGCTCCTCAAGGACCCGGCGCACCGCATCCGCGGGGGCGAGACCTGCCCGCCGCTGGTCTGGATCGACGTCGCCTCGCCCGGCGCGGCGGAGGCGGAGTTCCTGCGCGACACGCTGCGCTTCCACCCGCTGGCGGTGGAGGACTGCATCCGCGGCCGTCAGCGGCCCAAGATCGACCGCTACCCCGGCTACTTCTTCATCGTCCTGTACGCGGCGCGCATCAACGCGGACCGCAAGCGCATGGCGCTGAACGAGGTGCACCTCTTCCTGGGGAAGCACTACGTGGTCACCGTGCACGACCACCGCATCCTGGAGTTCAGCGAGGTGCTGGCCCGGTGGCGGGCGGCTCCCAAGGCGTTCACCGAGGTGGGGGCGATCGCGCACGGGATCATGGACGCGATCGTGGACGACTACTTCCCCATGATCGACCACTACGCCGACCGTGTGGACCGGCTGGAGGCCGAGGTCTTCCAGCGCGCCGACGACGAGGCCCTGCAGCGCATCCTGTCGCTTCGCCGCGAGCTGACCATCTTCCGGAAGATCGTGGCGCCCGAGCGCGACATGCTCACGGTGCTCCTGCGCCGCGACGTGCCCTTTCTCTCCCCGGACCAGCTCCTCTACTTCCAGGACGTCCACGACCACGCCATGCGCGTGGTGGAGGAGATCGACACCCAGCGCGAGCTCCTGGGCTCGGTGCTGGAGGGACACCTCTCCATGGCGTCCAACCAGCTCAACGTGACCATGCGGGTGATGGGCGCCTGGTCCATCATCCTGATGGCGATGGCGTGGATCGCCGGCGTGTACGGGATGAACTTCACGCACATGCCCGAGCTCCCGTGGCGCTTCGGATACGTCTGGGCCCTGGGGCTGATGGTGGTGCTGGGGGCGGTCCTGATGGTCTACTTCCGCCGCCGCCGCTGGATCTGACGCGCCGCCGCGGGCAACCTCCCCGCCCGCGGCGGCGTCCGACCTCTCGACCTCCCGGGCCTCGGCCCGGCCCGCGGCGCCGACCCCCGACTCCCCCTCCATGCCCCTCGCGTTCCTCCGCCGCGCCTCGGCCATCGTCCTCTCCGCCGCCCTCCCCGTCGTGGGCTTCGCCGCGTGCGGGAAGGGGGACGCGGAGGGCGGCACGTCCACGGTCGCGCTCTCCCCCGCGGACACCGCGCTCGCGAGCATGGCCGCGGCCATGGTGCGGGCCCGGGCGCAGGTGGACGGCGCGTGGCCGGGGCACTGGCCCGCGGGGCACGGCTTCGTGCTGATGAAGCCACCGGCCACGGCGCTGCTGGTCTCCGGGTCGGACGACGCGCCGGGCTACGACCGCGTGGCGGGCGAGGGCGTGCCGGCGGAGCTGGCCGGGAAGCTGTGGCGGGCGCGCGAGTATCCCGCCGTGGTCGCCATGAACCACCGCGTGGGCGGGCAGGTCGTCCCCGCGATGGAGCCGCGCGGATCCACGCCGTACTCGCGCCTCTTCTTCTACTACCACGAGGCCTTCCACGGCCACCAGTCGCGCGCCTTCGCCCGACGGCCGGACGAGCCGGTCCTGGTGGACGGGAAGCGCACGGTGGACTCGGCGTCCATCGCGCCGCCGGAGTTCGCCGCGGCGGGAGAGGTGGAGCGGCGGATGCTGGTGGACGCGCTCCGCCTGGCCGACGCCGACTCGCTCCGCGCGCTGCTCCGCGCCTACCTGGCCGTGCGCGCGGAGCGGACGGGCCGGCTGCCGGACGTGCGGCGCGTGGAGCGGCACTCGGAGCGGATGGAGGGCACCGCCACCTTCGTCGGCTGCCGCGCGGCGCGGGCGGTGCTCGGCAGCCCGGAGGACAGCGTGCTCGCCTGCATCCGGCGGGAGCTGACCCGCCCCCTCCACCTCGCTCCCCCGGCGGAGGCCGACGCGCGCCTGATGCGCTGGCGCCATTACGGGACGGGCGCGGCGATGGCCTACCTGCTGGAGCGGCTGGGCGACCCCGACTGGCGGAAGCGGGTGGAGGAGGGGGCGCCGCTCGACGAGGTGCTCGCCCGCGCCGTCGGCATCCGGGCGGAGGGAGCGGCCGCGCTGGCGGCGGCGGCGCGGGAGCGGTACGGCTTCGCGGCGCTGGTGCGGGAGGAGCGGGCGCGGCTGGCGGACGCGGCGGCGCGTCCGGCCCCGGCGTCGAACGCGTCGCGCTTCGCGGCGCTGGTCCCCGCGACGGCGGAGGGCGGGGAGTGCCGCGTGCTGCCCGTCACCGGAACGGGCAGGACCCTGCTGGTCTCCTATCCGGGCCTGCAGAACGCCCGGCGGAACGTCACCGTCACCGTGGAGCCGGACGGGACCGTCTCGCGCTACGGCGACGTGCGCGGCGACCTGAGGGGGCAGTCGGGGGCAAGGACCGCGATCTCCATCGACCTGGTGAAGGACGAGGGAACCGCCACCAACCGCCACGCCGACGGCCGGGAGGAGTTCGTGACCGCGAGCGCCGCGGAGATGCTGCGGCTTCCCGCCCTGGGCCACCCGCGGGTGGTGATCGAGGAGGTGCGGCGGCGCTGCGGGCTCACCGGAGGCTGACGCTCCCTCGCGCGCGCGAGAGGACGTAGGAAGACACGGAAGACGAGACGAAAAGTGGAGGGGCGCCGCGGCACAGCCTGCGAGTGGGTTCGCCGTCCGGAAGCGCGAGAAAAGTCCGCGTTGCGGACTCCTCATCCGGCGCGTCCGCCGTTCCGTCGGTGAGGACGGGCGCGGTTCGTAGCCGGGGCTTCACGCCCCCGGAACGCGGACCAGCCCGATGCCGCCGGAGCCCCACCGTCGTGTTCCCCTCTCCCGCCCCGCCGGCGAGGGGGGCGGCTCTCAGGCCGCCGGGTTACGGCCGCCGCAGGCAGTCGCCGCCCCGACACCCGCCGACGCCCGGCCGTCGTGCGCCCGTCAGACCTCCCCGCGCGACCGCACCAGCTCGCGGAGGGCGTCCACGGCCTCGGCGCAGAGGCGCGTTCCCGCCTCCCGCCCCAGGATGCAGAAGGCGTCGTCGGGCGTCATCCCCGCGCGGTAGGGGCGGTCGGCGGTGAGGGCTTCGTAGACGTCGGCCACGGCGAGCAGGCGGGCGGGGGCGTCGAGCTGCCCGGCGTGGAAGCCCCAGGGATAGCCGCCGCCATCCAGCCGCTCGTGGTGCAGGGCGGCCGTCCAGGCGAAGTCGCGGAACGCGGCCATGGGAGAGAGGATCTCCCACGAGAACGCGGGGTGCAGCTCCACCTCGGCGCGCTCGGCCGCGTCCAGCGGCCCCGCCTTGTCCAGCACGCGCGAGGAGACGCCGAGCTTCCCCACGTCGTGCAGCAGCCCGGCGCGGTGCAGGCGGCGCCGCTCGGCCGCGTCCATCCCCGTGACCCCGGCCGCGTCGCGGGCCAGCTCCGCCACCCGCTCGGAGTGCCGGAAGGTGTAGGGGCTCTTGGCATCGATGATCTCCGCGAAGGCCGCGCACACCGAGTCCAGCTCCTCCGGCCCCGCCCGCCGCGCCTCGCTCCCCGGCTCCAGCGCCACCACCCGGTCGCCGATGTCGGGGGCGGAGAGCTGCGCCCACCACTCGTCGTCGCCCCGCCACGCCAGCACGCGGTCCGCCAGTGCCGGGTCGAACCAGGTGCCGCGCCGCTCGCGCACCATCCGCAGCGCCGTGGCGCGCCCGAAGGCCGCGTGGAAGATCTCCAGCGCCTGCGCCAGGCCGGCGATGCGCGCCAGGAGGGGGATCCGTTCGCCCGACAGCCCCTCGGGGTAGCCCTTCCCGCACCAGTGCTCGTCCAGCGACCGCACCGTGGCGGCGGACGCCTCGGGAAAGCCCAGGCGGCGGACGATGCCGGCCCCGCGGTCGCAGCGCACGTCGATCAGGTCGCGCGTCATGTTCGGCGTGCGCGCGATCCCCACGAACAGCCGCACGCGCTCCGCCAGCGGCCGTCCCAGCCCCACGCTGCGCGCCGTCGCCACGGCGAGCGGGAGGGGACGGTGCCAGTCGGGGAGCTTCATCCGGTACTTCACCGTCGCGTCGGCCGTGCCGAAGAGCGCCGCCATCCGCGCGGCGTTGCTGGAGCAGCCGGCGTCCTTCAGGAGCAGCGCGTAGTAGAGCGCGGTGCGGTCCTCCTCCCCCACGCCCGCCTCCCCGGCCAGGCGCATCCCCGCGAAGCAGGTGCGCAGGGTGTGCCCCGGCGGCTGGCCTTCGGTGAGGTCGAGGGCGTGGGAGAGCGCGGAGAGGGTCTCCGAGAGCGAGACGCCTCCCGCCCGCTCGCCGGGGAAGGGGGAGCAGAGCGGAGCCTGCGCCGGGGTGCGCGGGGCGGGGCGCCCGCGGGGGGTCAGTGTGCTCCCATCGCGGCCGCCAGCAGCCAGGTCGCGACGTTGAAGTAGATCAGGATGCCGGTCACGTCCACCAGCGTGGCCACGAACGGCGCGGAGGCGCTGGCGGGGTCCAGCCCCATGCGGCGGAGCAGCAGCGGGAGCATGGAGCCGGTGGTGCTGCCCCACAGGACGATGGCGACGAGCGAGATGCCGACGGTGAGGCCGAAGCGCAGGTAGTCCCCGCCGTAGGCGCCCGTGAACCGGTGCTCCGCCAGGATCCGCCCGAAGCCGATGGCGCCCAGGATCAGGCCCAGGATCAGCCCGGCGGCCAGCTCGCGCCGCATGACGCGCCACCAGTCGCGCAGGCGCACCTCGTCCAGCGCGATGGCGCGGATGACCAGGGTGGAGGCCTGCGACCCGGAGTTTCCGCCGCTGGAGATCATCAGCGGCACGAACAGGGAGAGGAACGCCAGACGCTCGATCGCGTCCTCGTAGCGCCCCATGGCCGAGGCGGTGAACGTCCCGCCGATGAAGAGGACCACCAGCCAGGGCGCGCGCTTGAGCACCATCTCTCCCAGCGACGTCTGCAGGTAGGGCGCGTCCAGCGCCTGCATGCCGCCGGCCTTCTGGATGTCCTCCGTCGCCTCCTCCTGCACCACGTCGACGATGTCGTCCACGGTGATGATGCCCTGCATCCGCCCGTTCTCGTCCAGCACGGGCACGGCCAGCAGGTCGGCCTCGGAGAGCACGCGCGAGACGGTCTCCTGGTCCATCTCGTCGGGCACGGAGACCACGTCGGTCTCCATCACGTCGGAGACGCGCTGGTTGGGCTGCGCGGTGAAGAGCTGGCGGAACGAGACCACGCCCAGCAGGCGCTGGTCGTCGTCCAGCGCGTACGCGTAGTACATCGTCTCCAGGCGGGTGCGCGCCTGGCGGCGGAGGTACGCGATGGCCTCGTCGATGGTCATCTCCGCCCGCATGCGGGCGAAGCGCGGCGACATCAGGCCGCCGGCCTCGTCCTCCTCGTACGCCAGCAGCGCCCGCACCTGGCGGCGCGACGGGGCGTCGAGGAGCGAGAGGATCTCCTCGCGCTCGCCGGCGTCGGCCTCCTGGATCAGGTCGGCCGCGTCGTCCGGGTCCAGCACGCGGATCAGCGGCCGCCGCTCCGCCTGTGTGAGCGAGAGCGCCAGCTCGGCCTGGTCGCGCGCGGAGAGCCCCTGGAAGAAGTCCTCGGCGTCCTCGGCGTCGAGCAGCCGGAAGCCGTCCAGGCGCTCGTCGCGCGTGAGGATCGCCCACACGTCGTCGAGCTCGTCGGCGCTCAGCTCCAGGGCTGCGTCCTTGTCGGTCGAGTCCATTGCGGCCCGGCGATGAGGTGAGGGGCGCCGCGGCGGCGGCGGCCCCGAATGTAGACCCGGCGCGAACGGCGGGCAACGCCGCGCCCGACCGGCACCTGCGGGTTGTGCGGCGGCGGCGGCTTCGACACCTTGTGGGCCCGTAGACCCGCCGCAACCTCCTGCCGGGAAGGTCATCCGGATGCCTCGCACGCTCGCTTCCCGGGCGCGCCGCGCCGCGCCGCTGCTGGCCGCGCTCGCCGCCTGCTCGCCCGCGGCCCCGCGCCCCTCCTCCGCCCCCGCTCCGGCGTCCGCCAGGCCGTCCGCCGCGGCTCCGACGGCGGCGTCCTCCGCGGCTCCCGCCCCGTCCGCGACGCGGGCGGGAGGCGCGTTCCGCCTGACCGTGCAGAACATCATGCGCGGCGAGGGGCTGGTGGGCCGCTCGCCCACCGACGTGCGCTGGGGCGAGGACTCGCGCACCGTCTGGTTCCGCTGGCGCCAGCCCGAGGCCACGGACACGCTGACCTCGCTCTACCGCGTGGACGTGGGAGGAGGCGCGGCGGGCCCGGTGGCGGACTCCGTCGCCGAGCGCTCCGCCCCGCCGGCGGGGTCCGGGGGCTGGTCGCGCGACCGCACGCGTCGGGCGGCGGAGCGCGGCGGCGACGTGTGGGTGGTGGATGCGACCGGCGCCGAGCGCCGCGTCACCGACACCCCCGTCCGCGAGCGCGCCCCGCGCCTCTCGCCCGACGGGCGCACCGTCTACTTCCTCTCCGGCAGCAACGTCTTCGCGGTGGACGTGGCGGGCGGTCCGCTGCGGCAGCTCACCGACCTGCGCACCGAGGACGCGCCGCGAAGCGACGAGGCCAGGGGCAACCGCAAGTTCCTGGAGGAGCAGCAGCGCGAGCTGCTGGGCGCCGTGCGCGACCGCGTGCGCGAGCGCGAGCGGCGCGAGGCGGTGGACTCGCTGCGCACCCGCGTCCGCCCCGTCTGGCTGGGGAAGGGGACCACGGTGGCGGGGGCGGAGGTCTCCCCCTCCGGACGCCACCTCCTCCTCTCCGTCGCCACTCGGGTGGAGGGGGGCCGCCAGACCACCGTGCCGAACTTCGTGACGGAGAGCGGGTTCACGGAGAGCCTGACCGTCCGCACCAAGGTGGGCGAGGTGCAGTCCGGCACCCGCGCGGCCATGCTGGACCTGGGCACCAGCCGCCTGACCTGGCTGACGTCGCCCAACGCGGCGCGCGAGCTGACCTGGAGCGCCATCGGCTGGTCGCCCGTCTCGGACCGCGCGCTGCTCTGGCAGACGCCGGCGGACTACAAGGACCGCTGGCTGGTGGCGGCCACCCCCGACGGCCGCGTGACCCCGGTGGACCACCTGCGCGACACCGCCTGGGTAGGCGGGCCGCTCGCCTTCTCCGCCGGGTGGCTGCCGGACGAGCGCATCTGGTTCGTCTCCGAGCGCACCGGCTACGCGCACCTCTACGTCACCCCGCCCGGTGGCGGCCGCGCGACCGCCGTCACCGCGGGGGAGTGGGAGGTCACCGACGTGCAGCCCAGCGCGGACGGCCGCACCTTCCATCTAACGACGAGCGAGACCCACCCCGGCGAGCGCCACCTGTACTCGGTCGCGTCGACGGGAGGTCCGAGGACGCGGATCACCAGCCTGGAGGGATGGACGGAGTCGGTCGTCTCGCCGGACGGGCGGTGGCTGGCGCTCCTCCGCTCCACCGCCAACGAGCCGCCGGAGCTGTGGCTGCAGGAGGCCCGCCCCGGCGCGGAGCCGCGCCGCGTCACCGCCTCCACCACGGCCGAGTTCCGCTCCGGCCCGTGGATCGAGCCGGAGGTGATCACCTTCCCCGCGCGCGACGGGGCACGGGTGCACGCCCGCATCTACCGCCCGGGCGAGCTGGGGGCGCGGTCGAACGGCGCGGCCGTCGTCTTCGTCCACGGCGCCGGGTACCTCCAGAACGCCCACCGCGGGTGGAGCACGTACTTCCGCGAGTACATGTTCCACCACCTCCTCGCCTCGCGCGGCTACACGGTGCTGGACGTGGACTACCGCGGCTCCGCGGGCTACGGCGGCGCGTGGCGGACGGGGATCTACCGCCACATGGGTGGCAAGGACCTGACGGACCAGGTGGACGGGGTGCGCTGGCTGGTGGCGAACGAGGGGGTGGACGCGCGGCGGGTGGGCATCTACGGGGGCTCGTACGGCGGCTTCATCACGCTGATGGCCCTGTTCACCGAGCCCGACGTCTTCCGCTCCGGCGCGGCGCTGCGCTCCGTCACCGACTGGGCGCACTACAACCATCCGTACACGCGCCGCATCCTGAACCTGCCCCACGAGGACACGCTGGCGTACCGCCGCTCCAGCCCCATCTACTTCGCCGAGGGGCTGCGCGGAGACCTGCTGATCGCCCACGGGATGGTCGACACCAACGTCCACTTCCAGGACGTGGTGCGCCTGACGCAGCGGCTGATCGAGCTGGGGAAGACGAACTGGGAGCTGGCCGTGTACCCGGTGGAGGACCACGCCTTCACCCGTCCGGAGTCGTGGACCGATGAGTACCGCCGGATCCTGGAGCTCTTCGACCGCACGCTGCTCGTCCCGTCCTCCACCACGACGGCGGGGACGACGGCGCGCTGACCGACCTCGTCTCCGGACGAAGGCCCGGCGCCCCCGCGGTGCCGGGCCTTCGTGCGTGGCCGGGGAAAACGTCTGTTCTACGCCGTTTCCGCGGGCCGGGAGGCCCGCCAAGCGACGGATCGAACGGTGTTTGCAAGTGTGGCCCGCCGCTTGCTTTACCTGTGTACACTCGAAAACGACACCGAGCCCGCCGGGCCCGGACCGCAATAAGAGGAGGCCAGGATGAACCGGATCATCAAGGAGATCGCCGAGACCCTCCCGCAGCCCAAGGGCCCTTTCTCCGACGCCGAGGCCCTGGAGCTCCTGATGGCCTACCGGAAGGACCCGTCCAGCGTGCCGTGCCCCCTCTGCGGGCCGGACCAGGTGGAGGTCCTTGCCTTCATCGAGCCCGAGATCGACCCCAACGGGTTCGCGTCGGTCACGGAGCCCGAGGGCGAGTACGCCGCCGCCCTCTACTGCCACTCGTGCTGCCGGGCCGTGGGGATCCTGGCCGGCGCCATCCGCGAGGCCGAGGACAGGTAACACTCCTCGTCCGGAACGACCTGTCCTTTCGAGGAGGGGCGGGGCGGCGAAAGCCGCCCCGCCCCTTTTTGCGTTCGTCCGACTGTCACGAGCGCGGGCGGCCGGAGCCCCTCGGCTCGCCCGAGCGCTGGGATCCCGGGCCGGCATCCGTCCGCTCGGGCGACGAGAGGAGTGGGGGCGCGGAACCAATTCGAGCCGGGCGCCTCCCTCGCGTGCGCCGCGATCGCGCGGCGCCGTTACCGCCGCACGTCGAGCTGGCCGGAGAGCAGCGTCATGGGGCCGAAGGTCGGTTGGCCCAGCAGCCCGGCATCCACCCCGAACGACCCGTCCAGCCGGTAGTTCAGCGATCCGCCCCCGATCGCGCGGGAGACCACGTCGGCGAGCTGCGGGAGGTCGGAGAGGGAGACGCGCACCTCGATGGGCACGATCGCCTCGCCGCCGGCCTGCAGGGGGAGGCCCATGGGGAAGTCGACGCGCGCGGCGTTGCGGCCCTCCAGCATCAGCCCGCCGTTGAGGCGCCCCAGGGTGAGCCCGAAGGCGTTGGGGTTCTGCACGCGGGCGTACAGGCGCACCACCGCCGAGCCCAGCGGCGACCCCAGCGACGGCCCCGCCAGGCGAAGCTCGGCGCGCTGCGTGTTGGAGACCGAGAAGGTGGGCGGCTGTAGGATCTGGCCCAGCGAGGCGCACGACCCCAGCAGAACCAGGAGCGCCGGCAGGGCGGCGCGGCGGAATCGGGTCATCACGGCTGTCTCCGTCGAGGGGAAATCCACGTGCGGCGCCCGCACCCGGGGGCGGCGAGCGGCCTTCCTGCAATTCGCTCGCCGGCCCCACGGGACAGGTGCCGCGCCGGAATGGATCGTGCAAGACCGGGGGCTTCCGCCGGCCCCGCGACAGGGGCGGCCGGCCGCAATGAGGGGGGGGAGCAGCCCGCTTCGGGAACCGATCGCGCACAAGGGAGGGATCGTGGACGCTACCACCGGGACGAGGATGGCGACGACCGAGGAGGTGCTGGAGGGGCTCAACGACCTGCTCCAGCTGGACCACGACGCCGTCGCGGCGTACGAGGTCGCGATGAGCAAGCTCGAGGACCGCGACCACGCCGACCAGATCGCGGGCTTCCGGCGCGACCACGAGCGGCACATCCGCGAGCTGAACGAGGCCATCGCCGAGCTGGGCGGCACGCCCAGGAACGCGCCGCACGCCACCGGCCCCTTCAAGGCCGCCCTGCAGGGGCTGGCCGCCGTGGGGGGCGACAAGGGGCTGCTCATCGCGTTCCGCACCAACGAGCTGCAGGTCCGCAACAAGTACGACTCGTACGCTTCCAAGGCGCTGCTCTGGCCCGCGGAGACCAAGCGCCTGGTGGACCGCGCCGCGCTGGACGAGGAGCGCCACTACCGCTGGGTCGCCGACGCGCTGGCCGCGCTGGGCGTGGGGATGGGCGAGGGGGCCGAGATCGACGCCGCCACGCGGGCGCGCGAGGGCGGCTCGGGCGGGCGCCTGGCCGACGTGCGCGAGAAGGTGTCCGACGGCGTGGGGGCGGTGACCAACCGCATCTCCGGGCTGCTGGACACGCACGAGGGTCCGCTCTCCGGCCCCATCGACCGCGTGCGCGGCGGGGCCCAGGGCGCCGTGGGCGGGGCGCGCGACGCCCGCGACGACTTCGAGACGCGCGTTCGCGAGAAGCCGCTCCAGACCCTCCTCGTTGCCGCCGTGGCGGGCTTCGTGGTCGGCCGCATGCTGCGCTAGAATCGAACATTCCAAGGGGGAATCCATGGCCGACATGCGAACCGACGACGACGACCTGACCCTTTCGCGCGCCTCGGGGCCGCACGGGGCGATCACCGACCCCGACCACCTCCTGGCCGCGAGCGCCGGGCCGGGGACCCCCGGCAGCGCCGCGATCGACGACCCCACGGTGGCGCGGGCCGAGATCGAGCAGACGCGCGCCCGGATGTCCGAGACGATCGACGAGATCGAGAGCGTCCTGCTGAAGAAGAAGGAGCGGCTGCAGGACCGCCTGGACGTGATGGCGCCCGTGCGCGAGCGCCCGATCCCGTCGGTGGCGATGGTCTTCGGCGCCGGCCTCGTGCTCGGCTTCCTGACCGGCGGCGGCAGCGACCACGACGACGACGACATCGACGCGCACCTCTCCGAGGACCTGGACGTGGACCGCTGGACCTCGCGCTCCCGCACCTGGGAGAAGCGCGCGCGCCGGCTGGCCCGGGTGGCCCGCGCCCAGGACGAGGAGCTGCAGGAGCTGCACGCCCGCCTGGGCGACGACGAGGGGCTCGACGCCGGCAGCCGCGCCGCCGCGCTGAAGGCGCGTCTGGCCCACGTGCGCGACGGCGCAGGCGAGCGCCTGGGCGGCATGCGCGAGACGGCCGGCGACCGGCTGGATGTGGTGAAGGAGCTGGCCGGCGAGAAGGCCGAGGAGCTGGGGGACGCCATGGGCGACTTTCGCGACGCGGCGCAGGAGGTAGTCAGCGAGTTCTTCTCGGGGCTGTTCCACCGGCTCCACGACGTGCAGAAGAAGGTCCGCCACTGACCGACGGCGGCGGCGGGCGTTCCGGGGCGCGGGGGGCCACCCTCCGCGCCCCGGCCGCGTCCGGCCCCCGGGCGGGGTTGAGGGCGCCTCCCGCGGGCGGTATCCTTCCCGCCTCCGCGGCCCCTCCGCGGAGGCCGCCCGGGCCGGTCCCGCCCCGGCTCCGCGCGGGTCCGCCGTGAAGCTCTCCCCCGGCCGCATCCTCCTCTCCCTCGCCGTGCTCGCGCTGGCGGGGGTCTTCGTGCGCCTGGGCTTCTGGCAGCTCGACCGCCGCGAGCAGCGGGCGGCGCGCAACGACGCGTGGCGCTCCGCCCTGGCCGCGCCGCCGCTGGCGCTGGACTCCGCCGGCGCCGCGGCCGTCTCGGCCGATCCGGCGGCGTACGTGAACCGGCGCGTGACCGTCCGCGGCGTCTACGATCCCGCGGGCCAGGTCGTCCTGCGCGGCCGGGTGAACGGCGGCCGCCCCGGCGTCCACGTGGTCACCCCGCTCGTGCTGGACGGCGGCGCGGCGGTGCTCGTGAACCGCGGCTGGGCGCCGTCGCCGGACGGCGCGACGGTGGACCCGCGTCCGCTGGCGGAGCCCGGCCCCCGGGTCGTCTCCGGCGTCCTGCAGACGGTGCCGCGGACGGGGGACGCGGGGCAGCCGGTGCCGGCGCGCGACGGGCGGCCCGCCACCTGGCGCCGGCTGGACCTGGACGCCGCGCGCGCCCGCTCGCCGCGCCCCCTCCTCCCCCTCTACGTGCAGCAGCTCCCGGCGGCGGGAGAGGCCGCGCCGCTGGCGCGCGTGGACGTGCCGGAGCTCTCCGCCGGACCCCACCTCTCCTACGCCGTGCAGTGGTTCTCCTTCGCCGCCATCGCCGTCGTGGGCCTGGCCATCCTGCTGCTGCGCCGCTCCTCCGACTGACCGGCGCACGGCCCGGCGAGGCCGCGCGGGGGCGCACCTCTTGCAACCCCGTCACCCGCCTGTCCCCGGTTGCGGGGGGCGTTGGGAGCGGCGCCGCCAGGCCGTGGGATGGCCGGGTGCCGCGAAGTTCATCTCAGTGAAGGAGGAGAGACATGGCGCGCTACGGACGAGACTTCGACCGCGGTGGCTGGGGGATGCAGGGGCGCCAGGGCGGGGGCGGGATGAACCGCGGCTACGGCGGCGGCTTCGACGACGAGATCGGCGGGTCGTACTCGCAGGAGCGCGGTCCCGGCTACGGCGGCATGGGCAGCCAGGGCGGGATGAGCGGGCAGGGGATGGGCGGCTACGGCAGCGGCGGCATGCGCTCCGACGCCCACTGGAACGACTTCGACGAGGAAGGGATGAGCGGCTTCGGCACCGGCGGCGGCGCCTACGACTCCGACTTCTCCAGCGGCATGCAGGGGCGCGGCTACGGCAGCCAGCAGCGCGGCGGCTACGGCGGCATGAGCAGCGGCGGCATGAGCGGCGGCAGCATGGGGGGCGGGATGAACCGCGGGCTGTACGGCGGCTCGGGCTCGCAGGGGGGCGGCATGTACGGCTCGTCCAACCTGGGCGGCGGCTACGGCGGCCGCGGGATGCAGGGCGGCGGCTCCGGCTACGGGAGCGGCGGCTACGGCACGGGCGGCTACAGCGACATGGGCGACGTGTCCTCGTCGTACGGCGGCGGCTCCAACCGGGGGATGGGCTCGGGGATGGGCGGCTCGTCGGGCGGGTCGATGGACGAGACGCGCCGCACGCGCGCCTCCGAGATCATGACCGAGAACCCGGAGACCGTCACCGCCGAGGCCTCGCTGGCCGACGCCGCGCGCAAGATGCGCGACCTGAACGTGGGCATCATCCCCGTGGTCGACAACGAGCAGAGCCGGCGTCTGCGCGGCGTGATCACGGACCGCGACATCGCCATCCGCGCGGTGGCCGAGGGCAAGGACGTCAACTCCACCAGGGTGATGGAGTGCATGACGACCGAGGTGGAGTCGTGCAACAAGAACGACTCCGTCGCCGAGATCATGCGCGTGATGGAGAGCGAGCAGGTGCGCCGCGTGCCCATCACCGACCGCGAGGGGCGCCTGGTGGGGATCGTGGCGCAGGCCGACGTGGCCACGGACCTGGACTCCCCGCAGGGGCAGCGCCGGGTGGCCAGCACGCTGGAGAGCATCTCCGAGCCGGCGCAGCCCGGCCGCGGGTCCATGATGCACTCGCGCGGCGGCTCCAACCGCGGCATGGGCCAGGGCGGCTCGTTCGGCGGCGGCGCGAGCGGCGGCATGGGCGGGAAGCCCGGCGGCGGCCGCACGCAGAGCGAGACCGGCGGCTCGTCCCCGCAGTCCGGCGGCCTCGGCTCGACGGGCGGGCGCACCTCCCAGCAGCGCGGCGGCAGCGACAGCGAGAGCTGACCCGCGCCGGCGGGAACGGAGAAGGCCCGCCGGGGGAGAGATCCCCGGCGGGCCTTTCGTCGTCCGGATTCGCGGCGCGGCCGGTGTCCAGCCTCGTCGCGGCGTATCCCCCACCGCCGCCCGTTCCCACGAGGGGAGCGGGGTGCCGGCCATGCGACGGGACCTCACCGAAGCCGAGCCCATTCCCGGTCCCTCTCCCGAATCCCGGAGAGGGTGGCGGGCTCCACCGAGCGCGGGGGAAACCGCACCTCCGCCGCCCGAGCCCGCCGGGTGCGGGCCTCTACGCCGAGCCGTTCCCCTCCGCCGATCCTCCTCGATCCCCGTCCCCCGGGGACGCCCCGTTCCCGTCGGCCCACTTCCGCAGCACCAGCGTGGTGTTCGCGCCGCCGAAGCCGAAGGAGTTGGAGAGCACCACGTCCAGCGTGGCCTTCCGCGCCTCGTTGGGCACGTAGTCCAGGTCGCAGTCCGGGTCCGGGCTCTCCAGGTTGATGGTCGGCGGGATCACCGAGTCGCGGATCGCCAGCACGGAGAGCCCGGCCTCCACCGCGGCGGTGGCGCCGAGCGAGTGTCCGAGCATCGACTTGGTGGACGAGACGGGGATCCCGTCCGCCCCCTGGCCGAACACGGCGCGGATCGCGCGCGTCTCGGCCACGTCGCCGATGGGTGTGGCGGTGCCGTGGGCGTTGATGTACGTCACCGCCTGGGGCCCGATCCCCGCGCTCTTGAGCGCGCGCCGCATGGCCCGCGCGGCGCCGGCGCCGTCCTCGGGGGGCGCGGTGACGTGGAAGGCGTCGGCGCTCATCCCGAAGCCGATCACCTCCGCCAGCACGCGCGCGCCGCGGCGCCTGGCCGACTCGGCCTCCTCCAGGATCAGGATCGCCGCGCCCTCGCCGTGGACGAAGCCGCTGCGCCGCGAGTCGAACGGGCGCGAGGCGCCGGCGGGGTCGTCGTACTCCGTGGCTAGCGCGCGCGCCGCCGCGAACCCCGCGAACGAGATGGGGGTCAGGCACGCCTCCGCGCCGCCCGCGATCATCATGTCCGCGTCGCCGCGCAGGATGGCGTGGTACGCCTCGCCGATCGCGTGGTTGCTGCTGGCGCACGCCGAGACGGGCGCGTAGTTGGGGCCCGTGGCGCCGGTGCGCATGGCCACCTGGCCCGCGGCCAGGTTCACGATGCTCGCGGGGATGAAGAACGGCGAGACGCGGTTGGCGCCCTTCGTCTCGATCAGGTCGCGCGTCTCCATGATGGAGATCAGCCCGCCCATCCCCGAGCCGATGATCACGCCCGTCTCCTCGGGGTCGGGCACGGTGCCCAGGCCGCCCAGGCCGGCGTCGCGCATGGCCTCGTCGGCGGCGACCAGCGCGTACTGGATGAACCAGTCCATGCGCCGGGCCTCCTTGCGGTCCAGCACGGGCTCGGGGGTGAAGTCCTTCACCTCCCCCGCGATGGCGACCTTGGGCGGCAGGCCGGGAAGCTGGCAGCGGCTGAGCGCCCCGATCCCCGACTCCCCCGCCACGACGCGGCGCCAGGTCTCGGGCGCGGAGTTCCCCAGCGCCGTGATCATCCCGATCCCCGTGACGACGACCCTGCGAGCCAAGCCGACCTTTCCCGTTGACGTGTCAGAAGATCCTGGAGGGCGGCGGCTACTCGGCCTTGAGCAGCCCCTTCTGGAGCGCGAACCGGACCAGCTCGCTGCGATGGTGCAGGGAGAGCTTCTCCATGATACGCGCGCGGTAGGTGTCCACCGTCTTGGGCGAGATGAAGAGCTTCTTCCCGATCTCGCTGGACGAGAACCCCTCGACCGTGAACGACAGCACCTCGCGCTCGCGATCGGTCAGCTTGTCGAGCGGGTCCTCCTCGCCCGGGGCGGCCTTCTGCTTCAGGCCGCGCAGCAGGAGCTTGGCCGCGCTGGGGTAGAGGAACACGTCGCCGCGCGCCACGGTGCGGATCGCCTCGATCAGCTCCTCGTCGGCGCTGCGCTTGTTGACGTAGCCGCTGCCGCCGGCCTCCAGCACGGGGAGCAGGTGCTCCTCCTCGCCGTGCATGGTCAGCACCAGCACCCGCGTCTCCATCTTCAGCGCGGAGATGCCGCGCACGGCTTCCAGCCCGCCCATCCCCGGCATGGAGAGGTCCATCACCACCACGTCCGGCCGCAGGAGCGACGTCTTGGTCACCCCCTCCTCGCCCGTCGCCGCCTCGCCCACCACCAGGAAGTCCGGCTCGGCCTCCAGCAGGGCGCGCAGGCCCGCGCGCAGCACGGCGTGGTCGTCCACCAGCAGGATGCGGATCTGCTCGGGCATGAACCGGGGCGGGTCGGGGGGATGCGCGTCCGGACCGGCGCGCGGCGCGGCGGAATCTCATTCATGGCGCGAGCCGACGCAAGGTTCCGCCGTCGCGCCGCCGGGCGCGCGCGCGCCGCTGCCCGCCGCGCGAGATCCGTCCCGTCCGCCCCTCTCCAGCCCGCTACAGGCGCCTCGACAGCACCTCCGGCGTCCACCCCGAGAGCATGGCCGAGAGGGTGGAGAAGGTGCCCGTCAGCAGCAGGATCCCCAGCAGCAGGAGCAGCGCGCCGCTGATGCGGTTGATCCACGGCAGCCACCGCCGCAGCGTGGTCATCCCCGCCAGGAAGCGCTCGATGGCCACCGTCGCGAGCAGGAACGGGATCGCCAGGCCGGCGGAGTACACCGCCAGCAGCCCCATCCCCTCTCCCATCGAGCCGCGCGTGGCGGCCAGGGTCAGGATGCCGCCCAGCACGGGGCCGATGCAGGGCGTCCACCCCGCGCCGAAGGTGACGCCCACCAGGAAGGTGCCCAGGTAGCCCACCGGCTTGTTCGCCAGGTGCAGCCGCCACTCGCGCCCCGCGCCCGGAAGCCGCAGCCACCCCAGCAGGTAGAGCCCGAAGAGGACCAGCAGCACCCCGCCGCCGATCTCCATCCCCCGCGACGCCCAGGAGAGGAAGGAGCCCAGGAAGGTGGCCGACGCGCCCAGCGCCAGGAAGACGGCGCTGAAGCCCGTGACGAAGAGCACCCCGTGCAGCAGCACGGCGCGGCGCGCCCGGACGGTCTCCGTCGCGCGGAGCTCGTCCAGGCTCATCCCGGTGATGAACGTGGCGTAGCTGGGGACCAGCGGGAGCACGCACGGCGAGAGGAACGACAGCAGCCCCGCCGTGAACGCCACCAGCCAGCCCAGGGATTGCGCTTCCATGCCTGCCGTTGGGATCTGATGCGTGCCGTCCTCAGCCGCGAGCTCATTCGTAGGCTGCGCGGCCCGGCCGGATGCCGGCCTCGTCCCGCGGAGGTCGACGACCGACCCTCCCCCGATCCACCTCCGTGCCGCGGGACGAGGACGCGCGGAGATCGACGCGGCCGAAAGATAACAAGAAGATCGGGCCCCGGGACAGCATCCCGGGGCCCGATCGTTCGTGGGGAGGATCTCCCTACGCCGGCGTCACCCCGCCGTGGCGGCGGAGACGAACGAGGTGGTGCGCTGCACCGCGCGGCGGATGCCGCTGGTGAGGTAGTCGATCACCTCGGCCGCCGTGTAGCCCGACCGGTCGGAGCCGATGAAGCGGCGGATGTTCTTCAGCTCGTCGCCGCTGGTGACCAGCGGCGCCTCGACCACCCCGTCGTCGCGCACCTGCGCGTGGCCGATGGTGGCGAACAGGGCGTTGCACAGGCACTTGCGGCCCACCGTGTCCTCGATCGCCCCGCCCTTGCGAACGTAGGCGTCCACCGGCTCGGCCGGGCAGCGGTAGTCCAGGCGGCCGTCCGGGCGGCGGTACGAGGTGCGCAGGTACCCCAGGTCGCAGACGCGCTCGCGCTTCTGGTAGACCGGGAGCTGCGACACCGTGCCGCCCATCTGCACCACCTTGAACGGGAAGCCCGTGGGCGACGCGCGTCCGTCGGTCAGCACGTCGATCCGGTCCTCCTGCGCCTGCTGCAGCACCTGCTCCTTCAGCTCGGGGATGATCCCCGACTCGTCGCAGTAGGCGAACAGCGTTCCCACCTGGATCCCGGCGGCGCCGGCCTCCAGCGCCTGCTCCAGCCGCTCGGGCGAGCCGGAGCCGCCGGCCAGCCAGAAGGGAAGGCCGTGCTCCTTCATCTTCTCCAGGTCCACCTCGTCGCGCGCGCCGTACACCGGCTCGCCGCGGTCGTTGAACGCCGGGTCGCGCGGCGGGGCGTTGTGCCCGCCGGCGGTGGGCGCCTCGATGACGAAGCCGTCCACCCGCCCCGTCGCCTTGCGCACCAGCATGGTGGCCAGCGAGTTGGACGAGATGATGGGCAGGAAGAGCGGGCGCTTGATGGCGAACGGCGTGGCCGAGTGCACGCGCGGGTCGAACGTCAGCACGTCCAGCTCGCTGCGCGAGCCCTCCACGTCCAGCTTCATCGTCGCCGGCTCGTGCGCCGCGAAGCGGTCCAGGATCCCCGGGATCTCCTTGGGGATGCCGGCGCCCATCAGCACGTAGTCCACCCCGGCGAGCATCGCTCCGTAGAGCGTCGCCAGGTTCGGCATCTGCACCTTGGTGAGCAGGTTCAGCCCCACCGGGCCTTCGTGCCCCTCCTTCGCCAGCCACACCTCCACGAAGCTCGCCAGGATGGTGAGCTGCTCCCGCATCCTCGTGACCACCTGCTTGTACATCGGCGCCGCCTTGTACGCCTCGCCCTCGGCGCGGCCCTCGGGACGGAAGTAGCGCTTCAGGACCTCGGCGCTGACCTCCGGCATGGGGAACGCGTCCATGGCGCGGCGGATGTGCCCGCCCAGGTCGCCGTCCTGCAGGCGCCGGACGAGAAGCGTGTCGACACAGGTTCCGGAGACCACGCCCATGTGACCGCGCATGGCGACGGCCCGGGCGAGGACCCAGTTGGACACGCCGACGCCCATTCCGCCCTGGATGATCAGGGGGTGGTTGAGAGTGCCAGCAGCGGACATAGACTCCCTGGGTGTAGGGTGCGGCATCGCCTACCGTACGGGCGACCGTTGAATATAACCCCGGATGTTGCGTTCGCGCAACGTTTTACACTACGGCGGGAAGGGAAAGTGCCCGGTGCGGAGCCGATAAATGAGCCCGGCTCAGCAGGTTGCATACCACGTGCCACGAAGACGGCCGGCGGTTGCCGTGCTACGCCGCCCGTGCGTATCTTGGCACGCGCGGCCTTCCGAAGCGAGGCCCGCTCACCCCGACCACGAGCATCCGACGCATGGGCGCGCTTCCTCCCGCCACCCTGGAAGGCTGGTACGTGCTGCACCAGGTGCTGGCCACCGACTGGGCCGCCCTGCGCGCCGACCCCGCCCGCCGCGCCGCCGTGGCGCGCGACGCCGGCGCCCTGCTGGCGGAGCTGGCCGAGGGGCCGAACGGCGGGTGGAGCGGCGGCTTCCGCCTGGCGGGCGGAGGAGCCGACTGGCTCCTGGTGCACTTCCGCCCCACCCTGGACGAGCTGGCCGACGTGCAGCGGCGCGTTCGCGACTCGGCGCTGGGCGAGGTGACGCGGACCGTGTACGACTACCTCTCCGTCACCGAGGCCGGCCTGTACCACGCCACCGCCCAGGCCGCGCGCCAGGCCGAGGCCGGCTCCGACGAGTTCCGCCGCCTGGTGGACGAGGCCGCCGAGCTGGAGCGCGCCGCCCCGCACCTGCAGACGCGCCTCTATCCCGTGCCGCCGGAGGGGATGCGCTACCTCTCCTTCTACCCCATGACCAAGCGGCGCACCGGGGCGGAGAACTGGTACGTGCTGCCGGTGGAGGAGCGCAACCGCCTGATGCGCGACCACGGGATGACGGGGCGGCGCTTCGCCGGGCGCATCTTCCAGGTGATCACCGGCTCGGTGGGGCTGGACGACTGGGAGTGGGGCGTCACCCTGTTCGCCCGCGACCCGCTGGAGTTCAAGCGCATCGTCACCGAGATGCGCTACGACGAGGCGAGCGCGCTGTACGGCGAGTTCGGCGAGTTCTTCACCGGCATCCGTTTTGCGCCCCGGGAGTGGCCGACGCTCCTGGGAGCGGGCGGCCCCGCCGGCTGACCGGTCCCCCGGGCCCGGACCCGCTCCCGGTCCGGGCCTTCGTCTGCGGGATCGGGCCGCGCCCCCGGCGCGGCCGCCGCGGCCGTCCCGCGCGCTGGCCCGGCGCCCCCCCACGCCATATCTTGCCCGCATGCACTGGACGCGTCCCTTCGCCGCCATCGGTTCCGCGGTGCTCCTCGCCTTCGCGGCGCTGGGGCGCTTCTCGTCCTTCGTGGCGGAGACCATCCGGTCGCTGGGCGACGTGGCCACCTGGGGGCCGCTGCTGATCCTGAACATGCGCCGGCTGGGCGTGAACTCCCTCCCCATCGCCCTCTTCCTGGCCACCTTCACCGGCATCGTCCTGGCGCTGCAGGCCTCGTACACCTTCACCGGCGCCATCCCCGTGTACTTCGTGGGCACGCTGGTGGGCAAGACGATGATCCTGGAGCTGGGGCCCGTGCTCACCGGGCTGGCGCTCTCCGGCCGCATCGGGGCCAACATCGCGGCCGAGCTGGGGACCATGCGCGTCTCCGAGCAGATCGACGCGCTGGAGACCATGGCCTACAACCCGGTCTCGTACCTGGTGGTGCCGCGGGTGCTGGCCGGCACGCTGATGCTGCCGCTGATCGTGATCTTCGGCAACCTGTTCGGCATCACCGCCGGCTGGCTGACCGCCATCAACACGCTGGACATGTCCACGCAGCAGTTCGTGCGCGGGCTGCGCCTGTTCTACGTGCCCTTCGACCTGACGTACTGCGTGATCAAGTCCACCTCGTTCGGCCTGGTGATGACCATGGTGGGTTGCTACCAGGGCTTCAACACCGCCGGCGGCGCCGAGGGCGTGGGCATCGCGACCACGCGCGCGGTGGTGATCTCGGGGATGCTGATCCTGGTGCTGGACGCCTTCTGGGCGGCGGTGCTGCTCCAGTGAGCATCGAGCTCATCGACGTCCACAAGGGCTTCGGCCCCAAGCAGATCCTCCGCGGCCTGTCCCTGACGGTCGAGGAGGGCGAGACGGTGTCGCTGGTGGGCTTCTCCGGCGCGGGGAAGTCCGTCACGCTGAAGCACATCGTGGGGCTGCTGCGACCGGACAAGGGAACGGTGCGGGTGGACGGGCAGGAGGTGCCCAAGCTCTCGCGCGACGAGCTGTACGAGCTGCGGCGGCGCGCGGGATACGTCTTCCAGTTCGCGGCGCTCTTCGACTCCATGACCATCGCCGAGAACATCGCGATGGGGCTGCGGAAGCTGGGCGGGATGTCGGCGGAGCAGATCCGCGAGCGGACCGAGGAGTCGCTGACGCGCGTGGACCTGAAGGGGTTTGAGCCGCGCTTCCCGGCGGAGCTCTCGGGCGGGCAGCGGAAGCGGGCGGGGCTGGCGCGCGCCATCGCCTTCCGCCCCAAGTACCTGCTCTACGACGAGCCCACCAGCGGGCTGGACCCGGTCACCACCACGGTGATCGACCGGCTGATCCTGCGCATGCGCGACGAGATCGGGGTGACCTCGCTGGTGATCACGCACGACATGGCCAGCGCGTACCGCATCAGCGACCGCATCGCCGTGCTCTACGAGGGCAAGGTCATCGAGACGGGCACTCCCGAGGAGATCCAGAACTCGGAGAACGACATCGTGCGGGGGTTCGTGGAGGGGAAGCCGGAGCTGGTGGAGCGGGGCGACTCCTCCAGGAAGAACGAATGAGCGCGCCCGAGGGCGCCGAGCGAGGAACCGGATGAAGCTGAAGAACGAGGTCCTAGTGGGGCTCGTGGTGGTGGCGTCGCTCCTGATCCTGGCGATCGGGGGGTGGTGGCTCACCGGGCGGGCCTGGGGGGGCGAGGAGCGCCAGCTGGTGGCCACCTTCCGCGCCGTGGGCACCCTGGGCGAGGGCAACCCCGTGAAGTTCCGCGGCGTGGCGGTGGGGCGCGTCACCAAGATCACGCTGGCCCCCGCGGGGAACGGCGTGTTCGTGGAGATGGCGGTGGTCGACGCGCTCACCCTTCCCAGGGACGCGGGGGTGATCCTCTCCCCGGAGTCGCTCTTCGGCGACTGGCAGGCCGAGATCGTGTCGCGCTCCTGGCAGCCCGACCTGGTCTTCACCACCTCGACCAGCGCCAACGTGCTGCCGGGCGCCACGCTCCCCGACATCTCGGAGCTGACCGCCGTGGCGGCGCGCATCGCCGGCGACATCGAGGTGCTCTCGGACCGCGTGCAGCTCGCCTTCACCGAGGAGACGGCGGTGAAGATCCGCGAGACCATCGACAACGTGTCCGAGGTCAGCGAGCGGATGAACGGCTTCATCGACCAGCAGACGCGCACGTACGGGCAGGTGGGGAGCAACGTGCTGGCGTCCACCGAGAACATCCGCGACGCCACCGCCACCGCCGAGCTGGCCGCCAACGACATCCGCGCCGCCATCAACCAGGGCGACGTGCAGCGGATCCTGACCAACGCCCGGCAGGCCAGCGAGAACCTGAACCGCTTCAGCGCGCAGCTCTCCTCGGCCGCGTCGGGCGTGCCCGGGCTGGTGACGCGCGCCGACAGCACGCTCAGCTCCATCGGCCGCACGGCCGACGGCGTGAACGACATGGTCCGCACGCTGGGCCCCACGATCGAGCAGGTCGGGCCCACGCTGCAGGAGGCGCAGCGGGCGCTGGCCACGCTCTCGCGAGCCGCGGCGAAGATCGAGGAGGGCAACGGCACGCTCGGCCGCCTGATCGCCGACCCGGCGCTCTACGAGGAGACCCAGCGCGCCATCGTCACCCTGCGCCGGCTCCTGGCCGACGTGCAGGCCAACCCCGGCAAGTACATCGGCAAGGTGAACGTCTTCTAGCGACTGCCGCTCTCCTCCGGGGAACTGCGCGGCGGTACCCCTCCCCCCTCTGGGGTGGAGGGTGGGGGGAGCCGACTGGAGGATGCAGGCCGGGCGCACCTCCCGAGCGACCGCCGTGATTGTTCGGAGGACGCCGGCCTCGTCGCCGTCGTACGGAGGCCGGGGCCGAAGGGAACGATGCGCTTCCGACCGCGGGAGGCGCGACCACACCGGGAGAGGCGGACCGCCGGGCGGCGGCCGGGGAGCGAGCGAATGGCGCTGGTGGTCCAGAAGTACGGCGGAACCTCTGTTGGAACGCCGGAGCGCATCCGGGCGGTCGCGCGGCGCGTGGCGGCCGCGCGCAGGCGTGGCGACGGGCTGGTGGTGGTGGTCTCGGCGATGGGTCACACCACCGACGAGCTGCTGCGGCTCGCGGCGCAGGTGACGGGCGACGGCCGCCCCGCGGCCTCGCACCCGCGCGAGACGGACATGCTGCTCACCGCCGGCGAGCGCATCTCCATGGCGCTGATGGCGATGGCGATCCGCGACGAGGGGGCCGAGGCCGTCTCTCTGACCGGGAGCCAGGCCGCGATCATCACCGACGAGGCCCACACCGCCGCCCGCATCGTGCACATCCGCGCCGACCGCGTGCGCGCCGCGCTGGCCGACGGGCAGATCGTGATCGTGGCGGGGTTCCAGGGGGTGAGCCGCGAGCGCGAGATCACCACCCTGGGCCGAGGCGGCTCCGACACCACCGCCGTGGCGATGGCGGCGGCGCTGGGCGCGGACCGCTGCGAGATCTACACCGACGTGGACGGCATCTACACGGCCGACCCGCGGCGCGTGCCGGGCGCGCGCATCATCCCCGAGGTGTCGCACGTGGAGATGCTGGAGATGGCCACGTCCGGGGCACAGGTGATGCACGCCCGGGCGGTGGAGATCGGGGCGCGGTACGGGGTCGACATCCGCGTGCTCTCCTCGTTCCGCGACGACGACCCCGAGGGGCTGGACCCCCGCGGCACCCTCATCACCCGAACGCCGAAGCGGATGGAAGAGCTCGTCCTGACCGGGATCGCCTCCTCGCGCGGGCAGGCGAAGCTCGTGCTGCGCGGCCTGCCGGCGGGCCTGCGGAACGCCACCGAGGTGCTGGCGGCGCTGGCCGAGGGCGGCGTGAGCGTGGACATGATCAGCGAGTGCCACCAGGCCGACGGCCGCGTGCAGCTCCAGGTGACCGTGGGAGAGGACGCGCTGGAGACCGCCCGCCGCGTGGCCGCCGAGACCGCCGAGCGCCTGGGCGGCGGCGAGGTGGACGTGCACGCCGGCCTCTCCCGCATCGCCCTGGTGGGGAGCGGGATGCACGGCCGTCCGGGCGTCTACGCCCGCGCCTTCCGCGCGCTGGTCCCGCACGACATCGAGGTGCACGGCGTCTCCACCTCCTCCATCTCCATCACCGTGCTGGTCCCCTCCGACCGCGAGGACGAGGCGCTGCGGGCGCTGCACGAGGCGTTCGCGCTGGAGATGGCCCCCTCGCGCGCCGCGGCGGCGGCCGGGTGAGCGGGATGCACGTCGCCGTGCTGGGCGCCACCGGCGCCGTGGGCCGCACCATGCTGCGGGTGCTGGCCGAGCGCCGCATCCCCGTGGACCGGCTGACGCTGCTGGCCTCCGCCCGCTCCGCCGGTACCGTCGTCTCCTGGGGAGGGCGCGAGTGGACGATCGCGGCGCCGGAGCCGGGATGCTTCCGCGGGGTGGACGTGGCTCTCTTCTCCGCGGGCGGCGACCGCTCGCGCGAGTGGGGCCCCCGCGCGGCCGACGAGGGCGCCGTGGTCGTCGACAACTCCTCGGCGTGGCGGATGGACCCGCGGGTCCCGCTCGTCGTTCCCGAGGTGAACGCCGCGGCGGCCGCCGAGCGCCCGCTGGGGATCATCGCCAACCCCAACTGCTCCACCATCCAGATGGTGGTGGCGCTGGAGGCCGTCCGCCGCGCCGCCGGCCTGACCCGCGTGGTCGCCACGACCTTCCAGTCCGTCAGCGGGGCGGGGGAGACGGGGCGCTCCGCCCTGGCCCGCGAGCTGGCGGGCGGGTTGGACGAGGAGTCGCCGTTCACGCGCCGCATCGCCGGGAACGCGCTGCCGCAGATCGGCATGCTGGACGCCGAGGGGTGGAGCGAGGAGGAGCGGAAGATGGCCCACGAGACGCGCAAGATCCTGGGGCTGCCGGACCTGCCGGTCGCGGCCACCTGCGTGCGCGTGCCGGTGGAGGTGGGCCACTCGGTCCAGGTGCTCGCGGAGACGGAGCGGCCGCTCCCGGTGGACGAGGCCCGCGAGGCGCTGGCGGCGTTCCCGGGGATCGTGGTCTCCCCGACTGCGGACGAGTTCCCCACGCCGCTGGAGACGGCGGGCCGGGACGAGGTGTTCGTGGGCCGGCTGCGCGCAGATCCGTTCGTGCCGCGCGCGCTGCACCTGTGGGTGGTCGCCGACAACCTGCGGAAGGGCGCCGCCACCAACGCGGTACAGATCGTGGAGGGCCTGGGGGGTGGGTAAGCGGGGGCGCGGGGGGAGCGGGGCCTCGGCGGCCCGGGCGGTGGTGGAGACCAGCGCCGGCGGCGTGATCTACCGCTGGCGCGGCGAGACCGCGCACGTGCTCCTGATCCGCGACCGCTACCGCCACTGGGGCTTTCCCAAGGGCCACCTGGAGGGCCAGGAGACCGCCGCCGACGCCGCGCTGCGCGAGGTGGCCGAGGAGACCGGCCTGACGCACCTGCTGCTGGGCCCCCGCCTGCAGACCATCGACTGGTTCTTCCGCTTCCGCGGCCGGCTGATCCACAAGTTCTGCCACTTCTACCTGATCGAGGCCCCCACGGGCGACACCTGCCCGCAGGAGGAGGAGGGGATCACGGAGTGCATCTGGCTCCCCCTGCCCGAGGCCATCCGCACCATCTCGTACGACAACGCCCGCGAGGTCCTGCGCCTGGCCGCCGAGCGCCTGGACGCGGCCGAGGCCGTCGCCGCCCCGCTCGACGAGCCCCGCACCCCCTGACTCCGCGCCACTCCCCCCACCTCCGTCCCGCCCCCAGCCGGCGTTCGTACCCGACGTCTTCCGAATCCGCACGGAGCCCTTCCGACGCCACCCGGCGAGGGCGCCGCGGCGCGAGCGGCACCGCCCGTTCGAGCCCGGGCTGAGGCCCGCAGGAGACGCGGCGCGCGACCCTGCTGCCGGGCTCCCGCGCGCCTGAGGCCGCCACGCTCCACCAAGGCACGTCGCGGATGCCCGCGGGTGATCCCCGCGCGGACCATCCGCTCCCTCCGCGTCCACGTCCACCATCGACGCACCGCGGCCGAGGCGCGGCCGGGCTGCCGGGCCCGTCGCGCCGCGCTAGCGGCTCGGCGACATCTTCGGGCCGGCGCGTGAGCGGCCATCGGCGGCCCGTACGCGCCATCGTGAGACGGATCGCAGCGGCAGCGCCGGAAAACCTCCTTCACGCGTATGCGTACATTTCCCGAACATATTGACTCCAGCGACGTAGCGGACTAACCGTGGGGGTGCGGACTGCTCGGTCCCGCCCCGCAGGCATTCGGACCAACCTTTCCAACCGTCAGGAGGCAGCATGCGCACGCGATCGCTGTTCCGGAGGTGGAGCCTGGTGATGGTACCCGTGATGGCCGTGGCCGCAGGGGGCGGCTGCGCGGGGGACGTAGCAGGGCCGGAATCCCCGGATGCCGCCGAGCAGGCGGTGAGGTACGACGGTGAGACGCTCTTCCGGGGGCTGACGTTCGGGGACGGGCCGGTGGCCGCCGCGCTCCCGGAGCTGTACGCGCAGGTGCCGCGTCCCGAGGACAGCGGGCTGACGCAGGAGCAGCTGCAGGGGATCGAGAGCACCAAGACCTTCCTGGTCTCCGAGATCAAACGCCGCGACCCCGTCTTCTTCGCGGCGTTCGCCGATGGGATCCAGAGCGGCGACCCCGTGCGGGTGGCCGCCGCGCTGGACCGGAGCGGGCGCATCCTCACCGGGATCCTGCGCGACATCGAGCGCGAGAACTCCACTGCCCCGGATCCCAGCGTGGTGACCGGCCAGGCCGTCTGGCTCCTGGTGGTGGTGGTGCTGGCGGTGGCCGTGGTGGCCGCGGGCGCGGTGAACCTCACCGTGGCCGGGAACGTCAACACCGCCGTCAACGTCAACTACGTCTACAACTACACGGAGGTGGTCGGCGCGGAGGACGACCTGGCCCTGATAGAGGAGCGGTACGCCTACGACCGCGAGGCCAGCAAGCTGCGCCGCGACCGCGCCGCCGCCCTGATCGCCCTGCGCCTGGCGGTGAACTAGACGCCCGCCGGCGGGACCGAGCACCCGCCGGCGGCCACGCCGCCGGTGAGGGCGAACGAACGGATCCGCGGCCGGGAGGCTCCCGTGCCGCGCTGCCCCTGCGCCGTCGGCGCTGGACCGCGCCGGGGAGCTGATGACCCTGATCCTGAAGGAGGCGGAGAAGGAGGCGCCCGTGGCCCCCGACCCGCAGATCGTCGAAGTACGCGTCGTGTTCGTGTTCGTCGTCGTGCTGGTGGCGGACGCGGCGGTGGTGGCGGGGTTGGTCAACGTCACCGCCGCCGCGCAGGTGAACTCCGCGGTCCACGTCAACGTGATGTACACGCGGACCCGGTTCTGGAGCACGCCGACGGCGGAGCAGGCGGGCGAGTTCTCGCAGCTCCGCCGCGACGAGGTGGCGAGGCTGATCGCCGACCGCCTCGCGGCCTGAGACCCGGGGAACGCCGCCCGGCGCGGCAAGTCCCCCCGCTCGCCCGCTCCCCTTCCTTCCCGATCGACGGAGGTCCGCATGCACTCCCCCGCTCCCCCGGACCCGCGCACCGCCCGCCGGGTGGGCGCCATCGCCCTGGGGCTGGCGCTCGCCTGGTCGGTCCTGATCGCCAACGTGGTGTACCCCATGCTCCCGTACAGCGCGGTGGACATGCCCACCTCCCGCGCCATCAAGCCCACGCTGTGGGCGCCGCAGGGGTGGGCGTTCTTCACCAAGGACCCGCGGGAGCAGCGCGCCTTCCTCTACCAGCGCCTCCACGGGCGTTGGACGGACCTGAAGAAGGCGCCGCACGCCGAGCCGCGCAACGCCTTCGGGCTGAACCGCGCCTCGCGCGCGCAGGGCGTCGAGCTCGCGCTGCTCATGCAGTCGGTGCCCGCCGCCGCCTGGCGCGACTGCAACGGCGACCCCCGCGCGTGCTTCTCGTCCGCCGCCACGGCCCCGGCGGTGCGGAACGTGTCCCCGCGTCCCACGGTGTGCGGAACGGTGGCGCTGGTCTTCCAGGCGCCGGTTCCGTGGGCGTGGGCCGGATCCAGGCGCCCCGTGCACATGCCGTCGCGGTACGCGGTGGTGGAGGCCTCGTGCTGAGGCGCGTGGGGACCGCGGCGTGCCGCGCCGCCGCGAGGCGCGACTTCCGTACCGACGCCTACGGGCTGGCGCGGACGCTGATCGCGCTCGGAACGCTCTCCACGCTCCTCTTCTCGCACTCCACCTCGCTCTTCCGCCCGGGTACGGGCATCCCCCAGTGGCCGGTCTGCGCCTCGGTGACGAAGCTCTCCCTGTTCTGCGTCTTCGGGCAGCAGAACCTGGAGCTGGCGCGCTGGGTGAGCGTGGCCGTGCTTCTCGTGGTGGCTTCGGGGTGGCGGCCGCGGTGGACGGGGCTGGCGCACTGGTACGTGGCCTGGAGCCTGATCCTCTCCGCCATCCTGGTGGACGGCGGCGACCAGATCGCGGCGATCCTGGCGCTGCTCCTGGTGCCGGTGACGCTGGCGGACGGCCGCCGCTGGCACTGGGACCCCGCCCCCGGGGGCGTGCCCTCCACCACGCGGGGCTTCGCGGCGCGGCTCGTCCCCCTCTCCTTCCTCTTCGCGGCGCGCCTGCAGGTGGCGGGCATCTACCTGCACGCCTCGGTGGGCAAGCTGAAGGTGGAGGAGTGGCGCGACGGGACGGCCGTGTACTACTGGTTCACGGACGCGTGGTTCGGGTTCCCGTCGTACCTGCAGTTCCTGGCACCGGCGCTGAACCAACCGCTCGTGGTGGCGGGGATCACCTGGGGCGCCATCGTGCTGGAGCTCTTCCTGTTCACCGGGCTGGTGATGGAGCGCCGCTGGCGGCCGTGGATGATGGTGGCGGGGATGGGCTTCCACCTGGGGATCGCCGCGGTGCACGGGCTGCTCTCGTTCGCGCTGGCCATGTGGGGCGGGCTGATCCTGTTCCTGTGGCCGCTGGAGCGGCCGTTCGAGGTGCGCGCGCGCGCGCTGGCGCTCTCCGCGGCGCTCCGGGCCCGGCTGCGCGCGGCCTTCCCGGCTCTCCCCGGCCGGGAGTCGCCCGTCGCCGGCGACTGAACCGCGCGGTGGACGAGAGAGCGGCCGGGGCTGTCCGATCAGCCCCGGCCGCTCTATTCTGTCCCACCCGCCGCCGGAAGGGTCAGCCGCGCATGCGGCTGCCCACCCACAGCCCGATCGGGAGCGCCACGGCGGCGGCGGCCAGGCCGCGCATGGCCATCCCGCCGGTGGAGCGGCGGGGCGCCTTGCGGCCGGTGACCTTCCGCCCCGCCCACCGCGCCGCCGCGACCATGGCCTGGGCGCGCAGGTCGCGCGTGGTGGGGATCCCCGCGAAGGGTGCCGCCGCGTGGACCGCCTGCTTGAGAAGACCCTTCATCGGACGCCTCCGTTCGAGTTGCGTTGCACGTGTACCGGCCCGCACCGGTTTGCACGAAGCGTGCGCGCCCAACCCCCCGCCCCCGCCCGACATGTCGCGACTGGTGACCGGCAAGGCCGCCCCCCCGCCCCAGAGCCCGGAACCGGTCTCGTGGACGACCCTGCACGGGGTGCTGGTGCTGGTGGTGATGGGGTTCTTCCTCGTCAGCGTCAAGACCATCCTCAACCCGTTCGTCCTCTTCTTCCTGCTGCTCTTCCTGCTCTCGCCGTACAGCGGCACACGGCACCACGCGCTGGCGGTGAGCGCCATGGGCGTCCTGACCCTGGTCTGGCTGCTGAACACCACCGGGTTCCTGCTGGCGCCGTTCGTCCTGGCGCTCGTGCTGGCGTACATCCAGCACCCCCTGGTCAGCCGCCTGCAGGGGCGCCGCGTCTCCCGCAGCATGGCGGTGATGCTCCTGGCCCTTCCCGGCGTGGTGGTGATCACGCTGGTGATGCTGGTGGGGATCCCGGCGCTGAGCGCGCAGCTCGCGGAGTTCATCCAGGGCATCCCCGGGCTGATCCGCGGGGCCACCGAGCGGGTGGAGCGCCTGCAGTCGACCCTCGCCACCCGCGACGTGCCGCTGCTGGACGAGCAGGCGCTGCTGGAGCGCCTTCGCGCGGTGCAGCCGGAGACCGTGACGGCGTGGCTGCAGGAGCGGCAGACCGCCATCGCGCGGAACGTCTGGCAGGGCGTGCTGGGCGTGGGGCGCGGCCTGGGCACCGTGCTGAGCATCCTGGGGTACGTGTTCCTGACGCCCATCCTGACTTTCTACCTGCTGCGCGACTGGGCCGCCATCGAGCGAAAGATCGGTGAGCTGGTCCCCGCGGGGCACCGCGAGCGCGTGACGGCCTTCGGGCGCGAGTACGACCGGCTGCTCTCGCGCTACCTTCGGGGACAGGTGCTGGCGGCGGGGATCGTGGGAGTGCTGACCTGGCTGGGGTTCCTGGTGCTGGGCTTCCCCTACGCGCTCCTCCTGGGCGTGGTGGCCGGGGTGTTCAACGTGATCCCCTACATGGGCCTGGTGGCGTCGCTCATCCCCGCGCTGGCCATCGCCATCTTCTCCCCGAACCCGCTGCTGGCGCTCGCGAAGATCGCCGCCGTGTTCGTGGTGGTCCAGATGCTGGACCAGGCGGTGATCGGCCCCAAGGTGGTCGGGGAGTCGGTGGGGCTGCACCCCGTGTGGGTGATGCTGGCCCTGGCGGTGTGCGGGTTCTTCTTCGGCTTCGTGGGGCTGCTCATTGCGGTACCCCTGGCGGTGCTGGTAAAATTGGTGCTCGTCGCCGCGCTCGCCCGCTACCGCTCGTCGGGCCTCTTCCGTGGGGAGAGGCCGCTGAGCGCGCGGGATTGAGGCGTTCCTCGGGGCGGCGCAGGGAACGACGGAGCGGATCGGGACGACGGCCGTCCGGACCGCGCGGCGGGTGCCGCGCCCCCGGCGGCGTTTCCGAAAACCACGCCTCGGAGGGAAGATGAGCGACCGGATCGACGAGCGCCGGCACGGACGGCCCCGCGGCCTGGCGGCGCGGATGGCCACGACGGCGGCGGTGGTGGTCCTGGCGGGGGTGGTGGTGGGGACGTGGGCGTGCGACCCCGGGATGGGCGAGACCTCCCTGCGGGGGCCGGCGCCGGTCGTGACGCAGGGCTTCGCGCCGAACGTGGCGAGCGTCGCCCCCGTTCCGGCGACCACGCGGCCGCAGGACGTCGCCTCGGCGGCGCCCGCGGCCGACCCCGCGCAGACCGCGGCGCGGCGGCTGCGGGCCGAGCTGACCAAGCGCACCTTCGCGGCGTCGAAGACGGCCCGGGCGGCGGCGCGCGGGACGGTCAGCCGCTCCGGCATCCCCGTGGCGGAGCGCTTCGAGGTCTCCTCCACCGCGTACTGCCTGCGCGGCGCCATGCGCACCGGCGTGCGCACGCGGAACGGGATGGCGGCGGCGGACCCGCGGGTGATCCCCCTGGGCTCGGTGGTGCGCCTCACGCACCCGGACGGCCGCGAGGTGGGGATCTTCGTGATCATGGACACCGGCGGCGCCATCCGCGGGCGCGACGTGGACATCTACATGGCGAGCTGCGGCGACGCCCGGCGCTGGGGCCGCAAGCGCCTGGTGGCCGAGGTGCTGGAGATCGGCTCGCACTGATCCGGCCGAACGGCGGAGAGGAGGAGGAGGGGCCCGGCGCGGGTCCCTCCTCCTCTTCCGTTCCCCCCGCGGCGTCGTTGCGGTTCCCGCCGCCGTTCCCCACCTTGCCGGCGTGAACCCCGAGATCCCCCCCTCGCTCGCCCCGTTCCTGGTCCTGCTGGCGCTCGCCGGCGGGGTGGCGCTCGTGCTGCGCCTGGGGGGCTCGCTCGTCCGCCTGGGCCTGACCGCGGCGGAGACCACCGCCGCCAAGGGACTGGCGGAGGTGAGCGCCCGCCGCGGCGACCTCACCGGCCTGGCCGAGCGGCGCGAGGAGGCGCGCGCGCTGCGCAACGCCCGCCGCCGACAGGCCGCCGCGACCTGCGTCTGGCTCTCCCTCCTCCTGGCCCCGGCCGCCCTCGGGTGGGCCCGCGAGGTCTACGCGGGCGCCTCCCTGCTCTGGCTCCTCCCCCGCCCGCGCCTCCGCCTTCCGCGCGCCCGCTGAGCCTCCGCGCGCGCGGGTGCGCCGCCGCGGGTACGCCGCGTGCAAACCGCCCCTCCGTCCATCCCTTTCCCACCGCCCCCCCGCGCTACGCGACGGGCGCGGGGGGGCACGCACGCCGGAGGCGCACCCATGCCGGAGGAGCGGAACCCCGCCGAGGGGCCCACGCCCGATCCCGACGTCCCGGAGCAGGACCCGCCGGGCGTGGAGGAGGGGCTGAAGCCGCAGGCCGACCACGGCGAGCGCTCCTACCGGGGCTGCGGGAAGCTGGAGGGCCTCGCCGCCGTCATCACCGGCGGCGACAGCGGGATCGGCCGGGCGGTGGCCATCGCGTTCGCCCGCGAGGGGTGCGACGTGGCCATCGGCTACCTGGCACCGGAAGAGGACGAGGACGCACAGGAGACGCGGCGGTGGGTGGAGGAGGCGGGACGGAGGTGCCTCGTCCACCGCTTCGACGTGCGCGAGCCGGAGGAGTGCGAGCGCCTCGTCCAGAAGGCGGTGGAGGCCTTCGGACGGCTGGACGTCCTCGTCAACAACGCGGCGTACCAGATGGAGCAGGACGGGATCGAGGACGTGACCCCCGAGCAGCTCGACCGTACGTTCCGCACCAACATCTACGGCTACGTCTACATGGTGCAGGCCGCCCTGCCGCACCTGCAGGCGGGGGCCGTGATCCTGAACACCGGCTCCGTCACGGCGCTGGAGGGGAACGCGGGGCTGATCGACTACGCGTCCACCAAGGGCGCCATCCACGTCCTCACCAGGTCCCTCGCCCGGAGCCTGGGGGAGAGAGGGATCCGGGTGAACTGCGTGGCCCCCGGACCGGTGTGGACGCCGCTGATCCCGGCGACGCTCGATCCCGAGCACGTGCGGAAGTTCGGCGAGGACACCGTGTGGAAGCGCCCGGCCCAGCCGGCGGAGATCGCGCCCTCGTACGTCTTCCTTGCCTCCGCGGACGCGCGCTACTACACGGGGGAGGTGCTGTCGCCCACGGGGAAGACGACGACGCGATGACGGTGCGCGTGGGCTACCACTGCTCGCACGAGCAGTACGCCCCCGGCGACCTCCTCCGCCTGGCGCAGCGCGCCGAGGCGGCGGGGTTCCAGTGCGGCATGTGCAGCGACCACCTGATGCCGTGGAGCGAGGCGCAGGGCGAGAGCGGCTTCGCCTGGTCGTGGCTGGGGGCGGCCCTGGCGACCACGTCCATCCCCTTCGGCGTCGTCACCGTGCCCGGCGGCTGGCGATATCATCCGGCCGTCCTCGCGCAGGCGGCCGCGACGCTGGCGGAGATGTTCCCGGGGCGCTTCTGGATCGCTCCCGGGAGCGGCGAGGCGCTGAACGAGCACGTGACCGGCGAGCGCTGGCCTCCGAAGCAGGAGCGCAACGCGCGCCTGCTGGAGGGGGTGGAGGTGATGCGCGCCCTCTGGCGCGGCGAGACGGTGACGCACCGCGGGCTGATCGAGGTGGAGGAGGCGAAGCTCTGGTCGCTCCCCGAGACACCGCCGAAGGTCATCGCCGCCGCGCTCTCGCCCGAGACGGCGCGGTGGGCCGGCGGGTGGGCGGACGGGCTCATCACCGTGGTCGGGGAGCGGGATTCGATGTGGGAGATCGTGGACGCCTTCCGCGAGGGCGGCGGGGAGGGGAAGCCGCTGCACCTTCAGGCGCAGCTCTCCTTCGCGCGGACGGACGAGGAGGCGCTGCGGGGCGCCTGGGAGCAGTGGCGCTCCGTCATGCTTCCCTCACCCGTGCTGGCCGACCTGCGCATGCCCGACCGCTTCGACGCCGTGGGCGAGCACGTGCGGAAGGAGGACGTGCTGGAGAAGATGCGCGTGTCGGCGGACGTGGAGCGGCACCTGGCCTGGCTGGCCGAGGACGCGGAGATGGGGTTCGAGGAGATCTGCCTGCACAGCGTTCACCGCGAGGAGCAGGAGCGCTTCATCGAGGTCTTCGGCGAGCGCGTGGTGCCGGAGCTCGGGAAGGCGGGCGCGTGACGGAGCAGGCGGTGCTGCTCCCCGGCGCGGCGGGGCGGCCGGGGCCGCGCTGGTGGCAGCGCGGGGTGATCTACGAGGTGTATCCGCGCTCGTTCCAGGACTCGGACGGCGACGGGGTGGGCGACCTGCGCGGCATCGTCTCGCGCCTCGACCACCTGGCGTGGCTGGGAGTGGACGCGCTCTGGGTCTGCCCGTTCTACCCCTCGCCCATGGCCGACTTCGGCTACGACGTGGCCGACCACACGGCCGTGGACCCGCGCTTCGGGACCATGGCGGACTTCGACGCGCTGGTGGAGGAGGCGCACCGGCGCGGGCTGCGGGTGATCCTGGACTACGTTCCCAACCACACGTCGCACGAGCACCCCTGGTTCGCGGAGTCGCGCGCCTCGCGGGAGAGTCCGCGGCGGGACTGGTACGTCTGGCGCGACCCGGGCCCGGGGGGAGGGCCGCCGAACAACTGGCGCAGCGCCTTCGGGGGGAGCGCCTGGAAGTGGGACGACGCGACGGGGCAGTACTACCTGCACACCTTCCTTCGCGAGCAGCCGGACCTGAACTGGCGCAACCCCGCGGTGGAGCGCGAGATGCTGGACGTGCTGCGCTTCTGGCTGGAGCGCGGGGTGGACGGCTTCCGGGTGGACGCCGTGCAGAACGTGGTCAAGGACGACCTGTTCCGGGACGACCCGCCCAATCCCGACCACCGGACGGGGGACGACCCCTTCGAGGCCCTGCTCCGCATCCACTCCGCCGACCGGCCCGAGATCCACGACGTGATCGCGCGGATGCGCGCCGTGGTGGACGCGTACGACGACCGCGTGCTGATCGGCGAGATCTACAACACCGTGGAGCGGCTGATGCCGTACTACGGCGCGGCGGGCGGCGGGGTGCACTTTCCCCACAACTTCCAGCTCATCCGGCTGCCGTGGAACGCGCGGGTGCTCGACGCGGCCATCCGCCGCTACGAGTCGCTCCTCCCCCCCGGCGCGTGGCCCAACTGGGTGCTCGGCAACCACGACCGGCGGCGGATCGCGTCGCGCGTGGGCCGCCCGCAGGGCCGCGTCGCGGCGATGCTGCTGCTCACCATGCGCGGGACGCCCACGCTGTACTACGGGGACGAGATCGGGATGGAGGACGTGCCGATCGCCCCGGAGCGCGTGCAGGATCCCTGGGAGCGCAACCTGCCCGGACGCGGGCTGGGGCGCGACCCGGTGCGTACGCCGATGCAGTGGGAGGGAGGTCGCAACGCGGGCTTCACCACGGCGGAGCCATGGCTGCCGCTGGCGGAGGACGCCTCCACGGTGAACGTCTTCGCGCAGGCGCAGGACGCGGCGTCCATCCTGGCCCTGCACCGCCGCCTCCTGGACCTCCGCCGCGCGGAGCCCGCCCTGCACGGCGGTAGCTGGACCCCCGTCGGCACGCCCGCGAACGTGCTGGCGTACCTGCGCGACTCGGGGGAGAGCCGCTTCCTGGTGGCGCTGAACGTGGCCGCGGAGCCCTGCGAGTTCGAGTGCGCCGAGGTGGAGCGGAGCGCGCGGATCGCACTCTCCACGTACCTGGACCGCGAGGGGGAGGAGCTGGCGGGAAGGGTGTCGTTGCGGGGCGACGAGGGTCTGGTGGTGCGGATTTCCTAGCGATGATAGGATGGAGGCATCGTGGTGCTTGACTAAACCTAAGCGTTGGGTTATACTCGATGCCGACGGTGTTCAGGGTGGAAGGGTTCCGCTTCGTGATCTACCCGAACGACCATGCACCCGCCCACGTTCACGTGGTGCACGCCGATGGGACCATGGTGGTGAACCTGCTGGACCTGAAGCTCCGCGAATCGCGGATGCCGCCACGGAGGGTGACGCGTGGCTGGGAGATCGTGGCCGCCAACCGCGGCGAGTTCCTGGACCGATGGAGCGAGATCCATGGCTGACCACGAGGAGTACCCGCGCCCCACCGCCGCCGAGCTGGCCGCCGCGCGCGAGCGGGCCCGCGCCGCCGACCTGAGCGAGCCCCGCGCGGCGTCCGCCCGCTACGATGCCCCCAGCGGGCGCGTGGTGATCGAGCTTCGCGACGGGTGCATGTTCGCCTTTCCCGCCGAGCGCGGCGAGGGGCTGCGCGGCGCCTCTCCCGGCGACCTGGCCGACATCGAGGTGGTCCCCGACGGCACCGGGCTGCACTGGCCCCGCCTCGATGCCGACCTGCTGGTGGCGCCGCTGGTGGCGGGGATCTTCGGGTCGCGGGCGTGGATGAGCCAGATGGGGCGGGCGGGGGGAAGCGTCCGCTCCGGCGCCAAGGCGGCGGCCGCGCGGGCGAACGGAAGGAAGGGCGGGCGCCCGCGAAAGCACGCCCCCGGTTCGGCTCCGGCCCGGGGGCGCTCCGTTCCCATGGTGCGGGAAACCGCATCCGATCCGTACGGCACGGAGGCGGGGAACGCAGGGCCGGAGGTGGAGGTGGGGCGGGAGTACGTGCTGCGCTCGGGGCGGCGGGTGGAGGTCGTGGCGCTGCCGGAGGCGGGCGAGCGGAAGGCGCGTGTGCGCTACGTCGACACGGGGCGGCCGGGGCGCGTGGCGGTGGCGGACCTGGGAGAGGTCGGGCGTTGATGCGTCCACTCACCTGCTGAGGAGACCGCAGAGCGGGAGGCCGCCGTCCCCAGGGCCAGTGGGAGGCGTCTGGTCGCGTGGCGGGAGCGGGATCGCCGATCCCCCGGACGGGCCGGGCCGGGGATCCCGTGGAGCCGTGGGTCGGGAGAGGGAGTCCCAGCCGCCCTCCACCGGAGAAGAGGCCGGCGGACGCGCCTCTTCTCGGCCGGGCCGATCCACCGTCCACGAGCCGGGGTGCTCGCCGGGCGCACCGGAACCACCACCGCGCCACCTGCCGTCCTCTGCCGATCCCCACCGGATCAGCGAGCGGCGAGCAGTTCCAGCAGGAGGCGGGCGGCGAGCTTGGCGGTGCGGGAATCGACGTCGTACGGGGGGGAGACCTCCATCAGGTCGGCGGCCACGAGGCGGGGGTCCATGGCGACGGTGCGGACCAGGTCGATCATTTCGCGGGCGTGCAGGCCCCCGATGCCGGCGGCGCTCACACCGGGGGCGTATCCGGCGTCCGCTGCGTCCAGGTCCACGCTCAGGTACAGGGCGTCGGCGTCGTCGCCGATGGCCTGCAGGGCTTCGCGCGCGGTGGTGATGGCGCCGGACTCTGCCACGTCTCCCACCGTGAACAGGTGGATGCCCTGCTCGCGCGCCCAGTCCAGGTAGTAGCGCGAGTTGGCGAAGCGGCGCAGTCCGATCATCGCCACGCGCTCGCCGGAGAGGATCCCGGTCTCCAGCGCGCGCCGGAAGGGCGTGCCGCTGGAGAGGGCGCCAGGCCCGTCGTGCTCGCGCACGTCCAGGTGGGCGTCGATGGTGACGAGGCCCAGGCGCAGGCCGGGCTTCGCGGCGGCCAGGCCGCGCACGATGGAGCCCGTCACCCCGTGGTCGCCGCCCAGGAACACGGGGCGGGCGCCCGCGGCGAAGACCCCGCGGGCGGCTTCCTCGATGCGCCGGTGCGCCTCGGCGCCGTCCGTCGTGGGGAGCGCGGCGTCCCCCAGGTCGACGAGCGGGGGCAGTTCGGAGTCGCCGTCCGAGGCGCCGAACGCGGCCAGCGCCTCGCGGATGGCGCGCGGGCCGAAGCGGGCGCCGGGGCGCGAGGGGATGCCGCCGTCGTAGGGGAAGCCCAGGAGCGCGCCGCGGCCGTCCAGGGCCTCTCCGTCGGCGTGGGGACGGAGGAGGGAGGGCGCCCGGGGGTCGCGGGGATCGGGGGCGGGGCGCAGGGCCCGCAGCGGGTCGGTCACGGCGCCTCGCGAAGCGGCGGGTCGGGTGCGCTCGGCCGCTTGCTCGCGGCATCGGCGCGCCGCTAACTTAGGCCCCCCGGCGCCCCCGCGGCCAGAGTGCCGCCGCCGGACCGGCGACCTTCCCCCCGTCCACGTCATGAAGCGCATCCTCACCGGCATCCAGCCCTCGGGCACCCTGCACATCGGCAACTACTTCGGGGCCATGCGCCCCGTGATCGGCCTCCAGGGGCAGGGCGAGGTCTTCGTCTTCCTGGCCGACCTGCACGCGCTCACCTCGCTGCGCGATGCGGCGGCGCTGCGCGCGACCAGCCGCGAGGCCGCCGTGGACCTCCTCGCCTGCGGGCTGGACCCGGACTGGACGGTCTTCTGGCGGCAGAGCGACGTGCCGTACCACGCGGAGCTGATGTGGATCCTCTCCACGGTCACCCCCATGGGGCTGATGGAGAGGATGGTGGCGTACAAGGACAAGGTGGCGCGCGGCATCTCCAGCAACGTGGGGCTGTTCACCTACCCCATCCTGCAGGCCGCCGACATCCTGCTCTACGACGCCGACCTGGTGCCGGTGGGGAAGGACCAGAAGCAGCACCTGGAGGCCACGCGCGACATCGCCGTGAAGATGAACGAGGCGTTCGGCGGCGGCGTGCTGAAGCTTCCCGAGCCGCAGATCAGCGAGGACGTGGCGCTGGTCCCCGGGCTGGACGGGCAGAAGATGAGCAAGAGCTACGGCAACACCATCGACATCTTCGCCGGGGAGAAGGCGCTGCGGAAGCGGGTGATGGGGATCGTCACCGACTCCACCCCCCTGGAGGATCCCAAGGACCCGGAGGGCTCGCTGATCGTGGAGCTGTACCGCCAGTTCGCCACGGCCGACGAGGTGGAGGAGATGCGTGGCGAGTTCCGGGCGGGCGGCGTGGGCTACGGCCACTTCAAGCAGCGCTTGTTCGAGGCCGTCTGGACCTACTTCGCCCCGCTGCGCGAGCGGCGGGCGGAGCTGGAGGCGCGCCCCGACTACGTGGACGACGTGCTGCGCGACGGCGCCCGGCGCGCGGGCGAGGTGGCGGAGCGCACCATGGAGCGGGTGCGCCGCGCGGTCGGCCTGGCGTGACGCCGCGCGGCCGTCCGGACCCGGCCGGGTGCAGGGTATGAAAGGTGCTTCTGGGGGGCGCGCACCCCAGCCGCAAGGAGAGGCGATGGCAGAGCAGCACCTTCACGACCTGGGATCGGACGACACGTCGATCGTGCGGGCCAGCAACGCGGACGACCAGCCCCGCCGCAACCCGGCCGGCGAGGCAGAGCCCGGCGGCGGCGCCGAGGCGGTGACCGAGGTGCTGACCCTGGTCTGCGAGTCCTGCGGGAAGGACTACTTCTACGAGGACGAGCCGCCCCCGCCGGGGCTGACCTGCGAGAAGTGCGGCGGCACCGTGTTCCGCGGCTTCCACTCCAGCGTGGGCGACGAGGCCGCGGACGACTTCCGCGACTCCACCGAGCGCGACCTGGACCCGGACGACCCCGAGGGCGACGTGACGCCGGGCGACATCCTGGACCTGGACCGGCTGTAGCCACCGCCCGCCGGGAGCCCTCCCCCTCGCCGCCGTCGCGGCGCGGGGGAGTCGCGTCCGCGTCCGGGCCCCATCCGCATCCGAAAGACCATCCCCATGAGCGCATCCGCCTCCCGCGCCCGCCCCGGCGAGCCCCCGTTCGTGGGCTCGGGCGTGGCCCTGGTCACCCCCTTCGGCCCGAGCGGCGTGGCCGAGGACGTCCTGCGCGAGCTGGTGCGCTTCCACCTGCGCGAGGGGACCGACGCGCTGGTGGTGAACGGCAGCACCGGCGAGGCGCCGGCGATGTCGGCCGACGAGCAGCGGCGCGCGGTGGAGATCGTGGCGGACGAGGCGAAGGGGCGCGTGCCGGTGATCGCCGGGGCGGGGGGCAGCGACACGGCCGCGGTGGCGCGCCTGGCCCGCGCCGCGCGCGCGGCGGGCGCCGACGCGCTGCTGGTGGCACCGCCGCCCTACAACAAGCCCACGCAGCAGGGCATCGTGCTGCACGTGCGCGCGGTGATGGACGCGGGCGACCTGCCCACCATCGTCTACAACGTGCCGGGGCGCACGGCCTGCAACGTCCTGCCCGCGACGGTGGAGACGCTGGCGGAGGACCCCCGCATCGTGGGGGTGAAGGAGGCGAGCGGAGACATCTCCCAGGTGGCGGAGCTGGCGCGCCTGGTGGGCGAGCGCGTGGCCATCTACAGCGGCAACGACGACCAGGTGGTGCCGCTGATGGCGCTCGGGGGCAAGGGCGTGATCTCCGTGCTGGCCAACGTCGCGCCGCGCGACACCTCGCGGATGGCGCGGGCGTACCTGGAGGGCGACGTGGACGGATCGCGCCGGCTGCAGCTCCGGTACCTGCCGCTGATCGCGGCCATCTTCCGAGAGGCCAACCCCATCCCGGTCAAGGCGGCGGTGGCGATGCTGGGCTTCGCGGTGGGCGAGCCGCGCCTGCCGCTCACCCCGGCGTCCCCGGCGGTGCTGGAGGAGCTGCGCCGCGAGATGGACGCGCTGGGGATCTCCGCGCGCGAGGCCGCGTAGATGAACGCGCCGGTGCGGATCGTCCTGAGCGGGGCCACGGGGCGGATGGGCCAGGCGCTCGCCGCCCTGATCGCGGCCGACGAGAGGAGCGTGCTGGTGGGCGGGATCGGGCGCGAGGAGGGGAGGGCCTGCGACGTCGGGTGTGCCGTCGTGCACGACGCGGAGCACGCCGGCGAGGTGCTGGGGGAGGCGGACGTCGTCGTGGACTTCTCCTCGCCCGAGCTGCTCTCGGCCCTGCTCCGCGGCCAGGGGCGGGCGCTCGCGGGGAAGGCGCTGGTGGTGGGGACCACGGGGCTGGCAGAGGCGGAGGAGGTGCTGCTGGAGGAGGCGGCGCGCCGCTCTCCCGTTCTCGTGGCAGCGAACTTCAGCGTGGGGGTGAACCTGCTCCTGGCGCTCGCCGAGCGGGCCGCCGCGGTGCTGGGGCCGGAGTACGACGTGGAGATCGTGGAGGCGCACCACCGCCGCAAGGTGGACGCGCCCAGCGGGACCGCCCTGGCCCTGGGCGAAGCGGTGGCGAAGGGGCGTGACGTGGACCTGGGGACCGTGCGGACGGACGGGCGCACCGGCCGTCCCGGCGCCCGGCCGCGCGGGGAGATCGGCTTCCACTCGCTGCGCGGCGGCGACGTGGTCGGCGAGCACCGCGTGTCGTTCATCGGCGAGCGGGAGCGCATCGAGCTGGCGCACGTGGCGGCCGACCGGTCGCTGTTCGCGGAAGGGGCGCTCCGCGCCGCCCGCTGGCTGGCGGGACGTCCCGCCGGCCGCTACACCATGACGGACGTGCTGGGCCTGGGGTGACCCTGCTACTCAGCCGGGTCACATAAGCTGGCAAGATTGGTCTGACCGATAGCCTTCTCAAGGGCTCCTGTAGTAACTGCTTTCTTGCACCTCAAGAGGCCTGATGGCGATTGGTGAGCGTGAAGCCGCTTCCCTGCAGGAGCTTGTGGCAGTGGTTCTGGCTATTCGTGCATCGCTGCGAGAGGGAGCTTCGATTTGGTACCGTGGTCTTGACTGTCATACCCATAAGCTGCTCCCGAAGATCATGAGGGAAGGCTATGAGGTCTCGAAGGTGCTTGAACGAGAGCTGCGACTCCTGACGAGGTTCCGGCAGCGGGGCATGGCCTACTGGCCGGCCGGATATCCGCAGGACGACTGGGAACACTTATTTGCGATGCAGCACTATGGATTACCTACTCGCTTGTTGGATTGGAGCGAGAATCTCTTCGTAGCGGCTTATTTTGCGTTGAGTTCGCGTGCTCAACACGCCCATGATCCTTCGGCGTGTATCCCTACGATCTGGTGCGTGGACCCGGTCCAGTGGAATCGGTCCATGCCCGGGTTGTCAGAGTACGGGGAAGCAATCGGGGTTCTTACGACGGCGGACGATGAGCTTGACCCATACCGTCCAATCACACAAAAGAAGGTTCTTCGTCGATTTGGTTGCAGGTGGTGCAGATAGGTAGAAGAAGAATGGACACCGGCCCTGGGGTCGAGCAGAATGGAGTTGTCTAAGCTCCCATTCACGCTCAAGCCTCAGAACACGGTGTCCGATCTCAGTATA
>JASLAX010000031.1 GCA_030146875.1 Longimicrobiaceae bacterium
GTGCTCGTTGGTCAGCACCAGCCCGTCGCGGTGGATGACGAAGCCCGAGCCCAGCCCCCCCACCTCCTGCTCGGCCCCCGGCGGGAGCATCATCTCCTCGAACCGCGTGCGTGGTGCGCCGCGAACGGGTGCAGCCCCGCACGCGGTTCGAGGAGATGATGCTCCCGCCGGGGGCCGAGCAGGAGGTGGGGGGGCTGGGCTCGGGCTTCGTCATCCACCGCGACGGGCTGGTGCTGACCAACGAGCACGTGGTCCGCGGCGCGAGCCAGGTGGTGGTGACGCTGGCGGATGGGCGCGAGCTGGACGCGGACGTGGCGGGCACCGACGAGGTGAACGACCTGGCGCTGCTCCGCCTGCGTCTCCCGGCGGGGACGTCCATCCCCGTGGCGCCGCTGGGCGACTCGGACGGGCTGCTGATCGGCGAGTGGGTGGTGGCGATCGGCAACCCGTTCGGCTTCCTGCTCTCCAACCCCGAGCCCACGGTCACGGCCGGCGTCGTCAGCGCCGTGGGGCGCAACATCCTGCCGTCGGGCGCGCAGCGGAGCTACTACCTGGACATGATCCAGACCGACGCCGCCATCAACCCGGGGAACTCGGGGGGGCCGCTGGTGGACGCGCTGGGGCGCGTGGTGGGGGTGAACTCCTCCATCCTCTCCAGCACGGGCGGCAGCGAGGGGCTGGGCTTCGCCATCCCCATCAACCGCGCGCGGCGCATCGCGCTGGACCTGGCGGACGACGGGCGCGTGCGGCGGGCCTGGGTGGGCGCCACGCTGGAGTCGTACCGGCCGCAGGGCGTGCGCCGCGCGCGCGAGGTCCGCGTGGCGCGCGTGGTCCCCTCGTCGCCCGCGGACCGGGCGGGGCTGCGGCCGGGGATGACGGTGCGGAGCCTGGGCACCAAGGCGGTGCGGACGCCGCTGGACTGGGACGCGGCGCTGCTGGACGCGCGGGTGGGCGACGCGCTGGAGGTGCAGCTCGCGGACGGCGAGGGCGGGGCGGGGCGGCGCCTGCGCGTGGTGGCCGGCGACCTGCCCTCCGCCTCGGCGGAGCGCATCCAGGCGCTGCGCGACTTCCAGCTCGTGACGGTCACTCCCTCCATCCGGGCGGAGCGCGGGCTGGCGAACGACCAGGGCGCGCTGGTGGTCGGCCTCTCCGAGGCGGCGCGGCGGGTGGGCTTCCAGGAGGGCGACGTGATCCTGCAGGTGAACCGCGTGCGCGTCCGCAGCGCCGAGGACGCCGCCGAGGCGCTGCGGGAGAGCGGCGCGCAGGGGGTGGTCGTCTACTTCGAGCGGGGCGGACGGATCGCCGCGACGCAGTTCGCGGTGGCGAGCTGACGTCCCGCCGCGGAGCGCGCGACGGATTGGCCCGTCGCGCGCTCGGCGGCTTGACTTCGACCCCGCGAGCGGGTATCCATTCCGGCGGTCGCGCCGCTCGCCGGCGGCGGCACCATCCGGTGACGCCGGCGGAGGACCTCCACCCTCCGCCCGATCCCTTCCCGACATCCGCCAGACCGATGTGCCGTGCCCGGGCGTTCCCGCCCGCGCGGCTCGTTTCCCGTCGCCTCCGACGCCCGGAGCCCCCGATGTCCCGTCGCGCCCTCCCCCTCCTGCTCCTGGCCGCCGCCCTGGCCCCCGCCGCCCGCGCGGACGCGCAGACCGGCCCCCCGTACCTGCGCCTGGTGGAGCCCACCGAGGCCGCCTGCCGCGCCGGGCGCCAGGCGCTGGGCCGCGCCCGCCGCGCCGCGCAGCAGGAGGCGCTCTGCCTGGTGGGCACCGCGTACGACCCGGCGGGCGTGGCGAAGGTGACGGTGAACGGCGAGGCCGCGCGGCTCTCCCCCGACTCGGCCGGCGTCGCCTCCTTCGTGGGCTTCATCCCGCCCGCTCAGGGGCAGGTGCGGGTGGAGCTGGCGATGGAGGGGAAGGGCGGCGCCACGCTGACCCAGCGCTACGGCATCACGACCGCCGGGGCGGACGGCGCGTACACCATGACCAACCTGAGCCCGCGCATCCTGGGCGCCCCCAGCGCCGCGGAGCTCGCCCAGCAGCAGGCCGCCGCCCAGCCGGTGCAGGTCGCCTCCGCGGGACCCGCGCCGTCCTCCTCCGCTCCCGCCTCGACGCCCGCCTCCACCGCGACGACGTCGGACGCCGGCGCCCCCGCGCCGGCTCCGCCCTCTCCCGCTCCGGCGTCCACCGACGCCGCCGCCGGCGGCGCCGCTCCGGCGGGCGCTCCCGCCGCTACGCAGGGGATGGGGGAGGACGCGCAGAACTACGTGCGCATCACCGAGCCGGCGGAGTGGACGGGGCTGGCCACGCGCGGGCTGACGGTGGTGCCGCGGACGTCCGTGCGCGTGGTGGGGCTGACGGCGCTGGCGAGCGGGGTGACGCGGGTGGAGGTGAACGGCGTCCGCGCGGCCTTCGGGCCCGACCAGGGCGGCGCCGTGCGCTTCGTGGCGTACGTGGCCTCGGACCCGTCGCGGCGCGACGTGGAGGTGGTGGTCCGCGGCAACTCGGGCCCGCCGCTGGTCCGCCGCTTCCCGGTGGAGCCCGCCGCGGCGGTGGCGCGCACGGCCTCGGCCGACGCCGCCCCGGCCGCGGCACCCGCGGGCCAGCGCTTCCGCGGGAAGCGGTGGGCGGTGGTGGTGGGCGTGTCGAACTACCAGGACACGGCCGTCACCGCGCTGCGCTACGCCGACGCGGACGCGCGGGCGTTCCACGACTTCCTGCGCTCCGAGCGCGCGGGCGGCGGCGGCTTCGCCGCTGAGAACGTGAAGCTGCTGCTGAACGAGGGCGCCACCTTCCGCGAGATCCGCTCGGCGCTCTTCACCTTCCTGAAGGGCGCGACCGAGGACGACCAGGTCGTCATCTACTTCGCGGGGCACGGCGCGCCCGACCCCCAGCGGCTGCAGAACCTCTACCTGCTCACGCACGACACCGACGTGGCCGACATCGCCGGCACGGCGTTCCCCATGGACGACGTGAACAAGGCGATCCGCTCGCTCTACGCGCGTGACATCGTCGTGATCACCGACGCCTGCCACAGCGCGGGTGTGGGCGGCCAGGTGGCTACGCGCGACCTGGGCGCGAACCAGATCAACGAGTCCTTCCTGCAGGCGCTGAACGCCAGCACCGGCGGCCTGGCGATCTTCACGGCCAGCGGCGCCAACCAGCTCTCGCAGGAGGACGCGCGCTGGGGCGGCGGGCACGGCGTGTTCACGCACTTCATGCTGGAGGCGCTGAACGGCGCGGCCGACGAGGACGGCGACCGCATGGTCTCGCTGCTGGAGATGATGGAGTACACGCGGGCGAAGGTGCGCGCCGAGACGCGCAACGCGCAGATCCCCACCATCTCGCAGACGACGTACGACCCGTACCTGCCCATGTCGATCGTGCTGGACCCGGCGCAGGCCGGCCGGCTGGCGCAGGCCGCCGCGACGCCGTCCGCCACGGCGCCCACGCCCGCGCGTCCGTCCGCGCCTCCGCCCTCGGCCACGCAGTCGCGGGCACTCGCGGGGGAGCTGGCGGCGGCGCAGGAGGCCGTGGGCCTCTACCCCACCTCGGCCGTGTGGCGCAAGCGGCTGGGCGTGGCGCTGCGCGACGCCGGGCGCGTGGACGAGGCGCTGGCGGAGCTGTCGCAGGCGGCGAAGATGGACCCCACCTCGGCCGAGTACCGCTACGAGCTGGGCGTCACCTACCTGGAGGCGGGCAAGGCGGCCGAGGCGGCCCGCGAGCTGGAGGTCGCCGCGCGGGAGCGCAACTCGGCCCGCTACCAGAACGCCTACGGGCGCGTGCTGGCCGAGACCGGCGCCCGCGGGGACGACGCCGTGGACCTGCTGCGGCGCGCGGTGCGGCTGCAGCCCGACAGCGCCGCGTACCGCCGCGACCTGGGCCGCGCGCTGGTGAAGGCCGGGAAGGCGGAGGAGGGGATCGTGGAGCTGCGCGCCGCGACGGTGGCCGCGCCGCAGGTCGCCAGCTACCACCTGGACCTGGCGCGCGCGCTGGAGGAGTCGGGGAAGGCCTTCGACGCCGTGCCCGAGTACCAGCACGCCGTGCGGCTGGACTCGGCGAACGCGCGGGCGCGCTTCGAGCTGGGGCGGGTGCTGCGCTACCGCGGCGCCGACTACGAGGGGCTGGTGGAGCTGCGCCACGCGGCGCGCATGGAGCCGGGGAACGCCGCCTACCGGTACGAGCTGGGGAAGGCCCTGAGCGGATCCGCCGCCTCGGCCGACGCGGTGAGCGAGCTTCGCGAGTCGGTGAAGCTGGAGCCGGCGAGCGCGGCGTACCAGAACGCGCTCGGGGTCGCCCTGCGCAAGGCCGGCCAGCCCCGCGACGCCGAGGCGGCGCTGCGCGAGGCGGTGAAGCTGGACGGCTCCAACGCGCAGTTCCACTTCGACCTGGGTGGGATGCTGGAGGAGCTGGGCCAGTACGACGCCGCCGCCGCGGAGATGCAGTCCGCCATCCAGCTCGACGCCTCCCGGCGCGAGTGGCGCGAGGCCCTGAACGCCGTGCGCCGCCGCCTGCGCACCTGATCGCCGGCGGCTTCGGGGCGTCGGGGCGCGGGCGGAGGGGCCCCGGGGACCGGTCCGGGGCCCTTCGTCGTCGGGGGCGGGGAAGTCGTGGATGGCCGGGATTCGGCTTCGTCCGCGCGGACCCCTCACCCCCGGCCCCTCTCCCACAAGGGGAGAGGGGTGACGGTCGTCGGCGGGGATCTGGCTTCGTCGGCTTTCCGGGGGTGTGACGCCCCGGGCTGGATACCACGATCGTCCTGACGGACGGGGTCACGGCGCGACCTGGAAGTCTAGTCCGCGCAGGCGGACTTCGTGCTTTTTCGAGCCGCGAATTCATTCGCAGGCGGTGTTGCGGGCCGACGGATGCTGGTCGGAGCCTCGCGTCGTCGTCGCAGCGGTCTCAACCGCCGGTCCATGCCAGCCTCGACTCCATCCGACGTCACCCGGTTCTCCCGTCTCCCCCGTGCGCTGGCGTGGGCGGGGGCGGTCGCGGTGTGCGCTTCCGTCGCCGTTCCCTTCGTGGCGACGCCGGTGGCGGGGGCGGTGTCGGTGTGGGGGGTGCAGCCGTCGCTGGCGCTGGGCGCGGCGGGGCGGGCGGTGCTGGCGGTGGGGCTGGGGGCGTCGGGGCGGGGGCGGGGGGCGTGGCTCCCGGCGCTGGGCGCGGGCGCCGCGGTCGTGCGGGCGCTGGGGGACGT
>JASLAX010000191.1 GCA_030146875.1 Longimicrobiaceae bacterium
CGAGCTCCGCCGGGTCCGACGCGGCCTCGGCCAGCGCGGCCGCGAGCGCGTCCACGGAGCCGGCGGGGCGCACCAGCCAGCCGTTCTCCCCGTGGCGCAGCCACTCGCCGATCCCGCCCACGTCGAACGCCACGGCGGGCACCCCGCAGGCCGCCGCCTCCAGGCCGGTGAGCCCGAACGGCTCCGGCCAGAGCGACGGGACGGCCACCAGCCCCGCCGACTCCAGCCGCCGGTCGCGCTCCGCCTCGTCCACCCAGCCGGGAAGCTCCGCGTCCACCCCCAGCTCCGCCGCGAGCGACGCCCACGCCAGCCGCTCCGGCCCGTCGCCCACCAGCGAGAGGCGGATGGGGCGCGCCGCCGAGCGCGACGCCCGCGCGACGGCGCGCACCAGCGCGTCCCCCCCCTTCAGCCGCGTCATCCGCCCCAGGAAGACGACCTCCAGCGGCGAGGTCGGATCGACCGGCGGGCGGGGGGCGCAGGGCGCCGCCCGGGTGGGGAAGAGGGGGACGACGTGGACCCGCTCGGGCGGCGCGCCGTTCTCCAGGTAGCGGTCGCGCACGTACCCGCTGGCGACCACGATGCCGGCGTAGTCGTCCAGCAGCCCCTTCTGCTCGCGGGCGGCGGCGTACCCGCGCAGCGCCGCGTCCGGGCGGAGGCGGCCGCACCGCCGCGGGCCCCAGTAGGCCAGGCAGAGGGGCCCCAGCGCGCGGTGGCAGACGACCACGCCGGGGAAGGTGTGCGCGCGCGTGCCGCTGGCGCAGGTGCCGGCGTACGCGTGCATCATCTTCACCGTCGGCGCCACGGTCGGGAGCAGCCGCTCCACCTCCATCGCCCGCATGTTGTGCGAGAAGCAGACGTCCGGCTTCCACACCCGCGCCTGCGCCGCCGCCCAGGCGGCGTCCTCCCCCGCGTGGAAGTGCGTGGCGTCGCCGGCGGGCGAGACCTCCCCCGGCCCGCGGCGGTTGAGGTGGAGGAAGGCGATCTCGTGCCCCCGCCCGCGCAGCCCGTCGATGGCGGCGTGCAGGTAGCTCCGCACGCCCCCCGCGTCCCCCACCCCGTCGTTGGCGACGAGGATCCTCATCGCCGCGCCTCCACCGGGCCGCTGGTGACGGCCCAGCGGAGGAGGTTCGCGAGGCGCGACGCGTAGGCCGCGGGGTCGCCCCTCGTGAGGATCCGCTCGCGCGCCGCCGCCCCCATCCGCTCCCGCACCCCGGCGTCGTCCACCATCGCCGTCAAAGCCTTCGCGAGGGCGCCGACGTCCCCCGGGGGGACGAGGATCCCCGTCTCGCCGTCCACCACGATCTCGGGGATCGCCCCCACCCGCGTGCCGATAGCGGGGAGCCCGGCCGCGGCGGCCTCCTGGAACACCATCCCGAACGCCTCCGCCCGCGTGGGCATGGCGAACAGGTCCGCATCCGCCCACTCCCGCGCCCACTCCGGCGTGTACGCCGAGACACCGGGGACGACGCGCACGCCCGGTGGGAGCCTCGACTCCACCAGCGGCCACGACGTCACCAGACGCAGCTCCGCACCGTCCGACAGGCCCGACGACTCCCACACCGCCAGCAGCTCCTCCCCGCCCTTCCGTCGGAAGTCGCCGCCCACGAACAGCACGCGCACCTTCGCGCCACGCCTGCGCAGCCGCGCCCGGCGCGCCTCCGCCCAGGCGGGGTCGAACGGCTCCCGCGGCACCGGGTAGGGCATCACGATCACGCGTCCCCACAGGTCCGGGTCCTCCTCCACCACGCGCTGCTGCACGAGCCGGGACGTCGCCACCACCGCCCGCGCCGCGCGGAAGACCGCGCGGTCCCGCCGCGCCGCGGGGACGTAGCCCAAACGCGCGAGGGCGCCGGGGGCCTCCTCCGCGGCCAGGGACTGCGTCCAGTCGATGGAGACGACGGACGGCGTCCGCCGCATCCGCCCCAGCGACCCCCAGGCGGTGGCCTGCGTGTGGAAGTGCAGGACGTCGAACGCGCCCTCCTCCCTCTCCCGCTCGCGGATGCGCTTCGCGGCCAGCAGCCCCGCGTGCATCTCGTGGCGCCAGCGCTCCAGGGTCAGGCCGGAGAGCGCCGTCGCCTCCCCGCCGGGGCGCCAGCAGACCAGGCGGCGCACGGCCCGCTCCGCGGGGGTCAGCGCCTCGCCCACCTCCTCGAAGGACGCGTCGATCCCCTCCGCGGCCGCCGAGTCGCGCAGCAGGCGCTCCACGGTGCGGTGGCCCAGGATGCCGGAGCCCACGAACAGCACCCGCAGCGGGCGGGCGCCGTCCGTCCCCGGCACCGGGGGCTCAGCGGCGTGTGAAGAGGTGGTTCCCATGCTCTCCCGAGAGCATCTCCAGGGGCTCGGCGCGGTAGCCGGACGATTCCAGCAGGCGGTACGCCGCGCTCCCGGTCACCGTCTCCAGCACGATGCGCCGCGGCGGCGCGTCCGCCAGCGTGCGGGCCATCCCGCGCAGCACCCGCTCCTCGGCGCCCTCCACGTCGATCTTCACCAGGTCCGCGCGGCCGAACCCCGCCTGCGCCGCCCACGCGTCGTACGTCGTGGTCCGCACCGCCACGGCGGAGGACTCCGCCAGCAGCCCCCGCTCCCGCGCCTCGTCGCTCAGCACCAGCGAGGAGAGGCCGTCGTTGCCGGGGCAGACGGAGACGTAGAGCGTCTCCTGCCCCTCCGCGTCCGCCAGCGCCGCCTGCTCCACCCGCACGGCCGCCGCGGAGGGGTTGAGGGCGAGCTGGGCGCGCAGCTCCGCCGCCACCACCGGGTTGGGCTCGAACGCCGCCACCCGGCCGGAGGTGCCCACCCGCGCCGCCGCCAGCAGGGTGAAGTACCCGTGGTTGGCGCCGATGTCCACGAACGTCCCGCCCTCCTCCAGCGCCGAGAGGACGAAGCCGGTGGTCCGCGGCTCGTAGACGTCGCCCTTGAAGTACGCCCAGCGCAGGGTGAAGTGCGTCACGTCGCCCATCAGCGTCACGGGGCCGATGCGCACCTCGCGGTAGGGGTCCGAGCGCCGCGTCATCTCGTCCGCCAGGGTGGTGATGGCGCGCCGGTAGACGACGTCCACCGGCCGCAGGCGGTGCAGCGCGCGCCCGGCGCCGACGAGGCCCCGCTCCACGGCGGGCGAAGCGGCGGCGGCGGACGCCAGGCCGTCGGCCACGGCGTCGCGCGCGGCCAGGACGGCGCGGCGGAGGGCGGACGCGGCGCTCACGAGCCCCCCCGCCGCGCCGTCACCAGCAGGCGGACGCCCGAGGGGCGGCCGGAGAGGCCCAGCGCGGCGGCGCGGGCGACCCAGCGCGCCGTCTCCACCCGCCTCCGCCACGGCCGCGCGGACCACCCCGCCGCGTTCCCGTGCAGCCCCGCCAGGTGGGCCGCGGCGCCCAGGACGGAGAACGGCTCGTACGCGGCCTCCTCCACCCGCCAGCCGTGGCGCGCCAGGAAGCGGCCGAGGGCCGCCGCGTTCCAGCGCAGCGTGTGCTGCGGGGGCCAGTCCCAGTAGTCGCTGCGGCCGATGCGCTCCGGGTGCGGGAGCCGCCGGGTGTACCGCCGGTCGGAGGGGACCCCGACCAGGAGGAGCGCGTCGTCGGCGGCGACCCGGCCCACCTGCTCCAGCACCGCGTCCGGGTCCGTCAGGTGCTCCGCGACCTGGAACATGGCCACCACGGGAAAGGGGTCCTCCCCCGCGACGGTCTCGCGGAGGGAGCCGGCCTCGGCCAGGCGCAGGTCCAGGCCGCGCGCGCGCCCCGCCGCCACCGCCGGCGCGGAGAAGTCCACGCCCACGCCGCGGTGCCCCAGCGCCGCCGCCGCCTCCAGGAAGCGGCCGTCCGAGCACCCCAGCTCCAGCAGGCGCAGCGGCGGGAGCGGGCGCAGCGCGTCCAGCGCGCGCAGGTGGTCGAAGGCCAGGCCGTACTCGTCCGGCGGGTAGTGGCCGCCGGTCCACGCGCGCATGGGCGCGGCGAACTCCAGCCCGCACGCGCCGCAGCCCAGGAAGGCGACGTCGTCCGCGCCCAGGTCCGCGCGCACGTTGCGCAGCACGCCGTCGGCGCCCCAGCGGGCCAGCACGTGCGGCTGGCGCGCCCAGGCCGCGGCGATCTGCGCCACCGGCGCGGACTCCAGGCGGCACGCGCCGGGGGCGTGGCACGCCGGGCAGGCGGCGCTCACACCCGCACCCGCGCGACGGC
>JASLAX010000205.1 GCA_030146875.1 Longimicrobiaceae bacterium
CGATGCCGCGGCGCCCCTGCTCGTCCTCGGCCGACGGGTGGGTCAGGAGGGCGCGAGGATCTCCGCCAGGCGGTCGAGCGCCTCCGTCCATCCCTGCATCTCGCCCTGGTCCGACACCAGGCCGGTCTGGCGCAGGGTGACCTTGGTGCCGGCCGGCTCCTCCGCGACGGTCACGGCGACGCGGGTGTCGGTGTTGAAGCCGGGGCGCTCCACCCGCTCCCCCGCCTCGTTGGAGAAGTGGAAGTCCAGCACCAGCCGCTCCGGCTCCACGATCTCGCGGTACGTGCCGCGCACCCACACGTCCGTGCCGTCGGCATGGCGGTGCAGGAAGTGGATCTCCCCGCCCGGGCGCGCGTCCAGGCGGCAGTGCGGCAGCGTGGTGCCGCGCGGGCCGAACCAGTGCGCGAAGGCGTCCGGATCGGTCCAGGCGCGGAAGACCCTCTCCCGCGGCGCGTCGAACACGCGGGAGACCACCAGCTCGCCCCCCTCCGTCATCCGCCCCTCCGCGGACGAGGACCCGGCCGAGGCGGCGCCGCCCGCGCCGGGGACGAAGCCGAAGAACACCTCCACGGAGCGCAGCAGGCCGTCGCGGAAGGTGAAGTGCTCGGTGTTGCGGAAGGTGCCGCCGGGCTTCCCCTCCGTCTCGTACATCACGAAGCACTCGTCGCCCTCGGCGAAGATCGTCATGGGCTTCCGGAAGCGGAAGCTCCCCGCGTGCGGCCAGCAGCGCTCGAACCACCGGGCGCGGCCGATGTGGTCGTCGTACGGGCTGGTGAAGGTGAAGTCGTCGGGCAGCAGCGACTCCATCGTCTCGCGGTCCGCCGCCTGGAAGGCGTCGAAGTACCGGCGCGCCAGCTCGGCAGTGCGTCCATCAGGCATGAGGTCGTCTCCGGCCGCGCCAGCGGCCCATGACCAGGTGATCGAGCGAGAAGCGGCCGGGGCCGGTGAAGACGAGCGGCAGGAACCCGAGCAGGTAGAGGAGCGCCGGCTCCTTGCTGCCCCACGACTTCGACGCGCCCGACATGAACGCCATGGCCGCGGACTCCATGGTCCACGGGTCGGCCGCGTGGGCCACGAACGCGGCCACGGCCATGTTGATCGCGACGACGATGGCGGCCAGCCGCGTCCCCAGCCCCACCATCACCAGGATCGCGCACAGGAACTCGGCGCTGGTGGAGAGGAGCAGGCTGGCCTGCGACCCGATGCCGATGGGGTCCCCGAACTCCGCCCCCGACTGGAGCATCCGCAGCTTGCTCAGCCCGTGGGTGAGCAGGTAGCCGCCCATCCCCAGCCGCAGAAGCAGTAGCCCGACCGAGGTCAACGTGTCCTGTCGTCGTACGTCCATGCGCCCCTCCGCTGAGATCGTGTCCGCCGGCACCCGGCGCGTGCGCCGGTCCGGCCCCTGCCCCGCCGCCCCTCGTCCGGCGCGTCCGCGCGTCGCCGCACGTCGCGTTCCGTCGCGTCCGGCGCCGGCTCTTTCGCGAGAGCCGGCGCCCCTCCGGCGCCCTATCACCCGGCCAGGAACTCCGCCAGCCGCTCCATGGTCTGCTTGCCGCCCTCGACGGCGCCGTACTTCTCCACCGCCAGGCGCCGCGCGGCAAGGGTGTCGAACACGAGCCGCCAGCGCAGCCGGGTGCGCCCGCCGCCCTCGTCGGTGAAGTCGCCGGTCACGCGGAAGTGGATGTCTGCCGTCTCCCCCGCCCCGCCCTGGTCGTATGCCAGGCGCGACGGGCGCTCCACCTGGGTGTAGAGGACGCGGTTGGCGTAGTCGGTGCCGTCCGGCCCGTGCATCGTGAAGAGCCACAGGCCGCCCGGCCGCACGTCCATCTCGTGCGTGGTGAGCGTGAAGCCGCGCGGCCCCCACCACTGCGCCACCTGCTCGGGCCGGATGAAGGCGTCGAACACCGTCTCGCGCGGGGCGTCGAACACGCGCTCCACCACGATCTCGCGGTCCTTCTCGTCGCCCTCGCCGGCGGAGGAGAGGCCGGCGACGAGCTCCACCAGGCGGTCGAGCGTCTCGTTCATCCCGGCGGGGCCGCCGGAGGCGGTCCAGCCCGCCAGGTCCTCGCGCGCCTGGAAGAGCGCGTGCGTGGTCAGCCTCGTCCCGCCCTCGTGCTCCTCGAGCGTGGCCGTCTCCAGGGTGCCGTGGTCGGGCATTCCGTCCCAGGCCCAGGTCTGCACCAGGCGCTCGGGGTGCACGATCTCGCGGTACACGCCCGAGAAGCCGGACTCGTTCCCTTCCGCGTCCCGCAGCACGAAGCGGTAGGCGCCGCCCACCCGCAGGTCGATCTCGCAGACGGTGACCGTCATGCGCCGGGGGCCGTACCATCTCCGCACGTGCTCGGGCCGCGTCAGCGCCTCCCACACCAGCTAGCGCGGCGCGGCGAAGAAGCGCGTGGCGGTGACCTGGCGGTCGGCGTTCGTGGTGGCGGGGCTATCCGTTGCCGTCGTCATCGCTCTTCTCCCCGGTCTGGAGTTCTTTGAGGTACTCGCTCAGGCGGTCGAAGCTCTCTTCCCAGTGCCGCCGGTACTGCTCCACCCATCCGTCCACCTCGCGCAGCGGCCCCGCCTGCAGCCGGCACGGCCGCCACTGCGCCTCCCGCCCCCGCTCGATCAGCCCGGCGCGCTCCAGCACCTTCAGGTGCTTGGAGATGGCGGGAAGGCTGATGGCGAACGGCTCCGCCAGCTCGGTCACCGTCGCCTCGCCCCGCGACAGGCGCGCGAGGATCGCGCGCCGCGTGGGGTCGGCGAGGGCGGCGAAGGTGACGCTGAGCGGGTCGGTCATTCCGCACTTTCCGTTTCGGTTAATTAACCTGACGGTATAATACGAGAGACGTCCGGCGACGTCAAGCACGGTCGCCGCACGTCGCCGCACGTCCCCGGGTTGGATGCGCCGCCGGCGCTTTCGGACGGATCAGCGCCCGGAGAGCGCGTCCAGGACCTCCCGGGGATTGCGGAAGCGGGCGGGGCAGCGCTCGACCCTTCCCGCCCAGACGCAGGCATCCGCCGGGTAGCGGTGGGGCTCCGGCGCCGCGGCGCCGTCGCGGGAGAGCATGAAGCGCGAGACGCCGCACCCCCCCGCGCCGCGATGGGAGACGCGGATCCCGCCGGAGGCGGCCACCTGCCCGCCCTGCAGGTCCGCCGGCGAGACGTCCACGTCGAACACCAGCACGTGCGTCACGCCGCGGGATGCGGCCCGGTCGGCGGAGTGGCCGTAGTCGGCCGGGGAGAGGATGCTGACGGCGAATCCGGGCTCGGCGATGGCGTCGCCGGTGTAGTGGAAGAGGTACATCTCGGGTCTCCGGAAGGGGGTGCAGCGGGATCGCGAATGGAAACGCCAGCCCGGCACGACCTCCCTGCAAGAGGACCGCACGCGGCGAGGGGCCGCCCCCGTTCGGGAGCGGCCCCTCGCCGTCCATCCTCCCCCGGCGTGCTGCGAGGACGCTACGGACGCGGCCAGACGTTGTTGGTGAGGTCGACGTCGGGAAACGCACGGTCGGGATCGATCTCCACCTTGGTGACGGTGGCGCCCGCGGGAAGGGTCACGGAACCCGTGCGCGTGCCCGTCAGCCACGTGGCCACGGGGACCTCCGCCGCGCGCTTCTCGCCGGTGGAGAGCGTGACGACGAGGCGGGCGGGCATGATGGCGTTGCCCACGTCGCGGACCACGATCGTCGTCCCTCCCGGACCGGCCGTCACCGACTCGACCGCGTGGTCCAGCGACCAGGCCCGGCCGTACCACGAGCCCCAGAACCACCACAGGTCCCGCCCCGCCGCCGCGTCGAAGTGGTTGAAGAAGTCCTGCGGCTTGGGGTGCCGGAAGCGCCAGGTCTGCACGTAGCGGCGGTAGGCGGGGTCGAAGACGGCCGGACCGAGCAGCGCGCGCAGCGTCGCCAGGTTCACCGCGGGCTTGTAGTACGACGCGAAGGTGGGGAAGACGCCGGGGTACTGGTAGTTCGTCCAGCGCGTCAGCTCCGTGTCGAAGCCGCGCCGCACCCAGCCCAGGTACACGTCCTGCTCGCGCTGGTGCGGCCGGAACCCGCGGCCGTACATGTCGATGGACGCCTCGTTCTCGTTGAAGTCCGTGGTCCCCTCGTCCATCCACCCGTACCGCGTCTCGTCGGTCCCCACGATCATGGGGAACCACATGTGCGCGATCTCGTGCGAGGTGGTGCCGTAGAGCGCCGTGTCGCCGCGCGCGTCGTACGAGCCGATCAGCGTCATCATGGGGTACTCCATGCCCCCGCCGATGATGTCCTCGCCCTCCACCGCCGTCATGTGCGGCCAGGGGTACGGCACGCCGGTGAAGCGCGAGTGGTGGGCGACGGACTGCTGCGCGTACCGCCACGAGCGCGCCCAGAGCGGCGCGGAGGCGCGCCAGACAGCGTTCACCCGCGCGTAGTCGTCGCGCCCGTCGCCGTCGCGGTCGCCCACGTTCGTGCGCGCCGCGTCCCACAGCGACTCGCGCGTGGCCGAGAAGGCCACGTCGCGCACCGTGTCGGCGCGGAAGACCCACTGCAGCCGGCCGTTCGTCCCGCGGCGCGTGGCCTTCCCCGGCCCGAAGTCCGCCGCCGTCAGCACGTGCACCACCTCGTCGCTCGCGGCGGCGCGGCGGTAGCGCTCCAGGACGGCGGGCGGGAGCACCGCCTCCGGGTTCCGCAGGTCGCCCGTGCCCGACACCAGCCACCCCTCGGGCGCGTCCACGGTCACGTCGTAGTCGCCGTAGCCCAGGTAGAGCTCCGCCCCTCCCAGGAACGGGTCCACCTGCCACCCCACCACGTCGTCGTAGACGGCGACCTGCGGGTAGAAGTAGGCCAGGTGGAACAGGTTGTCCTTGCTCCACCCCATCCGCCCGCCGGCCCCCGCCTGCGGGATGGGGAACGACCACTCCAGCTCCAGGTCGATGGAGTCGCCCGGGAGCAGCGGGCGCGTGGGGCGCACCAGCAGGCGCGTGGCGTCCGTCGCCCACCCGGGCCCCCGCCCCTCCGTCTCGCGCAGCGTCTCGCCGTGCGCCGCCACCCGCCCCAGCGCGACCCCGCCCGTCGCCTCCGCCTCCTCGTTGCGGACCACGCCGGGCGCGTGGTGGTTCATCACCAGGTGCATGTAGACCACGGATAGCGTGTCGGGCGAGCGGTTGTGGTAGACCACGCGCTCGGTGCCCGAGAGGCGCCTGCGCTCCGCGTCCAGCGACACGCGGATGCGGTACGACGCCCACTGCTGCCAGTAGCGCGGCCCCGGCTGGCCGGTCGCCGTTCGCGTGCCGCGGGCGATCGCCCGGCGGAAGCCGGCGGTGGGCGCCATGGCCTCGGGGATGGGCCGCTCCACGCGCGCGGGGGCGGCGGCGGGCGCCGCGGGCGTGGGCCCGGCGGGAGCGGCGGCGGGAGCGGGGGCGCAGGCGGCGAACGCCAGGGCGGCGAGCGGGACGGGGTACCAGCGGACCATGCGGCATTCCTCCGGGGTAGACGTGTGGCGCGCAACCTACCGGCGCCCGCTCGCGAGCCGCAAGCGACGGGGGACGAGCCGCGCGGGGGCGACGCAGGCCGCGAGCCGCGCTACGATCCCGCCCCGATGCGCCCGTCGCGGGCCCTTGACCCGCGGAGCCCCCCTCGACACCGTTCGGGCCGAAGCCGAGCCCGTCTTCCCCTACCGGAGCTCCCGCATGCGCATCACCGCCGCCCTCGCCGCCCTGCTCCTCTGCGCCACCGCCGCCGGCGCGCAGCAGAAGACCCCGCGTGACGCGGTGAACGACCAGCTCGCCGCCGCCGCGGCCGTCAAGGTCCGCCAGGGCTTCCGCGAGGACCCCGGCCCCCTGGGCCGCTCCCGGCAGTTCGGGCTGATGACCCGGGGCGGGACGGTGTTCCTGGAGGTGCCGCTGGCCGCCGGGCGCGAGTACTTCGTGTCCGCCGGCTGCGACACCGACTGCACCGACCTGGACCTGCGCGTGCTGGCCCCCAACGCCACCACCGTGGTGACCGAGAACGTGGCCGACGACGACGTGCCCACCGTGGGCCTGCGCACCCGCCTGGCGGGGCGGTACCTGCTCCAGGTGACCATGCCGTCGTGCTCCACCGAGACCTGCTGGTTCGGCGCGCTCGTGATGTCCAGGCCGGCGGCGCCCGCGCGGCGCTGACGCCGCGTCGGCGCCGAGCGACGAGCGACGAGGGCCCGCTCCCCCGACCGGGGGAGCGGGCCCTTCGTCGTCCCAGGCGACGACGCCGGAGGTCCGGCGCGTCAGGCGGAGGCGGCGCCGCGGCGCTTCATCGCCATCCACCCGTAGTAGACGGGCACGCCCAGCAGGATGATGCCGAAGCCCACCAGCGTGGGCTTGGGGTCCTGGATCGCCGCATTGGCCAGCATGGCGAGCGCGCCGGTCAGGAAGATCACGGGGGTGACGGGGTACCCCCAGGTGCGGTACGGGCGCTCCAGGTCCGGCCGGCGGCGGCGCAGCACGAACACCGCCGCCACGGCCAGGGCGTAGAAGGGCCAGATGCCCAGCACGAAGGAACCGGCGAGCTCCTCGAACGTGCGCAGGGAGATGTAGCCGACGCCCAGCGCGGTGGCGAGCAGGATCGCGGCGTACGGCGTCCGGAAGCGCTGGTGGACGGCGGCGATGGGCCGGAAGAAGAGCCCGTCCTCGGCCATCGCGTAGAAGATGCGGGGGCCGGTCATCATGGAGCCGTTCAGCGCCCCGAACGCGGAGAGCATCACCATGGCCGAGACCACGGAGGAGCCCAGGTCGCCGAAGATGCGAGACGCGGCGTCCGCCGCCACGAGCTTGGACGCCGCCATCTGCGGCATGGTGAGCAGGAACAGGTAGACGGCGTTCACGGCCATGTAGATGACCACCACGCCGGCCACCCCGCCCAGCAGGGCGCGCGGCAGCGTGCGCGACGGGTCCTTCACCTCGCCCGCCATGAAGGTCAGGTCCGCCCACCCGTCGTACGCCCACATGACCGAGACCATGGCCAGCCCGAAGCCGCCCCAGGTGAGCGGGCTCCACTCGATGGGGCCCGCCAGCGCACCCTGCCCCGGCGTGCCCAGCAGGAAGCCGACGACGGCCAGCCCCACGAGGGCGCTCACCTTGCCCACCGTGCTGACGTTCTGCACCACCGACCCCCACCTCAGGGAGCGGACGTTGGCGCCGGCCACCAGCAGCACGGCCGCGATCGCCACGGGGCGCACGCTCCCCTCCCCCCACCCGAAGAGGCGCACCGTGTACTCCGCGAAGAGCACGGCGATGGCGCCGATGGCCGAGGGGCGGATGACGAGCAGCTCGGTCCACCCGAACAGGAAGGCGGGCATGCGCCCGAACGCCTCGCGGATGAAGACGTAGATGCCGCCCGACCGTGGGTAGAGCGCCGCCAGCTCCGCGATGGTCAGCGCGCCCACCAGGGCGACCAACGCGCCCACCAGCCAGAGCAGGGTGAACGCGCCCACCGTGCCCACGCGCTCCGCCACGGCGCCGGGAACGCGGAAGATCCCGCTGCCGATGGTGGAGCCCACCAGGATGGCCGCCGTGCTCCACAGCCCCAGGCGGCGCGGAAGGCGGTCGTGCCCCTCGCCGGGGGCGGGTTCGCCGGCGCCGGGGCCGCGCAGCGGGCTCTCGATGGCCAAGGGACTCTCCGGGTGCGTTGGGGATGGGAGCGCGCGCGGTACGGCGGGGTCCGCCAAGGTAACGCCGCCCCGCCGGGGGCGACAACCCGGGAACCGCACTGGCGCGGCGAAGTACCATGGCGCATGATGTCGCGTTCCCCCGCGCCCGCCGCCCTCGCGCGCGGCGCACCGCACCCGTACCAGGAAGCCGCATGCCGATCCGGGCCCGCCCGGCGCTCGCCGGGCTGACGCTGGCGCTCGCCCTCCTCGCCCCCGCGGCCGCGCCCGCGCAGCAGGAGAAGCTCTCCAACGAGCGCATCTACACCACCGCCGACTTCCGCCTGCAGGGGCTTCCCGCCCTGAAGTGGATGGAGGACGGCCAGCGCTACACCTACGTGCAGGCCAACGCCGCCACGCGCGCCTCGGACCTGGTGGTCGAGGACGCCCGCACCGGGACCAAGACGGTGCTGGTCCAGGGCGCGCGGCTGGTGCCGGCCGGGGCCAGGGAGCCCATCGAGATCGAGGACTACACCTTCTCGGCCGACGCGTCCAAGCTCCTGATCTACACCAACTCGCAGCCCGTCTGGCGGCAGAACACCAAGGGCACGTACTACGTATGGGACCTGCGCGCGTCCACGCTCCGCCCGGTCTCCGCCCAGCCCGGCTGGCAGCAGTTCGCCAAGCTCTCGCCCGACGGCACCAGGGTCGGCTTCGTCCGCGACAACGACGTGTACGTGGTGGACCTGGCCACCGGCCGCGAGACGCGCCTGACGCGCGACGGCAGCGAGACCATCATCAACGGCACCTTCGACTGGGTCTACGAGGAGGAGCTGGGGCTGCAGGACGGGTGGCGCTGGTCGCCCGACGGCACCCGCATCGCCTTCTGGCGGCTGGACCAGTCGCCCGAGATGACGATGACGCTGCTGAACGAGACGTCGGACGTCTATCCCAAGGCGACCACCTACCGCTACCCCAAGGCGGGGACGCCCAACGCGCTGGTGAAGGTGGGCGTGGCCGACGTCTCCTCCGGCGCCGTGACCTGGATCGACACCGGCCCGGAGACCGACCAGTACATCGCGCGGATGGAGTGGGCGGCGTCGCCCACGGAGCTGGTGGTGCAGCGGATGAACCGCCACCAGAACCGCGTGGACGTGCTGATGGCCGACGCGCGCACCGGCCGCACGCGCACGCTCTTCACCGAGACCGACTCGGCGTGGGTGGACATCGACGACGACCTGACCTGGATCCGCGGCGGGCGCCAGTTCCTGTGGTCCAGCGAGCGCAGTGGCTACAACCACCTGTACGTCTACGACCGCGACGGCTCGGTGGCGCGCCAGATCACCCGCGGCCCGTGGGAGATCTCCTCGGTGCACGGGGTGGACGAGGCGGGCGGCTGGGTCTACTTCTCGGCCCACGAGCAGGGCCCCCTGCAGACGCACCTCTACCGGGTGAAGCTGGACGGCACCGGGTTCCAGCGCCTGACCGCGGAGCCGGGGACGCACCGCGCCACGCTCCAGCCCGGCTCGCCGTTCTTCATCGACGCCGCGTCCAGCATGGGCACGCCGCCGGTCATCCTGCTGCGCAGCACCCGCGACGGGCGGACGGTGCGCTCGCTCGTGGGCAACGAGCGCACACGCGAGACGGTGGCGCGGCTTTCCGTGAGCAAGCCCGAGCTGATGCAGATCCCCGGCGCGGACGGCACGCCGCTGAACGCCTACGTCATGCGCCCGGCCGACTTCGACCCGGCGAAGAAGTACCCGGTGCTGATGTACGTCTACGGCGGCCCCGGCTCGCAGACGGTGGTGGACTCGTGGGGCGGCGCGCGCTACCTGTGGCACCAGATGCTCACGCAGCGGGGCTACGTGGTGGTGGCGGTGGACAACCGCGGCACCGGCGGCCGCGGGCGCGACTTCAAGAAGACCACCTACCTGAACCTGGGCGAGAAGGAGACGGCCGACCAGATCGCCGCCGCGCGGTGGCTGGGGCGGCAGGGGTGGGTGGACGCCGCGCGCATCGGCATCTGGGGGTGGAGCTACGGCGGGTACATGACCGCCATGGCCATGACGCGCGAGGGCTCGCCCTTCAAGGCGGGGATCGCCGTGGCCCCGGTCACCGACTGGAAGCTCTACGACACCATCTACACCGAGCGCTTCATGCGCACGCCGCAGGAGAACCCCGAGGGCTACCGCCGCAGCGCGCCGGTGCACGCCGCGGCAAACCTGAACGGCCGCCTGCTGATCGTGCACGGCACCGGCGACGACAACGTACACTTCCAGAACTCGCTGCAGATGGCCGACGCCCTCCAGGCGGCGGCCAAGCAGTTCGACTTCATGCCCTATCCCAACCGGACCCACTCCATCTCCGGCGGACGCACGACGTACCAGCTCTTCACCTACCTGACGGACTGGATCGAGAAGAACCTCTGATCTTCGGAGGGTGACCAAGAGCCCCGGGGCGGCCCCTGCCGCCCCGGGGCCCCGTCGTTCCGGGCGATCGAGGGGACCGATGAGGTCGTCGGGGCTCGGCGCGTCCGGCGCGGGATCCGCACTCCCGGCCGCTCTCCCTAATAAAGGTGGCTCGATGAGAGACGGGATGACCCTCGGCGGTCGGCGTCCGGCTGCGTCCGCATTCCGGGGGCGTGAAGCCCCCGGCTAAGAACCGCGACCGTCCTGACGGACGGAGCCGCGGCGCCCGCCGAGACGGAGTCCGCGCAGCGGACCTTCCTCGTCGGGCCACACGGCGAATCCGTTCGCTGTCCGGCGGCGTCCTGCCGCCGCACCCTGCCCATCGGCGGATGTCCGGCCGGCCCGCGATACGCCGCTGCGCTCCTCCCGCTCGAATTCCTCTCCCGCTCACTGAATCCACGGCGACCCTCCGCGCCCACGGCGACCGACGGTGGGCGGCTCCTCCCTCCGGACACCGGCGCAGGCGCCCACCTATCCACCCGCCAGTGCGCGGGTGACGGCGGCGTGCAGGGCCGAGAGCTGCCGCCCCACGCGCTCGGCCCGCACGCCGAGGGCCGGCTCGGCGCCCTCCGCCCCGCGGAGCCCGGGTGGAAGTGCGGACGGCGCCCGCCCCTCCCCCACCGCGTCCGCCAGGTCCCCGAGTGCCGCGTCCGCAGAGGCCGTCCACCCCTCCGCGCCCTCCGCCGGCGCGCGCACCCAGGCGAGCGTCGTCACGGCCGCGCCCAGGCGGCGCAGGTAGAGGAGGGCGGCGAGCCACCCCTCCGCCTCCCCCTCACGCCCCGCCAGCTCGGGAAGGAGGCGCTGAAAGCTGGCCTCGGCGTTCAGCACGGCCAGCCCCGTCCGGCGCCGCGCCTGCGCAATGCGGGCGGCGCCGTCCGGGGTGGCGGGTGCCGCGGCCTCCGCCAGGTACGCCCGAGTGGAGCGGAGGGCGGCGGCGAGGGGGGCCGGAAAGCGGACGCGCTCCGCCGTGGGCCAGAGCAGGTGCGTGGCGGCCAGCGCGAGCGTGCCGCCCACCAGCGTGGCGACCACGCGCGCCCCCGCCAGGTGCCAGTCGCCGGTGTTCAGCTCGGCGAGAAGGACGAAGGCGGGAGTGAGGAGGGCGGCATAGGCCGTGTAGTTGACCGGGAGCACGGAGACGCCGGCGATCGCCAGGACGATGACGATGCCCAGCAGCGCGCGCGGCTCGTGCGCCCACGCCGCCACCCCGGCCGCCGCCAGCGCGCCGACGGCGGTCCCCAGCACGCGCTGCACGCCCTTCAGCAGCGTGGCGCCCGCGTACGGCTGCAGCACGACCACGGCGGCCACCGTCACCCACTGCGGGTGGGCGAGGCCCAGGAGGGGAGCCGCGGCGACCGCGGCCGCCGCGGTGACGCCCACGCGGAAGGCGTGGCGCAGGACCACGGAGCTCAGGGAGAGCTGGTCGCGCAGGGGGCGCCAGGCGCGCTCCGCCCACCCGGCGCCGTCGTCCTCCAGCGCCCACCCCGCCGCCGGCAGCACCTTCTCGCTCCCCTCCCGCGCGGCGGCCAGGAGGACGTTCAGCACCCCGTCCAGCTCGCGCAGGAGCGCCGCCGCGTACGCCACCTCGGCCGCGGCGCGCGGGGTGGCGCCGCCCGGCGCGCGGGGAGCGGGCGGGAGTGCGGAGGTGGTGGCGGGCAGAGGCTCGTCCTCCTCCGTCTCCACCGCGCTCGCCACGGCGGCCAGCACGATCCCGCGCGCCTCCACCGCGACCGCCAGCTCCACCGCGGCGGGTGCGGTCTCGCGGTCGCGGGCCAGGGCGTCCAGCAGGTCGCCCAGCGCGACGAGCGCCGGGAAGGCGAAGTCCGCGCCCTGCAGCAGGGCCAGCAGGCGCTCTCCCCGGGCGCTCGCGCCCTGCCGCCGCCGCACCGTCGTGACGACGAGGCGGCCTTCGCCCGCGGAGCGATCGAGCCCCGCGCCGAGGTGGTCCTGGACCGCTGGGAGGTCCCCAACGTCGGCGACGACCCGCGCGACCTGTCGTGGGTACGTGGAGGCACAGGCGACCCTTCTCCCCGGCCTGCACGCCGCGGCGCGCCTCGACGAGATCCGCTTCAACCGCATCCGCGGCGCCGCCGGCGCCCGCCAGCAGTGGGACTACGACACCCGCCGCCTGCAGCTCGGCGGCGGATACCAGATCGGCCCGACGGTCCAGGTGAAGGCCGAGTACGGCCTGACCCGCAGCGATGGGCCGGACCCGTCCGACGACCTGTTCTCCCTCCAGCTTTCCCTCGCGCTGTAGCCGCTCTCGGCGCGGGGGCCGGCCGAACCGCCTTCACGCGGAGACGCGGAGGGCGCGGAGACGCGGAGGTGCGTCGGCCGGCATCGTCGCGCTGAAGCCGCCCTACGACGAGGGCCACCTCTCTCCTGGAAAGAGGCGGCCCTCGCTTCGTACGTCGATCGCCGCCCGGGATTCCGCCCCAGCAGTTCTCCGCGTCTCCCCGTGCGTTCTCGTCGTCGGGACGCGAGACGACAGCGGGGGAAACGCGCTCAGTTCGCGGACGGCGCGCTCCGCAGCGTACGGACGGCCTCGCGGACCGGGAGCCGGCGGAGGTCGCGCAGGGCCAGCGCCGCGTGGACGTCGGCCGGGGGCGGGCCCTCGCCGCCGGAGCCGTCGAAGGTCACGCTGGCCACGGGGATGGCGCCGCGGGCCAGCAGCCGCGCCTCCGCCGTGGTACCCGGCCCCGCGACGTGGAAGGCGTCGTCGAGCAGGTAGATCCCCGCGCGCGCGGGCACGCCGCGGCTGGCGGCGTAGAACGCGCTGAGGTCTTCGGTGGGCTCCCAGGACTTCATCCGGCGGTGCCGCTCCTGCTGGGGTTCACCCGCCGGCAGAACGCGCGCGGGGTCGGGCTGATACCCTCGGACGGATGCGGAGTTCATCCAGACGGCGGCGCCCCACCGGCTGGACCCGCCGTGGCGAAGGCGCCGAAGGTCGTGGCGGAAACCAGCGCGAAAACAAAAAAGCGGGCGGAGGCATCGTGCCTCCGCCCGCTCGTCTTCGTTCCCCCTCGGCCCCGGCGGATGGGCCCGACGACGCGTCCGCTTCTAGCCGTCCTCGGCCGCGGGCCGCGCGCCGAAGCCGCCCTCGGACGTCCAGGTGCCGACGGCGTGGATGGGGCGGGCGCGGGCCAGCATGCGCAGCAGCTTGGCCGCCTCCGCCTCCTCCCACCCGGCGGGGATGGGGGCGAGCCTCCGCTTCTCCGAGGCGGACTTGAACGTCAGCCACCCCCCGCGGTTCCCGTTGGACACCGAGTCGGGGGCACGCGGGAGCGTGTCCCAGATCTCCCAGCCGATCCCCTGCTCGTCCTCGAACGTGCGGTACGCCATCAGGCTCCTGTGGGTTCGGTCGGACGTGATCGCCCGGGCCGCGCTCGGAAGGTCGTTCAGCGGGCGAAGGCCAGGAACGCGCCGAGCTGCCGCTCGCTGAGCGTGTCGAGCGTGCACGAGGACGGGACCGGCACCGACCCGATCCAGTCGCCTTCGATGGTCTCGAAGACGATCGCCGCCATCACCTCGTGCCGCAGGCGGTCGGCCGCGTCCGCCTCGTACGGGGAGCAGCGGACACGGTAGACCTCGCCGCCGCCGCCCACGAACAGGCGCACCGTGCGCCGCTCCGCGGCAACCGCCGACTCCGCGCGGTCGGGGTGGCGCTCCACACACGTCTGCAGCGCACGGGTGGCGTCGTTGAGGTGCGCGATCGCGCGGCTCACCCGCCCGCGCGCCGCCTCGAAGCGGGCGCGCAGCTCCTCGGCGTTCGCCGGCGGCGATTCCGCGTGCGCCGCGGCCGACGCGGGCCGCAGCACCGCGGGAGAGGCCGCCAGGACCTCGCGGGAGCGGCGCAGGCGGTCCTTGCTGGACTGCAGGAGCGCGGTGGCGCAGGCCAGGCTCCGGCGCGACCCCTCGCGCGCCACGCGGGCGCGCTCCCGAACTTCGTACCGGTTCATCCTTCTCGGGCCTTCCAAGCTCGGGTCCGCGTACGGCGGGGGACGACGTACCATACTACTACGCCGTCGGGAAGTGAACCGTTCCGGCCGGCCGGTGTCTGGTCGGCTGGGGGGAGAGCCCACGACCGAAAACCCCGCAACGCCGATGCGGCGATGCGGGGTCGTCGAGTGGGCTTGGGAGGATTCGAACCTCCGACCTCACGCTTATCAGGCGTGCGCTCTAACCAACTGAGCTACAAGCCCAGAAAACCGAGGTGACGATGTCCGTGCGGTTCGACCTGTGAGGACTTTCTGCGTCCTCTCCCGAAGGGGAGGCGCTTACTCGTCGCTCCAGAAAGGAGGTGATCCAGCCGCAGGTTCCCCTACGGCTACCTTGTTACGACTTCGCCCCAGTCACCGAGCTCGCCTTCGGCCGCTGCCCCCCTTGCGGGTTGGCTCACGGACTTCGG
>JASLAX010000242.1 GCA_030146875.1 Longimicrobiaceae bacterium
GTCGAGAGGTCATGGTCGGGTCGGTGGAGGTGGTCGATGCCGGGCTCGCCCCGGACGATGCGGAAGATGCCGTCCGCCGACTCCGGGCGCCTGGGTCGATCGACCCGGCCGCGCACGCTACGGTCGCCGACCCTTCCTCGCTGGCGCTCCCGGCCACCGCGCCTCAGTATGCAGGCGGCCGCGCCACGCCCCACCCTCCTGCGCCCGACCATGTCCCAGCCCGACGACGCGCGGATCCAGGAGGTAGTCCTGGAGATCCTGACGGAGACCCGGGGTAAGCCGTTCCCGTTCTTCGGCCGTCCGCTTGCCCCCATTCGGCTGACCGACGCCCTGATCCGCGACGCGAAGATCGACGGCGACGACCTCACCTTCGACGTCCTTCCCGAGCTACGGGAGCGGCTCGGGATCACGGTTCCGAACCATGCCTGGGAACGCGTCTACACGGTGCAGGACATGATCGACGTGCTGAAGGAGCACCGCTGATCCTGCGTCCGGACACCCGCTCCGCCCGGGAACGACGGCGGCTCCCGCCAGCGGACCTCGCGCGCGGCGGAGGACTGCGGAAGAGATGTTGTCGCCCTTTCCGCGTCTCCGCGACCTCCGCGTCTCCGCATGTGTTAGTCGCCGGCCACGCGAGAAGTCCCCCAGCCAGGCGAAGGCGCCGCCACACGCTTGTTCCCGGCGGCTAAAGGCTTTAGCTTCCCCCGCGGCGCGTCCGTCCCCGGACCGCTCCTCTCCCGCCGCTCCGCATCTCCGCACCTCCCCCGAGACGTACCATGCAGGCATCCGCAGTTCCCGCGGCGCCCAACGCCGCCGATCCGCTCGACCCCGTCCTGCTCTCCCTGCTCCGCCGTGCCACGCCCGACCCCGGCGCCGCGCTGGGCGAGGCGCTCGAGGAGTCCGCCCGCGCGCTCGGTGCCGACGCCGCGGCCTTGTGGCTGAACGGGCCGGTTGGAGAGCCGGCGCTGCGAGCGAGCACGGGCGCGGGCGTGGTGGATCCCGCCCACGCGCGCGCGCGCCTGGCCGCGACGGCGGACGGGCGGACGCGGGTCGAGACAGGGGAGGACGGACGCTCCGCGCTGGAGGCCGCGGTGTGGGCGGACGGGGCCGCGTGCGGGCTGCTGCGCTGGGAGCGGAGCGGACGGGGCGAGTGGACGCCCGCCGAGCGCGCGTTCGCCGCGTCGGTCGCGGAGCGGGCGGCGGTGCTGGTGGAGCGGGAGGCGCGGGTCCGGGCGGAGGCCGCCGTGCGCGAGAGCGAGCGGCAGGTCGACGAGACCCAGGCGGTGGCGGGGCTGGGGAGCTGGCAGTGGGACCTGGACGTGGACCGCATCACCTGGTCCGACGAGCAGCTCCGCCTCCACGGGCTGGACCGCGAGCGCGAACCGACCTCGTTCGAGGAGTTCCTGGCCTGGGTCCACCCCGACGACCGCCCCCTGGTGGTGGAGCGGTGCGAGAGGCTGCGCGACACGGGCGAGCCGTTCTCCTTCCGCTACCGCGTGGTGCGGGCGGACGGCGACCAGCGCTGGCTGGTGGCGCGGGGGAGGATGATGGCGGGCGCGGACGGGCGGATGACCCGCATGGTGGGCACCTCGTTCGACGTCACCGACCGGCACGCGGCCGAGGACGCGCTGCGGGCCAGCGAGGAGCGCTTCCGCGCGCTCTTCGACCAGTACCCCGCCAGCGTGATGGTCTTCGACCCGGACACCCGCGTGCGCGCCGTGAACCCGGCGTACACCCGCACCTGGGGATACACGGTCGACGACCTGGCCGAGTACCGCCCCCTGAGCGACCGCCGCATCGCCGACGTGCACGAGCACCTGCGGCGCGGCTTCGCGGGGGAGACGGTGTTCATCCCGCCCCTGCTGCACCACGGCCGCTCCCGCGGGCCGCTGGCGGCCGACGGGCTCACGTGGCCGCGCTGGGTGCAGGCCGTGATGTTCCCCGTGCGCGACGCCGAGGGCCATGTCACCGAGCTGGTGCTGGTGCACGAGGACGTGACCGAGGAGCACGAGGCGCAGGCCGCCATCCGCGCGTCCGAGGAGGCGTACCGGGCCATCTTCGAGATGAGCAACGACGCCATCTTCGTGCACGACCTGGAGACCGGCGACATCGTGGACGCCAACCGCCAGGCGTGCGAGCTGGCCGGGGTGTCGGCGGAGGAGATGCGCAGCCGCGGCATGCGCGTGCTGACCAGCGGCCCCCCGCCCTTCACCGAGCAGCGCGCGCTGGACCACATCCACCTGGCCGCCCAGGGCGAGCCGCAGCGCTTCGAGTGGCTGAGCCGCACCCCCCAGGGGCGCGAGATCTGGGCGGAGGTCTCCCTGCAGCGCGTCTGCATCGGCGGGGTGGACCGCATGCTGGCCACCGCGCGCGACGTGACCGCCCGCAAGCGCGCCGAGGAGGCGCTGCGCCGCAGCGAGGAGAGCTACCGCACCATCTTCAACGCCGCCGGCGTGGCGATCTGGGTGCACGAGCTGGAGAGCGGCGCTTTCCTGGACGTGAACCGCACCGCGTGCGAGATGTACGGCTTCACGCACGAGGAGAAGATGGCCCGCGGGGTCCAGGGCATCTCCTGGGGCGAGCCGCCGTTCACCATGGACGAGGCCGCGGCGTACATCCGCAAGGCGGTGGACGGCGAGCCGCAGCGCTTCGAGTGGCGGGGCAAGCACAAGGACGGAAGCGGCGTGTGGGCCGAGGTGACGCTGCGCCGCGTGACCATCGACGGGCAGGACCGCATCCTGGCCACCGGGCGCGACATCAACGACCGCAAGGCGATGGAGGAGGCCCTCCGCCGCGCCAACGAGGAGCTGGAGCAGCGCGTCGAGGAGCGCACCGCCGAGCTGGCGATGACCAACGAGGCGCTGGAGGAGGAGGTCGCCGAGCACGAGGCCGCCAAGCAGCAGCTCCTGGAGCGCACCCAGGAGCTGGAGGGCATCTTCCAGGCGCTGCCGGACCTGTTCTTCCGCCTGCGCGCGGACGGGACCATCGAGGACTTCCGCACGGCCAGGACCACGGCGCTGCTCCTTCCGCCGGAGGCCTTCCTGGGCCAGCGGCTGCAGGACGTGCTGCCGCCGCAGGTCGCCGCGGCCGTGGGCGGCGCCGTGGACCGGGCGATCGAGACGGGGGTGCTGTGCACGGCGGAGTACGTGCTGACCGTACCCGGCGGCGAGCTGGACTTCGAGGCGCGCGTGGTCCCCATCGAGGACGGCTCCCTGGTGGCCGTGGTGCGCGACGTGACCGACCGCAAGTCGGCGGAGCGGGCGCTGCGCGCCAGCGAGGAGCACTTCCGCGCGCTGATCGAGAACTCGTCCGACATCATCGCCGTGGCGGACGCGGAGGGGCGCATCCTGTACGAGAGCCCCGCCATCGAGCGCATCCTGGGCTGGTCGCCCGAGGAGCGCGAGGGCCGCACCTCTCCCGAGCTGATCCACCCCGACGACCTGCCCCGCTTCGAGGAGGCGTGGGCCGGGCTGCATGCCAGCCCCGACGCGTCGCGCACCTTCGAGCTGCGCTTCCGCCACCGCGAGGGCGGGTGGCGCACGCTGGAGGGGGCGCTGCGGCCCCTGCGCGACGGGAGCGGGCGCGTGGTGGTGAACGCCCGCGACGTCACCGAGCGCGAGCGCATGGCCGACGCGCTGCGCGAGAGCGAGGAGCACTTCCGCGCGCTGATCGAGAACGCCCACGACATCGTGGTGATCTTGGACGCGCAGGGGGCGATGACGTACCTGTCGCCGCCCATCCGCCGCATCCTGGGCTACGACCCCGAGGACCTGGAGGGGCGCTCGTCGTTCGAGTTCGTGCACCCCGAGGACGGGCACGTCGTGGCGAACGAGCTGGGGCGCGTGCTCGCCGAGCCCGGCCGCACCGGCTACGCCGAGTACCGCTTCCGCAACGCCGCCGGCGAGTGGCGCCACCTGGAGGCGTTCGGGCGGGCGCTCTCGACGGAGCCCGGGGCGCAGGCCATCGTGGCCAACGTGCGTGACGTGACCGAGCGCCACGAGGCGGCCGAGGCGCTGCGCCGCAGCGAGGAGCAGTTCCGCGCGCGCATCGAGAACGCGTCGGACCTGATCACCGTGCTGGACGGGGAGGGCACCTACGTCTACCAGAGCCCCTCCGTGGAGCGCGTGCTGGGCTACCTGCCCGAGGACCTGCTGGGCGACCGCCCGTTCGGGTACATGCACCCCGACGACGTGGCCCCCGCCCGCACCGCGCTGGAGGCGATGCTCCTGCAGCCCGGGACCTCGCACACCGTGCGCTTCCGCTTCCGCAACGCGGACGGCGAGTACCGCGTGCTGGAGAGCACCGGCCGCACCCTGCTCCCGCACTCCGCGGCGGAGGGCGTGGTCGTCAACTCGCGCGACATCACCGAGCGGGTGCGCACCGAGGAGGCGCTGCGCGAGGCCACCGCGGCGGCGGAGCGGGCGAACCGCGCGAAGAGCGAGTTCCTGTCGCGCATGAGCCACGAGCTGCGCACGCCCATGAACTCCATCCTGGGCTTCGCGCAGCTCCTGGGGCGCGCCGAGCTCCCCGGCGGGCAGCGGCGCTCGGTGGACCACATCCTCAAGGCCGGCCGGCACCTGCTGAACCTGATCAACGAGGTGCTGGAGATCGCCCGAATCGAGGCGGGGCGGCAGAACCTCTCCATCGAGCCGGTGCACGCGGACGGGCTGCTGCGCGAGGCCCTGGGCCTGGTGCGCCCCCTGGCGCAGCAGTGGGGGGTGGAGCTGGACGAGGTGGAGAGCGGGACGCGCGACGCCTTCGTGCGCGCCGACCGCCAGCGGCTCACCCAGGTGATGCTCAACCTCCTCTCCAACGCCATCAAGTACAACCAGCCCGGCGGGCGCGTCCGCCTCTCCTGCGAGCCGGCGGGAACGGAGGACGAGCCGCGGCTGGCCATCCGGGTGCGCGACACCGGCCGCGGCATCCCCGCCGACCGGGTGGAGGACCTCTTCACCCCGTTCGCCCGGCTGGGCGCGGAGCAGACGGAGGTGGAGGGCACGGGCCTGGGGCTGGCCCTCTCCCAGCGGCTCACGGAGGCGATGGGGGGCACGCTGGAGCTGGAGGAGACGGGCCCGGGCGGCTCCGTCTTCCGGCTGGAGCTGCGCGTGGGCGCGGACCCGCTGGCGGGCTTCGAGGCCCCCGCCGCCCCCGCGGAGGCGGCGGACGAGGCGGCGGAGGGCGAGGCGACGCTCCTCTACGTGGAGGACAACCTGGCCAACCTCTCGCTGGTGGAGGCCATCCTCTCCTCGCGCCCCGGCTGGCGGATCGTGCCGGCGCTGCAGGGGCGGCTGGGGGTGGAGCTGGCCCGCGAGCACCGCCCCGACCTGATCCTGCTGGACCTGCACCTGCCCGACATCCCCGGGAGCGAGGTGCTGCGCCGCCTGCGCGCGGACCCCCGCACGTCGGACCTTCCCGTGGTGGTCATCAGCGCCGACGCCACGCGCGACAGCGTGGACCGCCTGCGCGAGGCCGGCGCCGACGCGTACCTCACCAAGCCGATCGACGTGGACGAGTTCCTGGCGACGGTCGAGCGCTTCATCACCCGCGAGGCCCCATGATCGACCTCTCCGGCTGCACCCTGCTGCTGGTGGACGACGAGGAGGCCAACCTGGACCTGCTCGAAGGCTTCCTGGAGACGGAGGGCTACCGATCGCTGGTCCGCACCTGCGACGCGCGCACCGTCGTCGGGCTGCTGGAGGAGCACGACGCCGACCTGGTGCTGCTGGACCTCCACATGCCGCACCACAGCGGGTTCGAGGTCCTCCGCCGGATCCGGGAGAGGACGCCCGACGGCGAGTGGCTCCCGGTCCTGGTCCTGACGGCCGACGTGACTCCGGAGGCAAAGGAGCGCGCCCTGCGCGAGGGCGCCCGCGACTTCCTGACCAAGCCCTTCGACGGGGTGGAGGTCCTGCTCCGCGTGCGCAACCTGCTGGAGGCGCGCGTCCTCCACCGCGCCCAGCGCACCGCGCGGGAGGCCGCCGAGGCCGCCGAGGGCCGCGCCGCGCTGCTGGCCGAGGCGAGCCGCGTCCTCTCCGCCTCGCTCGACGCGGCCACGGGGCTGGCCCAGCTCGCCCACCTGGTGGTCCCCCGCCTGGCGGACGCCTGCGCGGTGGAGCTGCGCGAGGACGACGGCTGGCGCCGCGCCGCCGAGGCGCACGCCGGTCCCGGCGCGGCCGCCCTCCTCGCCGCCGGTGCGGAGGAAGGCGACGACGGCGCGCTCTCGATCCCGCTGCGCACGGGCGGGGCGGCCTTCGGGCGGATCAGGCTCGCCCGGGCGGCGGGCGGCTTCGCGGCGGAGGAGCGCGAGCTGGCGGCGGAGATGGCGCGGCGGGCCGCGCTGGCGGTGGAGAACGCGCGCCTCTTCGCCGAGTCGCGCCGCGCGGCCGAGGCGCGCGACCACATGCTCTCCGTGGTCGCGCACGACCTGCGCAACCCGCTGGCGGTGATCGGGATGTGCGCGGAGATGGCGGGCGAGATGCTCCCGCCGCGCGCCACGCCGGACGTGCGCGAGAACCTGGACCGCATCCGCCAGAGCGCCCGCCACATGTACCGCCTGGTGGAGGACCTGCTGGAGGTTTCGCGCGTGGACGCCGGCGGCGTTCCGCTGCGGCTGGAGGAGGTGCTGCCCGCCACGCTCTTCGGCGAGGCGCTGCTGACGCTGCGCCCGCTGGCGGCCGCCCGCGGGATCCGGCTGGAGGCACAGGGCGAGATGGACCTGCCCCGCGTCCGCGCCGACGCCGCGCGCGTGCTGCAGGTGCTCTCCAACCTGATCGGCAACGCGGTGAAGTTCACGCCGGACCGGGGCGTGGTCACCCTCTCCGCCCGTCCCGCGGGCGAGGAGCTGCGCGTCTCGGTGGCCGACACCGGCCCCGGCATCGCCGCCGACCACCTGCCGCACGTCTTCGGCGCCTTCTGGCAGGCCCAGTCCGCCGACCGCCGCGGCGTGGGCCTGGGCCTGGCCATCGCGCGCTCCGTGGTGGAGTCGCACGGCGGCCGCATCTGGGTCGAGAGCCGCGAAGGGGAGGGCACCGTCTTCCACTTCACCCTCCCCCTCGCCGCCGCGTCCGCCGCCGTCGAGGAGGCCCCGCTCGCCGAGCCCGCGCCCGCCTGAACGGCGAGCGACGAGTCCCATCCGGTTGGGGTCGTTCGACCCATGCCGGCGGATCACCCGGCCGGTAGCTTCGGCAGGAGACCCGGACGCTTCCCACCGAAAGAGAACGCACGACCATGCAGCACCGCATCCTTCTCGTCGAGGACTCGCCCGAGCTGGCCGAGGGGCTCCAGCGGAACCTGGAGGTGGACGGCTACGAGGTGACGCTGGCGACGCGCGCGGCGCACGCGCTGCCGCTGGCCGCGAGCGCGCCGCCCGACCTCGTCGTCCTCGACCTGGGCCTGCCCGACCGCGACGGCTACACGGTGCTGCAGGAGCTGCGCGAGCGCGGCAACCCGTGCCCGGTGCTGATCCTCTCCGCGCGGAACCTGGAGGCCGACAAGCTCCAGGGGTTCCGCCTGGGTGCCGACGACTACGTGACCAAGCCGTTCAGCGTGATGGAGCTGCTGGCGCGCATCTCCGCCCTGCTCCGCCGCGCCGCCCCGGCCGCGGCGCCCGCCGCGCCGTCCGTCCCCGCCGGGGCCGCCGCGCCGCTGAGCGACGACGACCTGCGCGACCGCTTCGGGCTCACGGCGCGGCAGATCGCGGTGACGCGGCTCCTGGCCGAAGGGTGCAGCAACGCCGAGATCGCCAAGCGGCTGGAGGTCTCGTTCTACACCGCCCGAAACCACGCCGAGCAGGTGCTGGGGAAGCTGGGCGTGCCCACCCGCGCCGCCGTGGGGGCGGTGCTCTTCGGCCAGGGGTGACGTGACGCCCGCCCGCCTGGCCGCCGTCCGCCGCCCGGGAGACGCGGGCGCCGCGTTCGTCGCCGCCGCGCTGGCGGGGGGCG
>JASLAX010000009.1 GCA_030146875.1 Longimicrobiaceae bacterium
GAGGCGCGGCGCGGTGCGTCGAAACCGGCCCGCGGGGGGCGGGGGCGGAGCGGCGGGCCGGGCGCCGTCCCGCGTGCCGATGGCGCGGGAACGGGAGGGAACGACGCGGCGCCGCGGGGCCGGAGACCCGCGGCGCCGTCCGTCCGCCGTTGCCTGCGGCGACGCGGATGCCGCTTCAGCCCCTCCCGCGGCGGCGCGCGCCGCGCCGGGGTGCGTCATCGTCCTCGTCCAGCCGGTCGCGCAGGCGGGCCAGCAGGGTGAGCGCCTCGCCCACGCCGTCCCTCCGCCCTTCGCAGCCGCGGCCGGCGGCGAGGTGCGCGTCCCCGCCGGAGGCGGTGGCGTCGAAGCCGGTGCGGAGGGCCTGGATGGCCTCGCGGGCCAGGCGCACGTCGCGCTTCCGCGCCTCCGCTGCCTCCGGCAGCGGCAGCTCCGCGGCGCTCGCCACCCCGGACGCGCGGCGCAGCACCTCCACCAGCAGCGCGCCTCCCACCGGCACCACCAGCGCCAGGCGGGTGCGGCCGCGCAGGGGCAGCCGGGCGACGGCGGCCGTGCCCGAGCGGCGCAGCGCCTCGCGCAGCGTGGCGTACCCCCGCCGCGCGCCCGGGCGGGGCACCAGGACCCAGGGGCGCTCCAGCAGGCGCGGGTCCACCTCGTCCGCGTCGGTGAAGGCGAGCACCTCCACCACGTTCGCGGGGTCGGCGGGCATCTCGTCCCCCGCGGCGGCCACGAGCCCCGCCTCGCGCAGGAGGTCCAGCAGGGCGCGCTCGTCGCCGCGCCGGCCCGCGCCGCCGGGAGAGCGCAGCTCCACGGCCACGGAGAGCGGGCCCACGGCCAGGCGTCCGTACCACGCGTCCCGGGCCGGGCCGCGCCTGCGCTCGCCCCGCCGCCGTTCGTGCAGGGGGATCGTCTCCGCCGCGGTGCCGAACGCCTCCAGCGGCAGCGCGGAGGTGAGCGGCGGCTCGTCCTCCTCGCCGATCGTGACCGGGGAGATGCGGGGCACCGCCTGCCGGCGCGCCGGGGCGGACCACGCGGCGGGGGGGATGCGGCTCGGGAACGCGTCCGCGGGGGAGTGGGGGGTGGGGACGGCGCGGAGCGGGTCGGGGGACGGGAGGAGCGCCAGCGGGAGGGCGTCTGCGTGGCTCATCGGAGTCCGGATCGGTTCGACGTGGGAGCGGGTTCGCGGCGGGGCCGCGGGTCGCGCTCCGGGGGGAGGCGGCCGGGTCGGGCCGGCGGCGCCCGCGCCGGGCGGTGCTCGCCGGCGAGGCGCGTCGCTCCCGCCGTGCCCTCCGTCCGTTCCGTCTCTCGGGTCCCGGACCGGCTGGGGAGGGGCGCGCCGGGCACCTGGAGGGCGGGCGGCGCGGGCGGGGGGCCGCGGGGAGGGGGGGCGAAGCGTCTCGAAGGTGTAACGGGCCCGCGGCACCTCGGTTGCGGCAGGCGCGCAAGCGCCCGCCGGGCGCCGCGTTGACACCCCCCCGCGCGCCGGGTAGCATTCACGGACAACGATTTCCGGCGACGCGCGCCGGCCTCCGACCGGGGGCCGCGCCGACCCGCCCCGGGCGAACCGGCATGAAGGAGCTCCTCACCCTCCGCGTCAACGGCGACCCCCACGAGGTGGCCGTCCCCACGCACTGGACGCTGCTGGAGACGCTGCGCTACGGGCTGGGCCTGACGGGCTCCAAGCAGGGGTGCGACAAGGGCGACTGCGGCGCGTGCACCGTGTGGCTGGACGGCGTGCCCACCCTGTCGTGCATCACCCCCGCGCAGGAGTCGGCGGGGCGCGACGTGCGCACGGTGGAGGGGCTGGCGGGCCTGCGCACCCCCCCCGGCGTGCCGCACCCGCTGCAGGACGCCTTCGACGTGTGCGGCGCCGCGCAGTGCGGCTTCTGCACCCCGGGAATCCTGATGAGCGCCGCCGCCCTGCTCGAGGAGAACCCCGCCCCCACCCGCGACGACGTGCGCGAGGCCCTCTCCGGAAACCTCTGCCGCTGCACCGGCTACACCAAGATCCTAGACGCGGTGGAGCTGGCTGCCGAGACGTTGCGGGGGGCCGGCGAGGCAAGGACAGACGGGGTGGCGGCCGAGCGCGTGGCCGGGACCGGAGGGGCGTGATGGCGGTGGCGGGATCGGCCGGCGCGGCGGTACCCCCCTCCCCGGGCGCAGGCTCGGGCTCGGAGGGTCGGACGGGGGAGGCCGTTCTGTGCGGCGAGCGAGAATCGGCGTGGGCGGCAACGGCACCCCTCACCCCCGGCCCCTCTCCCACAAGGGGAGAGGGGTGCCCAACCACTAGTGGTGTAGAGGTGCAGCGTTGGAACGTTCCTGCGGCGTTGCGTGCGCGGATGGAGGAGGTCGCGCGCGGGTTCCGGAAGGAGCCCACGCGCGGCGAGGAGGTGCTGTGGACAATCGTCCGCGGTCGAGCCCTGGACGGTCGCAAGTTCCGGCGTCAACAGCCGATAGGTCCTTTCGTGGTGGACTTCTTCTGCGCGGCCGAAAGGCTCGTCGTCGAGGTGGATGGTGGGGTGCACGAGTCGCAGGTTCAGCGTGACCGTGATCGGCAGGAGTGCCTGGAGGTCCTGGGCCTGCGCTTTCTCCGCATCAGTGCCTGGAAACTCGAGCGGAACCCCACCGCCGTCCGTTCGCAGATCCTGGCAGCCTTTCGCGAGGGGGTAGGGCACCCCTCTCCCCTTGTGGGAGAGGGGCCGGGGGTGAGGGGTCCTGCCGCGGCGCGTCTGGAGCCCGACCACGATCCCCCGTCCCGTCCGTCCGCAGTCCCGCAGGAGACGCACGCATGAGCAACGACCCCCGCGACCAGGTCCCCCGGCCCGGCGACCCGCTGGACCCTCCGGACGTCGAGATGGAGAGCGCCCGCGGCGGCGTCCGGGCGGACGAGCCCGAGGTGGCGGAGCGGGGGACGCCGGTGGTGGACCACGCCCCCTCGCACGCGGGGGAGCGGGTGCCCGTGCACGGCGACCGCGAGGAGAAGGCGCGGCCCCTCAACGTCCTCGGGACCCGCCAGCGGAAGACCGACGGCCTGGAGAAGTCCACCGGCCGCGCCCGCTACGCCGACGACCTGGTCTTCCCGGGGATGCTGCACGGCAAGATCCTGCGGTCGCCGCACCCGCACGCGCGCATCCTCTCCATCGACACGTCCGAGGCCCTCGCCCTCCCCGGCGTGCGCGCCGTGGTCACGGGCGACGAGATGCCCATCCCCTTCGGCATCATCGTCTGGACCCCCGACGAGCACGCGCTGGCCACGGAGAAGGTGCGCTACATCGGCGACGCGGTGGCGGCCGTGGCCGCGGTCGACGAGGACACGGCGAACCGCGCGCTGGAGCTGATCCGGGTGGAGTACGAGGTGCTGGAGGCCCTGCTCGACCCGTTCGAGTCGCTGCGCCGCACCGACGTGCAGATCCACGAGGCGAAGAAGGCCGGCCACAACGGCAACATCTCCAAGATCGTCAAGCTGGACTTCGGCGAGGTGGAGCAGGGGCTGCGGGAGTCGGACGTGGTGGTGGAAGGCGAGTACTTCTTCGAAGGGACCACGCACACCCCCATCGAGCCCCACTGCGCGGTGGGCCAGTGGGAGGAGGGCGGCGCACCCGGCGGGCGCCTCACCGTCTGGTCGTCCACCCAGGTGCCGCACTACCTGCATCGCGAGCTGGCGCGCGTGCTGGAGCTGGACCCGGCCAAGGTGCGCGTGGTGCAGCCGCACGTGGGCGGCGGCTTCGGGGGGAAGAGCGAGCCGTTCGACCTGGAGTTCTGCGTGGCCAGGCTGGCCATGAAGACCGGCCGCCCCGTGAAGATCCTCTACACCCGCGAGGAGGTCTTCTACGCCCACCGCGGACGCCACCCCTTCCACATGAAGTACCGGGTGGGCGCCACGGCGGACGGGAAGCTGAAGGCGGTGGACGCGAAGACGCTGCTGGACGGCGGCGCGTACTCGTCGTTCGGGCTGGTCACCACGTACTACAGCGGCCAGCTCCTGGCGGCGCCGTACGAGATCCCCGCGTACCGGTTCGACTCCACGCGCGTCTTCACCAACAAGCCGGCGTGCGGCCCCAAGCGCGGGCACGGCAGCGTGCAGCCCCGCTTCGCGTTCGAGGTCACGCTGGACAAGCTGGCCGAGCGGGTGGGCATCGACCCCATCGAGCTGCGGCGCCGCAACTTCATGGGCTCGTTCCGGCGCACGGTGAACGAGCTGCGGGTGACCTCCAACGGCTTCATGGAGTGCCTGGAGGCGGTGGAGCGGGCCAGCGGGTGGAGGGAGCGGCGCGGCAACCTGGGGTACGGCCGCGGCCTGGGCGTGGCGGGGTCCTGCTACATCTCGGGGACCAACTACCCCATCTACCCCAACCAGATGCCGCAGTCCGCCGTGCAGCTCCAGGTGGACCGCTCCGGCCGCGTCGCCGTCTTCTCCGGCGCGTCGGACATCGGGCAGGGGTCCACCTCGCTCGTGGCGTACATCGTCTGCGAGGAGCTGGGGGTGTCGCTGGACTACGTGCGCGTGCTGCCCTCGGACACCGACTTCACGCCGGTGGACCTGGGCGCCTACTCGTCGCGCGTCACCTTCATGCTGGGCAACGCCTGCGTGGACGCCGCCCGCAGGATGAAGGCGCTGGTGCAGGACGCCGTGGGCGCCGCGTGGGAGATCCCGCCGAAGCGCGTGCTGCTGGCCGGCGGCAGGGCGATGGACGCGGCGGACACCGGTCGCAACATGTCCATCGTGGAGGCCTTCAACCTGGCCGAGGCGAAGCACGGCACGCTGGGCACGGTGGGCTCGTACAACACGCCGCGCGACGTGCACGGCGAGTACCGCGGGGGCACCATCGGCGCGTCGCCCGCGTACTCGTTCACCGCGCACGTTGCCGAGGTGGAGGTGGACGCGGAGACGGGGTTCGTGGACGTGAAGTCGATCTGGGTGGCGCACGACTGCGGCCGGGCGCTCAACCCCGCCATCGTGGAGGGGCAGATGGAGGGCTCGGCCTACATGGGCTTCGCCGAGGCGCTGATGGAGGAGCACGTGTTCAAGGACGCCGACCACGGGCGCGCCGGGCTGCACAACGCCCCGTCGCTGCTGGACTACCGCATCCCCACCTCGCTGGATACGCCCGAGCTGCACTCGCTGATCGTGGAGTCCATCGACCCCGAGGGCCCGTACGGCGCCAAGGAGGCCGGCGAGGGCCCGCTGCACCCCTCCATCCCCGCCATCGCCAACGCCATCTACGACGCGGTGGGGGTGCGGATGGACTCGCTTCCCTTCTCGCCGCCGCGCGTGTGGCGCGCGCTGCAGCAGAAGGCGGCGGCGGATGCGGGTGGGGAGCGCGCGGCGGCGGACTGAACGACGCGGAGAGCGATGGCGGAATCGGCCCGCCGGGGTGGACGATCCCGCCCGGCGGGCCGATCTTTCTGGATGCGCCGCCTTCCGCTCTTCCCCCTTCCCGTGGTGCTCCTGCCGGGCGCCCTGATGCCGCTGCACGTCTTCGAGCCGCGCTACCGGCAGATGATGGCGCACTGCCTGGAGGGGGACCGCCGCTTCGGGGTCATCTACCACGACCCCGACCGCCACGGGCCCTACGGCATGGAGCCCGGCGGGGTGGGATGCGTGGCGGAGATCCTGCGCTTCCAGCCGCTCCCCGACGGCCGCTCCCTGGTGGTCAGCCGCGGGCTGGAGCGCTTCCGGGTGGAGGACGGGATCGAGTCCGATGCGATGTACTACGAGGCGCTGGTGGAGGGGTACCAGGACCGCGGCGGGGAGCAGGCCGGGATGGCGGCGCGGCGGAGGAGGACCATCGACCTGTACCACCGCGTGCTGGACGAGGTCATCGAGCTTCCGAGGCCCTTCCCGGAGATCGACGAGGCGGCCGAGGCCGCGTTCCCGCTCGCGCAGACCATCCGCATCGACCCCACCTGGCAGCAGGAGCTGCTGATGCAGCGCACCGAGCGCGACCGGCTGGAGCTGGTGGACGGGCTGCTGAACGCCGTGCTGCGCGCCGGCCGCGCGGGGGCGGACGGCCAGATCGAGCTCGGGCCGCTGGACGCTGGCCCGGAAGGCCCCCTCGGCTGACGCCGGCGGCTGGCCCCATCCCCCTCCGCCCGATACGTTTCCCCGCTCGGGCCGCTCCCCTCACAGGCGCCGCCATGTCCCTGTCCCGACGCGACTTCCTGCGCACCGCGGCGCTCTCCGCCGCCGCCCTGGCCGGCGCACGCCCCCTGGCAGCGATGGCGGAGGACCCCGCCGACGAGCGGCGCCTGCGCGAGTGGGTGCGCGTCCTTCGCCGCGAGGGGCTGGTGCGCTGGGGCGCGCCGCTCGGCCGCGCCGTCGCGCGCGTCGGCGAGCTCTCGCTGGGCTCGCCATACGCGGCGGGGACGCTGGACGCCTACCTCTCCGCGCGGGGAGCCGACCCGCGCCGGGAGCCGCTGGTGCTGACGCTCTCGAGGTTCGACTGCGTGACGCTGGTGGAGTCGTGCATCGCCGTGGCGCGCGTCGCCGCGTCCGGCGGGGAGCCGACCTGGGCGGCGTTCGGGCGCGAGGTCGCGCGGATGCGCTACCGGGGCGGGGTGCGCGACGGGTACATCTCCCGTCTGCACTACTTCAGCGAATGGATCGCGGACGGGCACCGGCGCGGCCTGGTCCGCGACCTGGGCCGGGACCTGGCCGCGGGAGAGGACCGGCGGCCGCTGCGGTTCATGACCGAGCACCGCGGCTCCTACGCGGCGCTGAAGGACGACGCCACCTTCCGCGTGATCGGCGACATCGAGCAGCGCCTGGACACGATCCCGCGCCGGCTGGTGCCGGAGGAGCGCATCGCCTCCGTCACGCCCGGGCTGCGGACGGGCGACGTGCTCGCCTTCGCGACGTCGCTCGCGGGGCTGGACGCCACGCACACGGGCTTCGCCTACCGCGCCAAGGACGGGGTGATGCGCGTCCTGCACGCCCCGCTCTCCGGCGGCGTGGTTGAGGTGTCCCGCGGCACCGTCGCCGAGTACGTGCAGGGGCTGCGCACGGGGACGGGGATTCTTGCCGCGCGTCCGCTGCCGGAGTAGCCGGTGGACGACGACCTCACCAAGTTCGCGCTGCTCTGCTTCACGTCGCTGCTGGCGATCATCAACCCGCTCAGCACGGCGCCCATGTACCTGGCGCTCACCGACGGCTACACGGGGGAGCACCGCCGGCGCACGCTGCGCAGCGGCATCTTCACCGGCTTCGCCGTGCTGGTGGTCTTCGCCTTCCTGGGTGGGGCGATCTTCCAGCTCTTCGGCATCACCATCCACGCGTTCCGCATCGCCGGCGGCATCATCTTCTTCGGGATCGGCATGGACATGCTCCAGGCCAAGGAGGCGCGCGGAAGGACCACCGAGGAGGAGACGCAGGAGGGCCGCTCCAAGGAGAACGTGGGCGTCACCCCGCTCGGCATCCCCATGATCACGGGCCCGGGCGCGATCACCACCGTGATGGTGCTGATGACGCAGGCGAACAGCGCGGTGCGCGGGACGGTCGTGCTCGGCGCCGTGACGGCGGTGCTCGCCATCGCGTGGGTCGTGCTGTCGGTGGCGCCGCGGCTGGTGCGCTTCTTCGGCCGCACGGGGCTGAACGTGATGACGCGCATCATGGGGCTGCTGGTGACCGTGATCGCCGTGCAGTTCGTGGTCGACGGCGTGCGGCCGCTGCTGATCGAGGTGCTGAAGCAGGGAGGGCGGTAGCGTGCTCCCGCGGCTCGCCTCCGGCCGCCGAGGCGTCCGCTTGGATCATCCCGACGGCGTTGCCTTCGTGTCCGTGGCGTACGCCAGCACGCCACCGCCTCGCGGTGTCACGGTTCGTCGCCCCGATCTGGCTGTCGTCTCGGGCCGAGGCCACATCTTCCTCATCTCGTCGCCTGCGGCCGAGGAGTCCTCCGGCCGGCTCCGTCTCGTGCCCGAGAGACGAGGAAGAGGGGGGTGGGAAGTTCAGGGAGCTCGGGGAGCCGGAGTCCGCGAGCGCGGGGGGAGGGGGGGCATGGTCTCCCTCGCCGGGTCAGACGGCGTGGGTGGGGCGGCGGGCGGGGCGGGTTCCCCACCGCTGCGTGGCGTAGCCGACGATGGCGCCCACCAGGCCGCCCGGCAGCATGATCTCCCAGTAGTAGTGCTCGCCGGTGGCCGCGGGCATGGAGGCCACGCCGAAGGCCAGCAGCAGCCCCACGCCCAGGCCGAAGAGGATGCCCAGCGGCAGCGAGTCCACCTTCCGCGCGAACCAGCCGATCAGCACGCCGGCGATCACCCCCTTGAAGGTGGAGCCGATGACGATGCTGGCGATGTACGGGGCGGTCTCGGGGGCGGAGACCAGGGCGGAGAGGCCGTCGAGGGTGCCCAGGGCGCCGCCGAGCGCCAGGCCGAGGACGGGCTTGTTCATGCGAGGGTTCTCCAGGGGATGCGGTGGCGGGAGAGCGGGGCCGGACGGCCCCTTCGATGTACCATACTCCGTTCGGGGCGCGGTCCTTTAGCGGCCGCCCCAGACCAGGATGGCCACGCGGGCCGCGAGGTACGCCAGCAGCAGCAGGATGAACGCCTTATAGGGGGAGACGACGCGACGCGCCCGCTCCCACCACCCCTCGCGGTAGGCGGAGACGCGGTGGTGGGCCAGGAACGCCTCCACGTCGGCCGCCAGCGCGTCGGCGGATGCGTAGCGCGCGGCGGGGTCCGCCGCCATCGCCCGGTCGCGCACGGCGCGGAGGGGGCCGGGGATGCGGCCGTCGCTCTCGGCGGAGGGCGTGCCGGGGGGGACGCCGGCCAGCAGGAAGTGGAGGATGCCGCCCAGCGCGTGGACGTCCGCCCGCGCGTCGGTGGCCCCGGGGTCGCCGCCGGCCTGCTCGGGCGCCATGTAGCCGGGCGTGCCCAGCACGGTCCCGTGCGCCGTCTCCACCGCGGCGGCGGAGGGGGCGTCGTCCGCCGTCGCCTCTGCCGAGCCGAGGACCCGGGCGATCCCCCAGTCCATCACCAGCACCTCGCCGAACGGACCGACCATCACGTTCTCGGGCTTCAGGTCGCGGTGCACCACGCCGTGCGCGTGCGCGAACGCCACCGCCTCGCACGCGCGCAGGAACACGCGGAGCCGCTCCGGCACCGCCGTCTCCGCCGGGAGCGCGTCCAGGCGGAGCCCGCGCACCAGCTTCATCGCGTAGAACGGGCACCCGTCCGCCAGCGTCCCCGCGTCGTGCACCGGGACGATGCCGGGGTGCTCCAGGCGGGCCAGGATGCGCGCCTCCTGCAGCATCCGCGCGGCCATCCCCGGGCGCCCGTCGCGCAGGACCTTGAGCGCCACGTCGCGCCCCAGGCCGCGGTCCCGGACCCGCCAGACCACGCCCATGGCGCCGCGCCCGATCTCCCGCGGCTCCTCGTACCGGGTCCCCGCCAGGTCCGGGGGCGGCTCGGCGCCGCGCAGGTGCTCCAGCACCGCGTCGGGAAGCCAGCTCACGGGGCGGCGGCTCCCAGGAGGTCGCGCGCCTCGGCGCGGTACTCCTCCTCGCTCCCGCTGGTGTCGCGCAGCACGTCCAGCACCAGCGCGCGGAAGCGGCGGCGCGCCCACGCCAGGTGGTTGGTGACCTGGGTGACGGGGATGCCGCGCTCCGCCGCCAGCTCCGCGTACGACGGCGCCTCCCCCGTCTCCGCCCTGCGCAGGTCCAGCCGCTCGAAGAGGGCCAGGCGCACCGCGCCGCGGTCGGAGGCGGCGCACTCCACGCGCAGCCGCGACACCGCCATCCCGAACACGCTGCGCACCCACTCGCGGCGGAACGCCTCGTCGGGGTCCAGCCCGTCCGCCGGGGGGTGCGCCACCAGCTCGGCCTCCGCCGCCGCGAAGTCCAGCGACACGACCGACGCGCCGCCGCCGCGCTTCAGCCGCCGGGCGTCCCGCCGCGCGCTGCTCGCCAGTCGGTCGGCGCACGCGCGCAGCCACGTCCGCAGGCGCGCGCGAGAAGGATCGTAGCCCTCGAACAGCCCCCGCTCCGCCGCGCGGGCGAAGAGCTCCTGCGTCAGGTCCTCGGCGTCCTCGCGGCTCCCGCCCCACCGCAGCCGCAGGTGGCGGTACACGGGGCGCCAGTAAGCCGACGCCAGCGCCTCCAGCGCGCGCTCGCGCGTGCCCTTCTCCGGCGAATGGAGCGCGGCGAGCAGCGAATGGCGGGTCGGCGGAAAGGCGTCGCCGGGAGCGGCGGCCTTGGCGGGCGGGGTCATGCGGAGAGCGGGTGAGGGGGACGCCCGCAGGTTGCCGTCCCTGCCTCGCGATGTCAAGGCTGGTCGCGCCGATCAGGCTGCCGTCTCGTGCTGATCCCACGGTTTTCCACGCGGAGACGCGGAGGACGCGGAGACGCGGAAACTACGAAAAGCGGTTGCTGTTCTCCGCGCCTCCGCGCTCTCCGCGTCTCCGCGTCCCAACCTCGTCGCCTGCCGCGCGAGAAGTCCTCCAGAGAGTCGGGGAGTTCTGGAACCCGGAGTCCGCGAGCGCGGGGGCGAACGGCCGGCGATGCAAATCCAAAACTCCCTGAACTCTTTTTGAACTCCCCCTTTGAAGGTCGCCAGCCGGGCGCGACGGCCACCTCGGGAACCCACGCGAGTTCCGCGGGAGAGGGACGTCGGCGCTTGACCTGGGAGCGGCCAGGCCCCATACCCTTTGCCAGCAGCGGCGCGCGAGCGCCCCACCCGTCCCCCGGACCGACGGCGATGACCGCCTCACTCATCCTCGGCCACCGCGGCGCCTCGGCGGACGCGCCCGAGAACACCATGCGCGCCTTCCGCCTGGCCCTGGAGCAGGGGGCCGACGGGGTGGAGCTGGACGTGCAGCCCTCCGCCGACTGCGTTCCGGTGGTGATCCACGACGACACCCTGGACCGCACCACCGACGGCGCCGGGCCCGTCTCCGCGCTCCCCTGGGCCGAGGTCTCGCGCCTGCGCTCCGGCGGCGAGCCCGTGCCACGGCTGGAGGAGGTGGCCGCGTGGGCGGCGGAGAGCGGCGCCTGGCTGAACGTGGAGGTGAAGGGCGGCGGGATCGAGGGGCGGGTGCTGGACGTCCTCCACCGCGCCGGCGTGCTGGAGAGGACCATCCTCTCCTCCTTCGTCCCCGAGATCGTCTGGGAGCTGCGGCGCATGTCGCCGCCGGGCACCCGTGTGTACTTCCTGACCGAGCGCTGGGACGACGAGGTGCGGGCGGGCGTCCGCGCGCTGGGCGCGGGGGGCGTGTGCCTGGCGGGGAAGCTGGCCGACGACGGTGCGCTGGCGGAGGCGGTGGCGCTGGGGCTGCCCGCCGTGACCTGGACGGTCGACGAGCCCGAGCGCATCGCGGCGCACCTTCGCGCGGGGGCCCGCGCCGTCATCACCAACCGCCCCGCCGTGGGCGTGGCCGCGCGCCGGGGGATGGACGGATGAGGCCCCCGCTGGCGCGGCGCTTGCCCACCTCTCCCGCCGGCGCGCCCGCGCGGGCGCGCCCCGTCTCCCGACACCGGCTCCGCACATGACCCTGCTCGCCCTCTCCGCCGCCCTGCTCCTGCAGGGGGGCGCGGCGGCTCCGGGGGACACCGTCCCCGCCTTCGACTCCCCCGCCACCCAGGCGCTGGTGGAGCGCGTGATCCGCGCGGGCAGCACCGTGCCCGAGGGGCTGCGCGACTACCACGCCACCATGCGCGGCGTGGCGCACGTGGCCCTGCGCGCCGACTCGCTCCCCGGCGGCGAGCTTCCCGTCACCGTGGACGAGCTGGCGGGCGACGTGCGCTGGGAGCGCAGCGGCGCCGTGCTGCAGCGGGTGGAGGGGCACCGGGTGCGGATGATGGCGCCCGTGCCGTACACGGTGGGCTCCATGCTGGAGTCGCCCTGGATCATCCCGCACCTGTACGGCAACACCATCAGCATCTTCCAGCTCGCCCCCGCGGGCGGCTCGGGGCGCACGCGGGTCGCGCGCGCGGTGCACCCCTTCTCGTTCCGCGGCGTCGACCTGTACCGCTACCAGTCGGGCGACACCGTCCGCGTGCGCACGCAGGAGGGGACCACCACGCTCGTCCCCGTGGAGGTGCGGCGCAGGCCGGGCGCGGAGGAGGTGGACCAGCAGCTCGTGGTGGGCACCTTCTGGGTGGACCTGGACCGCGCCGCCGTGGTGCGCGCGCGCTTCGGGTTCGTCGCGCGAGGCGGCGGCTTCGCCGTGGGGGAGACGGGCGTGTTCTTCGAGCTCGAGAGCGCGCTGGTCGAGGGGCGCTACTGGCTCCCCTACCGCCAGCGGCGCGAGGTGCAGGCCACCTCCCCCCTCTTCGGCGGGGCCGTGGGCGTGCGCCTGGTGACCACCCTCTCCCGCTTCCAGGTCAACACCGGGTGGACGCCGGACGCGGCCGGGCGCTCGCGGCTGGTGTGGGACCGCCGCCGCGGCGACGCCGCGTTCGAGGGATGGGGGCCGGTGGGCTCCGAGGCCGAGGAGCTGCGGACGACCGACTTCGCCGACCTGCGCGAGATCGTGCGGCCGCCCGAGACCGGCGGGCCCATCCAGGTGACGCCGCGGCTGGAGAGCAGCGACCACCTGGTGCGCTACAACCGGGTGGAGGGGCTCTTCCTGGGCGGCGGCGTGCGGGTGCGCCCGCGCGCCGTGGAGGACCGGGACTGGGAGGTGTACGGCACCGGGGGGTGGGCCTTCGCCGAGGGCGTGCCGCGCGGCGAGCTGGTCCTGCGCTGGCGCCCCGGCGGGCCCGCCGTGCCGCCGCCGGCGGGCGCGGCGCCGCCGGCGCGCCTGGTGGCCTCGATCGGCGCGTACCGGCGCCTGCGCGACACGCAGGCCTTCCGCCCGTCGCTGCAGTGGGGGCTGGGGTGGACGCTGGGCGCGGCGCTGGCGGGCACCGACACCCGCGACTACTACGACGCCGCGGGGGTGGAGGTGGGCGGCACGCGCTCGGCGGGGCCCCTCTCGGCGCGGCTGGGGCTGCGGTGGGAGCGGCACACCCCGGTGGAGCGCAACACCGAGCGCTTCCTGCTGGGCGAGGCCGACAGCCTTGACTTCCCCCGCGTGGCCCCGGCCGACGCCGGGAACCACGCCGCGGTGGAGGGCGAGGCCGTGTACGCCACCGGCGCCGGGGCCTTCGGCATCCAGCGCTCGTTCGTGGCGATGGCGCGGGCCGAGGCGGGGCTGGGGGACTTCCGCACGGTCCGCCTGACCGGGCGGCTGGCCACGCGGCGCCCCACCCGCTTCGTGACGGTGGCGGGGCGGGTGGACGGCGGGCTGGTGACCGGGGAGCCGCCCCCGCAGTTCCTCTTCCGCTTCGGGGGCACCGAGGGGCTGCGCGGCTACGACCCCAACGCCTTCGGCGGCTCCACCGCCGCCCTCGCGAAGGTGCGGGTGCTGGGGCACCTTCCCCCGTACAGCAGCCAGCCGCTCTTCCGCATCGGCTTCTTCGCCATGCCGCCGCTGCGCCCCTCGCTGGTGGTCTCGGGCGACGCCGGGTGGGCGGAGGTGTCGGAGCGGGCGCGGCCCTCGCTGCTGCGCCTGGGCTCCCCCGTCACCGACGGGGTGCGGGCGGCGTGGGGGGTGGGCCTGTCGCTCTTCGACGACACCGTCTCGGCCGAGTGGGTCCGCCCCTCCGGCGGAGGGAGCGGAAAGTGGTACGTGGGGCTGGTGCAGTGGTACTGAAGAGGGCCGGCCCGGGGGGCCGGGGCGGGTCGGGTGTCACAAAGTGCATCCCTGGATCATTCATTCACCGACGGGAGTCAGTCCATGTCCTCGATCAACCGACCGCTCGCCGGCCCGGTGCTGAGCTTCGACCTTCCCTCGCTCCTACCGGAGCTGCGCGCGGAGGAGTCGTACCAGCGGAGCGGCCGCGCCGGGCGGACGCTCGCGAAGTCCGGCCGGTTCCGTCTCACGGTGACGGTGATGCAGGCGGGGAACGAGATCGGGACGCACCAGGCCGACTCCCCGATGACGATCCACGTCCTGGCGGGCGCGCTGCGCTTCCGGGCGGGGGGTGAGGAGTACGAGCTGCGGGAAGGGCAGGTCCTTTTCTTCGGACCCGGGGACGCGCACGACATCCGAGCCACGGAAGACAGCGCGCTCCTGATCACCCTCTCCGCGGTGGGAGACGACGCCCGGATGGTCTGACCACCGGGCCCAGCGTCACGGCGCCTTGCGGGCGCCGCTCCACCCTTTCGCTTGCGTGCCTCCGGGGCCGGGTCTACGTTGTTCCCGTCCGCCCGGAGGTAGGCATGACCCTGCGGACCACTCTCTCCAGCCGCCGCGAAGGCCCGCGGGCCACGGCCCGCGCTCCGCGAGCCCCCGATCCCGCCCCCGGGTCCCGTGAAGCCGCAGCGCCACGCCGCCATCCTGGAGCTGGTCCGCGAGCGCCGCGTCTCCTCGCAGGAGGTGCTGCGGGAGATGCTGGCCGAGCGGGGGATCGAGGTGGCCCAGGCCACCCTCTCCCGCGACATCCGCGAGCTGGGACTGCTGAAGGCCCCGGACGACCAGGGCGGGGCCGCGTACACCGCCCCCTCGCACCTGACGGACCCCACCCCGGCGCTGGCGAGGCTGCTTCCCTCGCTCTACCTGGGCGCCGAGGGGGTGGGGAACCTGCTGGTCGTGAAGACGCTGGTGGGCGGCGCGCAGCCGGTCGCCGCCGGGATCGACTGGGAGGAGTGGCCCGAGGTGCTGGGGACCATCGCGGGCGACGACACCATCCTTCTGATCCTTCGGAACGCCGACGACCTTCCGGCGATCGTACGCCGCCTGGAAGGGATCGCGGGGGTCTGACTCCCGGGGCGCGCGGCCCCGGCCGCCGCCGACGTAACCCGTTACGACGCACGGGTATTGACAAGCCGTTGGCCCTGGCGCTAGACTACGAAGTTCACCAGCAAACGAACCTCGCAGTCTTCTTCCCGGGCAACGGGGCTCCCGCGACGACGGCCGGACCACGCCGTCGGCGGAACGTTCGTTCGAAAATCTGCGTGTCAACGTCCACCCACCTCGATCCGGAAAGGAGACTTACCCGACCTACGTGCGGTTCGGTACGGCCCTAGTGGTTCACTTCCTACAAGCTGTTCAGGAGACAAGAGATGGGTTACTCCACTCGTCTTAGGTCAGCTCTGAGTCTAGCCGCGGCAGCGGTGGTGCTCGGAGCGGCGACGGCCCCCCTCGCCGCACAGGCGACGGGTACGATTCGCGGAACGGTGACCGAGGCGTCCTCCCAGCGTCCGCTCAGCGGCGCGCAGGTCACCGTCGTCGGCGGCAGCCGACGCGCGGTCACCAACGCGGCTGGTGAATACGTCCTCGCCAACGTCCCGGCTGGAACGGTCAACGTCCGCGCCGAGCTTCTCGGCCACACGGGCTCGAGCCGCAGCGTCAACGTCACCGCGGGCGGCACTGCCACCGCGAACTTCACCCTGGGCACCAGCGCCATCGCCCTGGACGCCCTGGTGGTCACCGGCACGCCCGGCGCCACCGAGCGGCGCTCCGTCGGCAACGTGGTCACCACGGTGAACGCGTCCGAGATCACGGACAGGGCGCCCGTGGCGAACGTCGCGCAGCTCCTGCAGGCCCGCGCTCCGGGCCTGACCGTGCTCCCGGGCTCCGGCACGGCCGGCGCCGCCGCGAGCATCCGCATCCGTGGTACCGGCTCGATCTCGGGCGGTAACCAGCCGATCTTCTACATCGACGGCGTGCGGATGAACTCGAACACGATCGACCCCGGCGTCGCCGGCCAGCAGCTCTCCACGCTGGACGCGATCAACCCCGAGGACATCGAGTCCATCGAGGTGATCAAGGGGCCGGCCGCGGCGACGCTCTACGGGGCCGAGGCGGCCGCGGGCGTGATCCAGATCATCACCAAGAAGGGCAAGGTCGGCGACCAGAAGATCCAGTGGTCCGCCAAGACCGAGCAGGGCTTCACCCGCTGGGGGGCTCCCATGCCCACCAACTACCTGCTCTGCTCCCCGGCCCGCATCGCGACGAGCGCGCCGTCGAACGGCACCTACTTCGCCGGCTGCGCGGGGATCGACCCCACGGCCCCGGCCGAGCAGCGCGTCATCTCGCAGCAGCCGCTGTTCGACGCGATCAGCGACGGGAAGATCCAGAACTACAACCTCTCCGCGCGTGGCGGCGGCGAGCGGTACTCGTTCTACCTGTCGGGCGACAAGGACAGCGAGAACGGCATCTTCAGCAACAACTACTTCAAGCGGACCGGCGGGCGCACCAACTTCTTCGTGAGCCCGAAGGACAACCTGGACTTCGCGGTCAACCTGAACGTCAACCGCACGCACGGGCGCCTTCCGCTGAACGACAACGCGTCCAGCGGCTGGCTGCGCAACGCGTTCCGCGGCTATCCGTTCGTGCGCCTGGCGGGCACGTTCCAGGAGGGCTGGCGTGGTCTCAGCCCGACCGAGATGCGGATCTTCAACAACCAGACCCGCACCGACCGCGTGGTGCTGGGCGCGACGGCGAACTTCCAGCCGTGGCACTGGTTCCGGAACCGCCTTACGGCGGGCCTGGACGGCTCCCAGCTCCTGAACACCGAGTTCTACCCGATCGACCGCACCGGCCGCGCCCCCTACGGCCCGACCGCCGCGATCGGCTACATCTCGCAGTGGGACCTGAACAACCGTGACTACACGGTGGACTACGCCGGTACGCTCACCAACGAGCTCCCGGCCGAGATCCAGTCCAACTTCTCGTTCGGCATGCAGTTCCTCGGCCGCCGCTCGCGCGACCTGCAGGGCGTGGGCGAGGGCCTGATCAACGACAACGTCCGCCTGGTCTCGACCGCCACCACGACGCGCGCGTTCGAGGGCTTCTCCGAGACGAACTCGCTCGGCGTGTTCGTGCAGGAGCAGATCGGCTGGCGGAACCGCCTGTTCCTGACCGGCGCCCTGCGCGCCGACGACAACTCCACGTTCGGCGCCGACTTCGACTACGTGCTGTACCCGAAGGCGGCCATCGCGTACGTGGTGTCGGAGGAGGACTGGTTCAACCTCCCGTCCGTCAACGAGCTCAAGCTCCGCGCCGCCTGGGGCCGGGCCGGCAACTCTCCGGGCGCCTTCGCGGCGGACCGGACGTACGCCGCCTCGACCGTGATCCTGGACAACGGCGGTGACGGTGTCGCCCGCAGCGCGTTCCGCGCTTCGGCGTTCGGCAACCGCGACCTGAAGGCCGAGACGGGCAGCGAGATCGAGGTCGGGATGGACGCCTCGCTCCTGCAGGACCGCATGGGCCTGGAGGCCACGTTCTACAACAAGACGACCCGCGACGCGCTCCTGGGCGTGCCGGTGGCGCCGTCGAGCGGCTTCAACAGCTCGCCGCTGCAGAACGTCGGCGAGATCAACAACAAGGGCTTCGAGCTGGCCCTGTACGGCACCCCGATCCGCAGCCCGCGCTTCACCTGGGACTCGCGCATCGGCTTCTCGACCAACCGCAACGAGTTCGTGTCGTTCGGCGGGTCGCGCACGAACGAGGAGCCGATCCTGTACGGCTTCACGAACGAGGGCCAGCAGATCCGCGAGGGCTACCCGCTCGCCGGCTACTGGGCCATCGACTTCCAGCGGAACGAGGACGGTACGATGGCGTACCGGACGAACGCCAACGGGTCGGTGTCGGCGCTCTTCCAGGACACGGCCATCTACATCGGCACGCCGGTCCCGACCAAGGAGGCGTCGTTCTCGAACACGTTCACGCTGTTCAACAACCTGCAGCTGTACGCGTTCGTCGACTACAAGGGCGGGCACCACCAGCACAACCTGACCCAGCAGTTCCGCGACAACGACGGCAACACCTGGGAGATCGTGAACCCGGACACGTCGCTCGCGAACCGCGTGAACAAGCTGGGCCGCGGGTTCATCAGCGACATCCGCTACATCGAGAAGGCCGACGCGATCAAGCTGCGCGAGGTCTCGGCGACCTACACGGTCCCGGCGAGCCTCACCCGCCGCTTCGGGACCGACGGGCTCAGCTTCTCGGTGGCGGGTCGTAACCTGAAGACCTGGACGGACTACTCGGGCACCGATCCGGAGGGCAACATCTCCGGTCCCGCGACCTTCAGCCGTTCCGACTACATGACGGTTCCGGCGATGCGTCAGTGGGTGGCCACGGTCAACGTCCGCTTCTAAGCGGGCCGTTCCTTCAGAGGCATGACTATGAACTTCGAGTTCCAGAAGAAGGCACTCAGGGGGCTCACCGCCCTCGGGCTGGTCGGAGCCCTGGGCGCCTGCAGCGACTTCCTCACGGTCCAGAATCCCGGGGCCATCAATGAGGAGAACCTGAACGACACGACGGTCCTGAACGAGCTGGCCACCTCCGGCATCAGCGACTTCAACCGCATGTACGCCGGCAACGCGTACGCCGGCGCGATCCTGAGCGACGAGGCGGTCACCGGCCACAACTTCACGGAGTGGCAGGAGTTCGACCTCCGCATCGTCCGCCAGAGCAACTCGGTGCTGCCGGACATCTACGTTCCGCTGCAGCGCACCCGCTTCTCCACCGAGGACATGGCCGCGCGGCTGAAGGCGCTCCTCGGCGGTGCGGCGGCGACGGACATCCGCGTGGCGCGGGCCCTGGCCTATGCCGGGTACGCGAACACGATCATGGCCGAGACGCTCTGCATGGCTCCGGTCGCTCCGGACCAGCCGGCGCTGAACTCGCAGGAGATCTTCGCCCGGGCCGTCCCGTTCTACCAGGAGGCGATCCAGATCGCCACCGCCAACCGGGCGGCGCAGACCACGGCCGCGGGTCGTGCCGAGGCGGACCAGGTCCTGAACCTGGCGCGCGTGGGCCTGGCCCGGACGTACCTGAACATGAACAACCGGACCGAGGCGGCAAACACGGCGAGGCTCGTCTCGCCCGACTTCGTGGCCCGCGTGGTCCACTCGGACACGAAGTCCTACCTCGAGAACCCGTTCTTCTCGGCGACCTCCGGCACCAACCGGAACCTCGGGGTGGACCAGGAGTTCCTGAACCTGAACGACCCGCGCGTGCGTCACACGGGTCCGGGGGTGGGCCACAACGGGACGACGGTGCTGTACACGCCGGCCCAGCCGCCCTCGTTCAGCGGCTACACCGAGGGCACGCCGGTGGCGTTCGGCCGCACCACCGCGGTGCGCTTCTCCTCCGGCCTGGAGGCGCAGTACATCGTGGCCGAGGCCGAGGGGCTGAACGCGGTCAACCTGGCGTTCCTGCAGTCGCGCCAGGCCGCCGGCAACCAGACGATCACCACGCCGACGACGGATGCGGAGTTCCGCGCGGCGCTTCGGGACCAGCGCCGCCGGGACTTCTTCCTGGACGGCCACCGTCTGGGTGACATCCGCCGGTACAAGGCGTTCTACGGCATCGACGAGTTCCCCACGGGGGACCACCCGAACCCGTCGTTCGGGGAGTACGGTACCGCGGAGTGCTACATCCCGGACCGCAACGAGGCGATCGGCAACCCGCAGTACGGTTGATCGGCAGCCCCACGCGGTAGGCAGGACGGAAGGCCCGGCGAGCGAAAGCTCGCCGGGCCTTCCGGTTTTCGGCATCGTCCCCCATCGTTCCGTTCGATCGGCGCTCCCCGTGCGCGCGCCGCGTTCATCGGTGGGGAACGCGTCGGGCTCCCCGGTACCAGGCCCGGAGTGGAAGGGGAGATGCGTTGAGAAAGCACCAGCCGTCGTCGTCAGACGTCGAGGCGGCGCGGCCACCCTCCCCCCGGCAGCCGCGCCGCTTGCGGTCCTGCGTTTCCGCCCCGGACGTCCCGCGCGGCAGGCGACCAACCGCAAAGGAAGAGTCGAGGGGGTTCAGGGAGTTTCGAAAGTCGCTCCGTTTCCTCCCTGAACTCACGAGGTCGAGACGCGGATTTTGAAAAGAGGGTTCGCGGAGTTCGCGAAAGTACTACGATCGCCCTCTCCGCGCACTCCGCGCACTCCGCGCACTCCGCGCACTCCGTGAACTCCGCGTCCAAAGGTGCAGGCTGCGTCGCGCGACGGGAGCCTGCCGGGAGCGCTCGTGTAGTGCCCCTCCAGTGCTGTGCGATCTCTCAGGGGTCGTGGGCCAGCCGGCGGGCGAAAGAGCCCTGAGCGAAATGACGCGAAGCTCCGCCGTCGCTACGCTAGCGGTGCTCGAAGCGGAGCGAGAGGAGCTCCACGGCGTCCTGCCACCCCGCCTGCCGCGCGGGACCCAGTCCGCCGCGGTAGTGCGTGCCGGCGCGGATGGGGTCCTCGGCCTCGTAGGCGATCTCGCCCAGCAGGAAGTGACACTGCACCTGGCGCAGGGCGTCGCACGCGCGGGCGAAGGCGCGCACCGCCTCGCCCAGGTGCGCGCGGGCCTCGGCGCGCGCGCCGCCGGCGAGGGCGGCCACGGCGCAGGCCATCAGCGCCGCCGCTGTTCCCTCGGCGTCCTTCGCGCGGCGCGCGTCCCGCAGCCCCTCGCGGGCCTGCTTCCCGCCCTCGCGCAGGCGTCCCAGCCCCACCAGCAGCACGGCGCGGGAGAGGCGGGCCCGCAGCGCCCCGGCCACGTCTCCCGCGGTCAGCAGCGCGGCTTCGGCGGTCTCCGCCTGCCGCATCGCTCCCTCCGCGTCTCCCCCGGCGGCGCGGGCGAGCGCCAGCCCCAACCGGGCTCGGGCGCGCGACGCGGCGGAGGGGGCGTCCTCCTCCAGCGCGCACCAGGTGGACGCCGCCGCGTCCGCGTCGCCCCGCAGGAAGGCCACGGCGGCGGCCTCGTGCCGCGCCTCCGCCTCCACCCCGTCCAGCAGGTGCTCGCGCGCGATCGCGGCGCCCCCCAGGGCCAGCTCCGCCGCGCGCTCCCACTCCATCCTTCCCCGCGCGCAGGCGGCGGGGTCCAGCCACACGCGCACCAGCGACGCCTCGGGCCCCTCGCTGGGGACGAGCGCGTCGGAGGCGTCGGGCGGGATGGGCCGGGTGGCGGGGAAGAGGCCGCCCGGGTGGAGCTGGGCGATGGCGAGGCCTGTCTGGCTCACGGCGTGGGCACCGGCGGCTGGGGGAAGGGAGCGGCGGCGGCGCGCGGGGACGGACGGTGCCGCCCCCGCGCGCTCGGTCACGTGCCGCTTCCGGGGCGGCGAGGGGTGCAAGGCGCGTGCGTGCCTAGCGCAGGGCCGGCGTCAGCACCCGTCCGTCCAGCGCCTCCGCCGGCTCCACGCGAAGGACGCGCGCCAGGGTGGGCGCCAGGTCCACCACGCGCACGGTCTGCGGGTAGGTTCCCGGCCGGAACGGGGCGCCGAAGAGGATGAGCGGGACGCGCGCGTCGTAGTCGTGCGGCGAGCCGTGCTGGCCCCACCCGCGCACGCCCCACTCGTGGCGCGGCTTCAGGGTGATGACGCCCACCACGGGCAGGTCGGGCGGGAGCATGTGGGCCCAGCGGCGCTCCACGTAGCCCCGGGCGCTGTCGCGGACCAGATCCTGGGGCCGGTCCGCCCGCAGCACGCCCGGGAGGGTGCGCGCGAGCGCCAGGATCTCCGCCGCCACCGCGTCGGGGTCGCGGCCCGCGGCGCGGAAGCGCTCGCGGTCCATGAACACCACGCCCTCGTCGATCACCAGGGCGGCCGTGTCCAGCCCCGCGGCCGAGAGGACCCGCGCGCGCCACTCGCGGAAGGGGGTCTCCGGCACGTGCAGGGCGGCCCCGGCGGCGCCCCCGGGCACCACCCCGGGGAGCGAGCTGACGCCGTGGTCCGAGGTGAGGGCCACCACCACGGTGGAGGAGTCGCGCAGCACGTAGAGCGAGTCCAGGAACTCGCCCATGATGCGGTCCAGCCGCAGGACCTGGTCGTGGATCTCGCGCGATTGGGGGCCGTAGCGGTGGCCCACGGCGTCGGTGGTGGAGAAGGAGACGGCGAGCACGTCCGTGTGCGGCCCGCGCCCCAGTTCCATGGCCCGCAACCCCTCCAGGGCCAGCTCCGCCGTCAGCCGGTCCATCCAGGGGAACTCCGGGAACGTCCGCACCGCCGTGGCGGAGTCGGCGGCCAGCACGTGCGGGAACGTGAAGTCGCGCCCGCGGTTCTCCGGCGGCACCGAGTCGGGCTCCGGGTACGCGGAGGCGGGAAGGAGGAGCGTCCACCGCTCCCCCGCCATGCGCTGCGGGACGCGCCGTGCGTTGAAGCGCCGCACCCAGGTGGGGAGCGTGTCCGCGTAGTACGTGCTGGTGGTGAAGCGCCCGTCGTACGCGTACCAGAAGGCGGGCTGCTTGGCACGCCCCAGCGTCAGGATGGCGCCGCGGTCCTTGCGGGAGACGGAGAGGGCGCGGGACGCCGGGTCCTTCATCCGCAGCCAGTCGACCAGGGTGGTGCCGCGGAAGCGGAAGGGCGAGGCGCCCATGGTCCCCCCGCCCAGCAGCGGCGCCTGCGGGTCCGAGACCCCGGCCGAGTTGCTCACGATTCCCGTGCTGCGCGGGAAGCGCCCGGAGAGGATGGAGGCGTGGCCGGGGGCCGTCTCGGTGACGGCGTGGTCCTGGTAGGCGTTGGGGAAGTACGCGCCCCCGCGCCGCAGCCGCCCCAGCCCGCCGGTGAGCTGCGCGGCGTACCGCTCCAGGTAGTCCGGGATGAGCTGGTCCACCGTGATCATCACCAGCAGCCGCGGAACGGGCGGCTGCGGGGCGGGGCGCGCCGGCGACTGGGCCGCGGCGGGGGCGGCGGCGAGCAGCGCCAGCGCGAGCGCCGCCGGGCGGCGGGAGAAGCGGCCGATCATGCCGGGACGTCCTTCCGGTGGAGGTGCGGCCGCGGGCGGAACCTCGTCCGGGCGTATCGCGAATCTAGGGAGGAGCGGCCCGCCGCGCACGCACCGCCGGTAACGAGTTGGCAGGCGGCGCGTAGCGCGCCGCCCTCCGTGCTTCGACTTCGTGGATCATCGCGCGGCCGCTCAAGCGGGATAAGCAGTGACCCGGCGGATGCGCGGCGGATGCGAACTGCTCGCGCTCCGGTGTTCTCACAGATCCTCACCGGGTGTGCTTCGCAGAGGAGTAAAGCCCTGAAGCCTCGTGTACGAGCCTCCTCCATTTCGGGCACGCGGTGCCCTGGGGCACCACGGAGTGCGCGCGTGCAGTGAGGATTCGCGTACGAAAGATCAGCCCGGGCCAAGGCTCGAACCCCGAGTTGTAGATGTGCCACTCCGCAGGTGCGGCGAAACCATGTTTACGCCTGTGCGAACAACCCAAGCTTTGGCCAGCGCGCGGTGGAGGTGATGGGCGACTTCAGCGACTGGACGCCCGTGGCCCCGGAGGACGCGGGCGTGGGGCGATGGAGGCGGCGCTGCCGCTGCGCGCCGGGAGCCACCGCCTGCTCGTGCGGGTGGACGGCGGGGAGTGGATGCCGCCGCCCGGCCTGCCCGCCGCGCCGGACGAGTTCGGCGGGCGCGTGGGCGTGCTGCTGGTGGAGGGGTAGCGCCGGCCGGGCGCCCCCGTCCGCGGCGTCCCCGCCACGATCCGGGAGCATCCCCGTCCGCGACCTGCGGGCGGGGATGCCTCGCGTTGGGCCCATCGGTGCCCCGGTCGCGTTCTACTGGAACCAGGGCCGGCCTCCCGCCGCGCGCCGTCCGCGCCCCCGCCCGACCCCCAGCAGATCCCGACCGGATGGCGAGCCTACGACCGTTCATCGCGCCCGCGGTGGCCCAGCACCCCAACGCGATCCGTTTCGTCGCGGGGGGGCGCAGCGCGCGCGTGGGCACGGGGCGCGTCCGGGCTCTGGACGACACCACGCTGGTCTACACGGGCCGCGTGCAGAGCCCGCTGTACCGCGGATCCTTCGTGCTGCGGCTCCGGCTGGAGGGGCCGTCCGATGCGGTGTGCGGGGACGCGGAAGTCTCCCTGCAGCAGGGAGCCGGCGAGCCCGAGGCGGTGCGCGACGGGCGATACCGCCGCTTCGGCGACACGCTGGTCGTCACCGGGCGCCTGAACGGCGCCCGCGTCTCGCTCTCCATCCACCGCCCCGGCGCGGGGGACGAAGGCGCGGAGATGGCGCCCGTGGTCGCCCAGCCCGTGCCGCCGAAGGGCGGCTGGACGGGCGACGGCATGGACCACCTGCACCAGGCCGCCCGCGACCGCATGCCGGGCCTGGACCCCCGCCCCCTGCGCGTGATGCCCGACATGCCCGAGGCCCCGCCGTCCGCCCCCGACGAGCCCGCGGAGGACGCTCCGGCCGCCTCGCCGTCCGTCCGGTCGCCTTCCGCCGTGCCTCCGTCCTCCGCGTCTCCGCCCTCCACGCCGCCGGCGCCCGAGCCGCCGTTCGCCGCGGCCACGGACCTCGAGGGCGCTCCGCCCCCGTCCGACGCACGCGCGGCTCCCGCCCCCGCCGCCATGCCGGGAGAGGGCGCGACGCCCGCCCAGACCGTCCCGCCCTCCACCCGCGACCCGGCGAAGCCCGCCGCGGCGGTGATGCCGGACGGCGCGCCCGCCCGAGAGTCCTCGGCGATGCCAGGCGAGACGGCGGAGCGCCCCGCGCCCGCGCCTCCCTCCGCGCCCATGGCCGGCGAGGGCGCGACCCCCGCCGACTCCGTCACCCCGACGGCGGAGGACCCCGCGAAGGCCACCGCCCATCGCTCCACGCCGGAGCCGATGCCGGGCGCCCCCCCGCCGGAAGACGCCTCCGCTCCGCCGCCGACCATGCCGGGCGAGGACGCCACCTCCGCCGAGCCGCTTCCCGGACCCCGTCCCCTGGCGGAGCCCACTCCGGCCTGGACGCGCGGGGCGGACCCGGCTCCGGACGCGCCGAAGGAAGCCGCGGACGAAGTGCCGGAGGACGCGACCGCGAGCGACGCCCCGTCCCGCCTCGTGCCTGAGGACGACCCCGCACCCGGCGCAGAGGAGGCCGCGGGCACGGACGACCCGGTGACCTTCACCCCCGCCGCGCCCGAGCGCGCCGCCGTCCGCCCCGCGCCGCTGCTCCCGTTCCGCGACGCCCCGGCGGACGACGAGCCCCACACCCCCGTGCCCCCGGCGGCGGAACCCCGTGCGGGCGACGAGCTCGGAGCTTCGGAACCCCCCGTGTCGGGCGCGCCTCCCGAGTCCACGCGTCCGGCGGACCGGCTCCAGCCACCAGACGGAGATCCGGACCCCACCCCGGAGCCGTCGCGCCCGGAGGACCGCCTTCAGCCTGCCGCGGAGACGCCGGAGAGCGACTTCCCCGCGCGCCCCCAGCCCCGGGACGACGGACGGCTGTCCGGCGATCGCGGTGGGACCGCGTTCCCCGAGCGCTCGCCCGTCGCCGAGGAGGAGGCGCCCCCCGCCGCCGAGGAGGAGCCGACCGAGGAGCCGCCCAGGCCTGCGTTCCCCGAGCGGTCCGCCGAGGATGCGGAGGACGTGGAGGACGAGGAAGTGGCTTCCGCCTCCGCGGGCGCGGACGACCAGCCGACTGAGGACGACGGCGAGGCCGCCGAGCCGGGGCCGGTCGGGAGGACGTCGGCGGATGAAGGGACGGGCGGGGTGGACGAGAGGGACTCCCCCGCGCCTGCGCGCTCCACGTCGATGCCCGGCGAGGGTGCGTCCCCCGCGGAGCCGACCGGTGCGCCGGTTCACCCCGCGATGACCGCGGCTCCCCACGACGGTTCGGCCGGCGCGCCCTCGGGAACGACACCGAGCCCGGAGCCCGCGCCGGATGCGCCCGTGGATTCGTCCGCGGAGCCCTCCGGCGGCATGCCCGGCGAGGGCGTCTCCACCGGAGAGGCGACCGCCAGTCCCACGCCCGCCGAGGACGAGGAGCCGAGCGAGACGTCTGCCACTACGGAGCCCACCGCCGCGGAGCCGGACGCGTTGCCGCAGGCTCAGCCCGCGATGCCCGGCGAGGGCGCGTCCCCCGCGGAGCCCACCGGAGCCTCGCACGGAATGGCCGGCGCCGACGAGGCGGAGTCCGGCCCGCCCCCCGCCCCTGACCTCGTCGCGCGGGAAGAGGAAGACGCATCCTCTCCGGCGGGGGAGGCTTCCTCCAGCGGGCGCGGCGCAGCGTCGACCGCGATGCCCGGCGAGGGCGCATGGCCCGCGGAGCCGACCGCAGCTCCGCACCCGATGTCGGACGATCCTTCATCGCCGCCGCCCGCTGCGCTCCCGGCTGACCCCGCGCCGGCAGGCGAAGGTGTGCCGCCGTCGGGCCTGGGCTCAGACGATTTCGGGTCCGTCACGGACGCGTCTCAGCCCGACGCTGCGCCCGCGTCGGCCGAGCCGGTATCGGACGCCCCCGCGGCCATGCCCGGGGAGGGTGGCTCGCCCGCCGAGCCCGTGCGCGTCGAGCCGATCGATCCCGGGATGCCCGCCGCCACCATGGAGCGCCCGCCCCAGCCCGCTCCGGCGGCGGCCCCCGCGATGCCGGGCGAGGGAATCGAGATGGCGCCCTCCGCACCCGCGCCCGACGTCACCCCATCCATCCCACACGATACCGCCGGCGCGGTCCGACTTGAGCCCGCGCCCACCCCTCCGTCCAGCATGCCCGGGGAAGGCGGGATGCCCTCCGCGGCCGCGGAGGCAGCGCCATCCTCTCCGACTGCTTCCGTGGATGCGGGAGCACGCATGCCGGGCGAGGACGCGCGGCACGCGGAGCCCGCCCCCGCGGCCGGGACGTCGGGCGAGAACGCGCCGCTTCCCGCCGCCCTCGCCGCGCCCATGCCCGGCGCTGCACCCGGCGGGATGGTCTCCTCCGCGGTCGCTTCGACAGCCGCTGCGCCGGTGACGCCGCAGCCTCGCGCGAACCGGAACTTCGGCCGCAAGCCGAGGGCGAAGAAGCCCGCGCCGGCGAGGCCCGCGCCGGCGAGGCCCGCGCCGGAGAAGCCCGCGTCGGAGAAGCCCGCGTCGGAGAAGCCCGCGTCGGAGAAGGCGCCGAAGACATCCGAATCGACGTCGAATCGCGCGCCGAAGTCCTCCATCAAGCAGGCGGTCGTGAAAGCCGTGGCGTCCGCCGGCTCCGCGGCGAAGAAGGCGAGCGGCGCGCGCGACGAAGCTGCATCGCCGCCGAAGATGGCGGCCGCGAAGAAGAGCTCGCGGCAGCGCACGACGCGCCCCGCCGCTCCACCTCCCGCATCCCCGTCCGCCCCTCCGGCGCCGGCGCCGACGGCGAGCGTACCGAAGGGGGCGGGAAAGCGGAAGGCCGCGCCTCCATCCCCCTCCGCTCCGCCAGCAGCGCCCGCGGAGCCTCAGGGGCCGCCCAAGCCCCGCCCGGCGAACGGCTTCCACCGTCCGATGGCACCGCCGGGCTTCGACTTCTAGCGCGCGGAGGTGCTCGGGCGCGACGAGGAAGGTGCCGGACGCGAGAAGGCCCCTCCGCTCGGATCGAGCGGAGGGGCCTCGTGCGTGGCGTGCCGCGGGCGAGTGCTACCAGCCGCCGCGGCGCCCGCCGCCGCCCCGGTCGTCGCCGTAGCCGCCCCCACCACCGCCGCCGTTGTCCCACCCACCCCGGCCCCCACGGCCGCCGCCACCACCACCGCCCCCGCCACCGCCGCGCGAGTAGCCCGAGTCACGCCCGTACCCGCCACCGCCACCGCCGCCGCTCTGGCCGTAGCCGCCGCTCTCACGCCCACCGCTGCTGGGGGTGCTGCCCTCGGGCGCGTCCAGGCGCACCACGTTGGCCGCCTTCAGCCCCTTGGGCTCCTCCACCACGTCGAACTCCACCCGCTCACCCTCTTCCAGGCTCCGGAAGCCGGTCCCCGGAAGGGCGGTGTGGTGGACGAACACGTCGGGACCGTCCTCGCGCGTGATGAAACCGAAGCCCTTCTCCGACGAGAACCACTTGACCGTTCCGGTGGTGCGAGACATCTCGGTAACCCTGTGTGGAATGGGGTGGGGTGGAGCGTGCCCCGTGCTGCGACGCAGGGACCGTACCACCCACGGCACCGCGACGGCCGCCCCCCGCCGCGTGCCCCCGGCTGGACACGCGGCCGCTTATCCCCGTTCGTGCGGGGGGGCTAGGGGTTGCCGCCGACCGGCGCGCCCGCGGGCGGCGCCACCGTCTCCGCGCCCTCGCCGTCGTCGCCGCGGTTCAGGTAGCTCAGCACCGCCCACACCAGCAGGCCCAGCACCAGCAGCCCGATCACCCAGGGCATGATGCTGCGCTCCTTCCGCTCCACGTTGATCTCCGCCACGCTCGCCTCCCGTTCCGGATCGATGGGAACCCCGCGGGCCCACGCCCCGCCCGCGCGGCCGCTCCGGGCAAGTCCCGCGCCGGGTGGCCCGGCGGCCCCCCGGCCGCTACACTGCGGGGGGGCCGGACGGCCCCGGCGCACCCCCCGAACCGGGCAGTCGAGTGGACCGCACCCTGCTGGCGACGGCCGTCCTGACCCTGGCGCTGATGCTGGGCACCCTGGCGCAGCTCGCCCTGGGCGGCCGCCGCCTGCGGCTGCTGGCCGGCCTGCCGCCGCTGGACGAGGGGGAGATGCCGCCCGTCTCGGTGGTGGTGGCCGCGCGCAACGAGGAGCGCAACCTGGAGGAGGCGCTGCGCTCCGTGCTGGCCCTGCGCGGCGTGGCGGAGGCGATCGTGGTGGAGGACCGCTCCACCGACCGCACGGGCCGGATCCTGGCGAGGATGGCCGGGGAGCACCCGCGCCTGCGCGTGGTCCCCGTCGTGGAACTTCCCGCGGGCTGGCTGGGGAAGAACCACGCGCTCTGGCGCGGGGCGCAGGCCGCGATCGGCGAGTGGATCCTGTTCACCGACGCCGACGTGGTGATGGAGCCATCCACGCTGCTCCGGGCCCTGGGCCACGCGCGCCGCGAGGGGCTGGACCACCTGGCCGCCGCGCCGGCCGTGGTCATGCCGGGCTTCCTGCTGCGGCTCTTCGGCGTGGCCTTCTCCATCTTCTTCACGCTCTTCTCCCGCCCCTGGAAGGCGCGCGACCCGCGCTCGGGCGCGCACATCGGCATTGGCGCCTTCAACCTGGTGCGCGCGGAGGCGTACCGCGCGGTGGGCATGCACCGCCCCATCGCCATGCGGCCCGACGACGACATGAAGCTGGGCAAGCTGATGAAGAAGCACGGCTGCGCCCAGGACTTCGTGATCGCCGCGCCGCTGGTGTCGGTGGAGTGGTACGTCTCCGTGCGCGAGCTGGTGCACGGGCTGGAGAAGAACGGCTTCGCGGGGGTGGACTACCGCCTCTCCGTGGTGGTCCTGGCGACCGTCGGGCAGCTCCTGATGTTCGTCTGGCCGTACGTGGCGCTCTTCGTCCTGAGCGGCCCCGCGGCGTGGATCAACGCGGCCGCCATCGTGGCCATGCTGCTGATCTTCGCCGGTGCGGCGCGGCCGCAGGGGGTCCCCGCCTGGTACGGGCTGGCGTTCCCGGTGGCATCGCTGATGTTCGTCTACATCGTGTGGAACGCCACGATAACGACGCTGTGGAACGGCGGCATCGAGTGGCGGGGCACGCGCTACTCGCTGGCGGAGCTGAAGGCGAACCGCTTGTAGCCGCGACATTGCGCCCCATTGCGACCGCAGGTTTTCCGAAGAGGTGGCCCCCGCGGCGCCGTTCCGCGCCCGCGAAGGCGTCATGGTGGAAAGTTTGCACAGGGTCATGGCGGCACGCGCGGAACGACAGCATTGACACCCGTCGGCGGGCGCGACTACTATACCGCCCGAACGACCGCAGGCCGCTCCGGACAGCACCGGAACCGAGCAGGGGATCTGGCGTCGTGGCCGGGTTCCCTTTCTTCGTCTTTTCCACATGACGCCGCCCGTCCGGCGGCGCGCCCGCGCGGGGGCGCAGTGACCCGCGAGAGCCACCCGAGTCGGTTGGTACGGCATCACCGGACCCCGACCACATGACCCACAGGGAGTACCGCATGCGTACCAACGGCACCGTGAAGTGGTTCAACGACGCGAAGGGCTTCGGGTTCATCACCCCGAACGACGGGTCCAAGGACTGCTTCGTCCACTACTCGTCCATCCAGGGCAACGGCTTCAAGTCGCTGGCCGAGGGCGACGCGGTCGAGTTCGACATGGTCGACGGCGCGAAGGGCCCGGCGGCCGAGAACGTGGCGCGCGTCGAGGGCTGAGCCCCCGCGGGACCCGTTCCGACCCGAGCCGCCCCGGAAGAGCCCGGGGCGGCTCCGCGTTTCCCGGGGGCGGACCGCCGCGCGCGCATGTCGCTGTCGTTGCGCTTTTTCGCCTCCCGGTGCATCTTCACCACGACATGAGCCGAACCGCGTTCGTCACCGGCGCCTCCGGGTTCGTCGGCGGCCACCTGGCCGAGTGCCTGGTGCGCGAGGGCTGGCGCGTCCGCGCGCTGGTCCGCGCCCGCAGCGACACCGCCCTGCTGGAGTCGCTGGGCGTGGAGCGCGTGACCGGCGACCTGACCAGCTCCGACGCGGTGGCCGGCGGAGCGAGCGGCGCCGACGTGGTCTTCCACCTGGCGGCCGTCACCGCGGCCCGCGACGAGGCCGCCTACGCGCGCGCCAACGCCGACGGCACGCGCGCCGTGGTGGAGGGGGCGCTCCGCGCGCGTGAGCGTCCGCGGCGCCTGGTCTACCTGAGCTCGTACGCCGCCTGCGGCCCCGAGGTGGACGGCCGGCCCCGCGCCCTGGACGACCCCCCGGGGCCGCTCACCGCCTATGGCAGGACCAAGCTGCAAGGCGAGCGGATCGTGGCCGGGGCGGACGCGGCGGGGCTCCCCACGGTGACCCTTCGCGCCCCGGCGGTGTACGGTCCCCGCGGGCGCGAGCTGCTCCCGTACTTCCGCCTGGTCGCCCGCGGCCTGGCTCCTTCCCCCTCCGGGCCCCGGCGGCTGCACCTGGTCTACGCCCCCGACCTGGCCGCCGCGCTGGTCCGCGCCGCCGACGCGCCCCCCGGCACGTACGCCGTGGCCGACCCGCGGGCTCACCTCTGGACCGAGGTGGTCGACGCCCTGGCCCGCGCGCTGGAGCGGCGCCCCCTGCGGCTCTCGCTTCCGCCCGCGCTGGTGCGCGCCGCGGCCGCCGTCACGGAGCGCGCCGGCGCGCTGGCCGGTGTCCCGGTCGCGTTCAACCGCGAGAAGGCAGAGGAGATGCTGGCCGCCGGGTGGGTCTGCGATCTGAGCGGAGCCGACGCGCTCCTCCCCGCCGCGCAGGCCACGCCCCTCGGCGAGGGGATGCGGCGCACGGCGCAGTGGTACCGAACTCAGGGATGGCTTTGATGCCGACAAGCGAGACGACGGTCCGAAAGGCCGTCGACCTCTTCGAGAAATGCCGGCGGTTCACCGCGGCGCGGGAGATGATCGACCGCGGTCTCTACCCGTACTTCCAGCCGATCGAGTCCTCCGAGGACACCGAGGTGGTGATCCGCGGCGAGCGCAAGATCATGGTGGGCTCCAACAACTACCTGGGCCTGACGCACCACCCGCACGTGCTGGAGCGCGCCCGGGAGGCGCTGTACCGCTACGGGAGCGGCTGCACGGGCAGCCGCTTCCTGAACGGCACCCTGGACCTGCACGTGGAGCTGGAGCGCCGCCTGGCGGAGCTGCTGGGGCAGGAGTCGGCGCTGGTCTTCTCCACCGGCTACCACACCAACCTTGCCGCCATCGCCACGCTGGTGACGCGCGGCGGGGTGGTGGTGCAGGACCGGCTGAACCACGCCTCGCTGGTGGACGGCGCGCTGATGGCCGCCGGCACCATGGTGCGCTACCCGCACGCCGACATGCACGCGCTCCGGCGCGTGCTGGACGTCCACGCCCCGAGCGGCGCGCTGGTGGTGACCGACGGCGTGTTCTCGATGGAGGGCGACATCGCCCCGCTCCCCGAGATGGTGGCGCTGGTGGAGGAGTACGGCGCGCGCCTGATGGTGGACGACGCGCACGGCGTGGGCGTGCTGGGCGAGGACGGCGGCGGCACCGCGCGGCACTTCGGGCTGCAGGACCGGGTGGACCTGGTGATGGTCACCTTCTCCAAGTCGTTCGCCTCCATCGGCGGGGCGCTGGCGGGGCCCGAGTACGTCATCCACTACCTGAAGCACCACGCGCGGCCGCTGATCTTCAGCGCCAGCATGCCGCCCTCCGCCGTGGCCACCGTGCTGGCGGCCATGGAGGTGATGGAGCAGGAGCCCGAGCGCCGCGAGCACCTGTGGCGCAACGCCGCCTACCTGCGCGACGGCCTCGACTCGCTGGGCTTCGACACGGGCGTCTCCGAGACGCCCATCATCCCCGTCTCCACGGGGCGGATGGAGCACACCTTCATCTTCTGGAAGGCGCTCTTCGACGCCGGCGTGTTCACCAACCCGGTGCTTCCCCCCGCCGTGCCCGAGAGCGCCTGCCGGCTGCGCACCTCGGTGATGGCCACGCACACCCCGGATCAGCTGGACCGGGTGCTGGACGCCTTCGCCCGGGTGGGCCGCGAGCTAGGGATCCGCTGACGCCCCCTCCATGAACGACCTGCGCGTGCGCGAGATCGCCCCCGGCGACTCGCTGCGCCCCTTCATCGACCTGGCCTGGAAGACCAACGCAGGGGACCCGAACTGGGTCCCCCCGCTGCGTATGGCCGTGGAGCCGCTGCTGGACCGCCGCAAGCACCCCTTCCACCGGCACGCGGAGGTGGCGTACTTCCTGGCGGAGCGCGGCGGGGAGGCCGTCGGGCGCGTGGCCGCGATCGTGAACCGCGCCCACAACGACTACCACGGCGACACCGTCGGCTTCTTCGGCTTCTTCGAGAGCGTGGACGACCCCGCCGTGGCCGGGGCGCTGCTGGACGCGGCGGCGGGGTGGCTGCGGGCGCGGGGGCGCACCGTCATGCGCGGGCCCATGAACTTCTCCACCAACGAGGAGTGCGGGCTGCTGGTGGACGGCTTCGACTCGCCGCCCACCATCATGATGACCCACAACCCCCGCTTCTACGGCGCGCTGCTGGAGGGGGCCGGGATGGAGAAGGCCAGGGACCTGCTGGCCTACTGGATCCCCGGCGGCCGGGTGCCCGAGCGGCTGGTGCGCGGCGCCGAGCGCATCGCCCGGCGCGACCGGGTGCGGGTGCGCACGCTGCGGATGGACCGGCTGGACGAGGAGATCCGCATCATCGAGCGGGTCTACAACGCCGCCTGGAACCGCAACTGGGGGTTCGTGCCCATGACGGCGGCGGAGTTCGCGGCGATGGCGAAGGACCTGAAGCCCGTGGCCGACCCGGACCTGTGCCTGATCGCCGAGGTGGACGGCGAGGCGGTGGGCTTCTCGCTCGCGCTCCCCGACCTGAACCAGGCGCTCAAGCACCTGCCGGACGGACGGCTCTTCCCCTTCGGCCTGCTCAAGCTGCTCTGGCACAAGCGGAAGATCGACGTGGCCCGCCTGATCACGCTGGGCTTCACCCCCGAGTACCAGAAGGCGGGGCTGGGCACCCTGCTGTACCTGAAGACCTTCGAGACGGGCATACGCAAGGGCTACCGCGGCGCCGAGGCGTCGTGGATCCTGGAGGACAACTGGGAGATGCGCCGCGCCATCGAGCGCATCGGCGCGTACGTGGTGAAGACCTACCGGATCTACGACCGGGCGCTGTGAGCACTCCGCACGCCTCCGACATCCCGCCGCCTCACGCCGCCTCGGCTCCGGGGCTGCGCATGGTGCAGCCGAAGAACGTGGGTACCGCCGTGCTCCTGGCGCTGCTGCTGGGCCCGCTGGGGCTCTTCTACGTGGCACCGGCCGGGGCGATCTTCATGACGATCGTGACGTTTACTGCCGGGCTCTTCACGGTGGGGATCGCGCTGGTGCCGGCGTGGATCGTCTGCATCCTTTGGGCGTACGTGGCCGCGAGCCACGAGCAGGCGGAGGGGCCGCGCCCCGAGCGGGTGCACGAGGCGTTCGCCCCGCCGCGCCCAGGGGGCCGGCAGTAGCCCTCTCTCCCCCGAGCCGCTTCGCTGGCTCCCTCCGGCTCTGGCATAGTAACGCCGGAGCCGCCTTCGTTGCCGGCGGTTGAAACCGCTGCAACGACCACACGAAGCCTGCCTTCGCAGGCTGACCGGCACCATGCCGGGCCGCCCCTCCCCCCGGACGCAACCGACCCCCGTGGATCCTCGGACGAGGCCACCCGGAGCGGTCCGGAGGACGCCAGTCTCGATGACGGAGGTCCGGCACCCACCGTCGGCAGGCCAGTCCGCGCAGGCGGACTTCGCGCCGTTGTTGCTGCGATCTCTTCAATCGCCGGTGCGGGACTCGCGGGAAACAGGAGGGTGTCGGCCGCGCGGCCGACACCCTCCGTCCTCTTCCGTCGTACTCGTCCTCCACCCCCGCGCTCCGTCCACCTCTTCGTCGTCCCCCGTCGACTCGTCGCGAGGACGTCGATCTCTCGTCACCGGATCCGTGGAGGTGCCTTCCGCGATCACCGCAGCGGGATCCAGTACGTCACCTTGATCGCCAGGGTGTTGTCGCCGGGCGAGCCCAGGGTCTCGGCCAGGGCGCCGGGGTCCACGCGGCCCTCGCGCGTCCACTCGCGCTCACGGTCCTGCTGCCACACCACGAACAGCGTGCTCCCCGGCCGCCACTCCCACCGGAGCACGGCGTTGCTGCGGAACGAGCGCAGGTCGTAGTCGGCCGCCTGTACGCTGCGGGTACCCTGGTGGACGGTGGTGACGGAGCCCTCGCGCACGACGCGCGGGTCGTCGGGCGCGTAGACGTTCAGGCCGCGGGAGCGCGCGGCGGGAAGCTCGCCCACGTCGCGGAAGTGGCCGGTGGCGGCGAAGGGCTCGGCATAGGCCTCCAGCGCCAGGTCGGGCGAGAACAGGTAGCGCGCGCGGATCTGCGCCGAGAGCTCGCGCCGGTCCAGCGCGGCGAACACGTAGCGCGACCCGAAGGTGGCCTCCGGCCCGCCGCCGGGCAGGGTGCCCACGTACTGCCGGCGCGTGGTGGCGACCAGCCAGTTGGGATCGACGGAGAGCTCCCAGCGCGTTCCCGCGCGCACGGTCACGCCCCCGCTCACGCGGCGCGTGGGATCGCCCTCCTCGGTCTCGCCATAGTACAGCCGTCCGCGCCAGCGCACCGTGCCCGTGTTGGCGCTCGCCACCTCCGCGATGCCCACGTACTGCGCCACGGTGCCCACCAGCGGCCCGCCGCGCGCCATGGTGGCGCTGGTGGCGCGCGGGATCCAGAGCACGGTCAGGTAGCTGCGCCACAGGTTCTTCCAGGTGAGGTTGGCGTCCAGGTACTGCTGCGTGGCGGTGCGCACGCCGTCGTGGTTCCAGACGGCGCTGGGCGTGTAGAACACGTCCACCGAGCGGAACGGCCCGCGCGGCGTCCGCTCGCGCCAGCGCAGCTCGCCGTACCACTGCGTCTGGTCGGCCGAGGAGAGGCGCCCCGCGTCGTTCAGCTCGAACCCGGGCGAGGTGGTGGTCACCCCCGTCTCCCACACCCAGTGCTCGCCGGCGATGCGGGCGGCGCCGAGCGAGCCGGTGAAGCCGGAGAGGGAGGTCCGGGACGGGTCCAGGCGCGCGTGCTCCGCGTCGGGCCGCTGGAAGTAGCGGGCGCTGGACCTCTGCGTCCGCAGCAGGGCCACCGAGTCGCCCTCCACCCGCGAGAGGCCCAGGGAGCCCGTCAGCTCGTAGGTGCCGCCGCCCAGGCGCACGCTGCCGTCCACCCCGCCCGCGAACGCCGAGCGGTGCATCCGCGCCTCCAGCGCGGATCCCGCCTCCAGGTCGCGCCGCAGCGCCGTGGCGGTGACGCCGACGGCCGCGGCGCCGCCGCGCATCTCCTGCTGCAGGCGGGCGACCGCGTAGCCGGTGCGGGGCTCCACCTCCAGCGTCTCCCGCGTGCCCGCCGCGGTGTCGGCCAGCAGCGCGCGCTCGCGGTCGGTCACGGCGGCCAGCACGCCCACGGAGAGGCCGGACGGCAGGCGCCCCGTGAGCTTCGCCGCGCCCAGGATGGTGCTGGAGCGCGGGTAGCGCACGTAGTCGGCGCTCGCCGGCAGCCGCGGCGCCGCGCCGATGCGGCGCGAGTAGAAGTACCCCGCGCCGCCCCCCGAGAGGAGCTGGCTCCCCTCGGTGAAGAAGGGCCGCCGCTCGGAGAAGAACGTCTCGAAGGCGGAGAGGTTCACCTCCGCCGGGTCCGCCTCCACCTGGCCGAAGTCGGGGTTCACCGTGGCGTCCAGCGTCAGGTTGGGCCCCAGTCCCACCTTCACGTCCGCCCCCACGCCCGCCGACGCCTCGCGCCGGTCGGTGAAGGGGTCGCGCGGGTCGGCGTCGCCCAGGGTGCGCAGCCCGGTGGAGACGTAGGGCGAGAGCTCCACGCGGCGCGACGGCCGCACGCCCTGGATGCCGCGGAGCTCGCCGAAGAGCGACGACCAGGCGCGCGTCCTGGTGGGGATCGGCGCCCACAGGTCCTCCTCCTCGCGCCCCATGGTCCAGCGGCGCAGGTTCATCCCCCAGCGGTCCGTGGCCCCGGGCGAGAAGCGGAGCTGCGAGAAGGGGATGCGCATCTCCGCCGTCCACCCCAGGGAGTCGCGCGCCACGCGGGCCTCCCACACGGGCGAGAAGGAGCCGTCGAGGCGCTCGGAGTCGTCGGCGGGATGGTAGAAGTCCAGGCGGGTGCCCGCGGCGGTGACGCCGAACGAGTACGCCGTGCGCCGGTCGAGGTAGGTGTCCAGCGAGACGAGGACGTTGTCGGCCAGGTCCAGCGCGTCGCGGCGGCCCACCGGGGCGACGATGCCGGAGGGGTCGCGCGTCCACATGCGCGCGCCGATCCAGAGCGCGCGGTCGTCGTACAGGAAGCGCACCTCGGTGCGCTCCGTGGGCGCGGCGCCCTCCGCCGGAAGGCGCTGCACGAAGCCGGCGGCGGGCGTGGCGGCGGCCCAGGCGGCGTCGTCCAGCCGCCCGTCCAGCGACGGCCCCGGCCCGGCGATCCGCACCGCGACCGCGCTCGGCCGCGCCGCCGCGTCGGGAGAGGGCGCCGCCGTCGCCGGAGGCGGGGGCGTCTGCGCGGCGGCGGTGGACGCCGCCGCCACGAGGGCGAGGAGACCGGCGACGGAGACGCGGCGCATCAGCGGAGGCTCCGGGCCAGGTGCGAGACCGCGCGGGAGCGCTCCGCCTCGGAGCCGAAGGTGCGCAGCAGGGCGCGGTAGGCGTCGGCCACGGCCCCCGCCTCCAGCAGGTCGCGGCGCACGGCGCGCAGGAGCCGGCCCTTCTCGGCGTCCGACTCCATCGGCCGGGCGGCGTGGATGGCCTCGGCGGCCAGGGCGGGGGTGGCCCGCGCGTCGCGGACGACCGTCCGGAGAACGTGTCCGCGCTCCGCATCCGAGTCGAAGGGCGCCACGGCCGCGAAGAAGGCGGTGCGCACGCGGGCGTCGGCGAACGGGGCGGTGGCGGCGGCGTGGCGGAGCAGGACGGCGCGCTCCGCGTCGGACCCCAGCGTCCGCGCCCCCTGCAGGATTGCCGTCCAGGTGCCGGCGTCGCGCCCGGCGTGGTGCATGGCGGAGCGGTAGAGGGTGCGCCGCTCCGCGTCCGAGCCGATCCGGCCGGAGGCGTGGCCGAGGATGCGCGCGGTCTCCGCCGGCGTGGTGCGCGCGGCCAGCAGCGTGCGGTACCAGAGCCTGCGCGCGGAGTCGGTGCGGAGCCGCTCCGACTCGCGCAGCACGGCGTCCACCCCGCCGCGGGCGCGGATGCGCGCCACCCGCTCGCGGGTCCCCAGCCCTCCCTCCGCCGCCTCCGCCACCATGCGGGCGAGCCATTCGCGGTCGGCCGCGTCCATCTCGCGCGCGGCGCCGTCGCGGCGGAAGGTGGCGCGCACGCGTCCGCCCTCCTCCCACGTCTCGTAGCGCCGCTCGGGCCCGCGCCCGGCCTCCGCCACCAGCAGGCGCGCCCCGGGGGCCATGCCGACCACCGAGCGCCCGTCGTCGGACAGCTCCACGCCCCCGGTGGCGCGGATCTCCAGGCGCCGCCCGTGGCCGGTGGAGACCTGGTGCCAGGTTCCCGGCGGCGCGGTCTCGTGGTGGATGGAGGTGCGCTGCTGCGCCCCGGCCGCGGGGGGGGCGGAGAGGAGAAGCGCGGCCGCGAGGGCGGCGGTTCGGGGAAGGCTGCGGGGAGTCATGGCGTTCGCTCCGTGAGAGGGTCGGGAGATGATGCTGAAAAAACAGCACGTCGGGTGAGAGGAGCCCCTCCGCGGGGGCTCGGTCCTCCGTCATCGCCTGCTGGAAAAACAGCACTCGGGATCCGGAAGAGGGGCGGGCCGGCGGCCCGCCCCGTCGTCCCGCCGCGGTCAGCGCAGGCTGGTGTAGTGGCGCAGCACGCCGCGCAGCCAGGCGCGGGCCTCGGGACCGTACGGCCGGTCGCGGCCGTCCACCGTCCAGGAGCGGACCAGCGCTCCGTCGCGGGTGCGGCGGACCTGCACCGCGCGGACGCCGTCCGGCGCGGTCTCCTCGATGCGGAAGGAGCCGCCGGGGAGCAGGTCCGCCACGTCGTCCCGGTCCGCGCTCAGGACGGTCTGCCGCGCGCGCAGGGTGAAGCGGTACTCCCGCCCGTCGTGCACGTGGTCCTCCTCGGTCGTGGCGTTCCACACCTGGCGCCCGGTGCGCGCGGCGGGCTCCTGCTGGCGCGCGGCGCCGATGGCCTTCAGCGCCTCCACGCGCTCCGGCTCGGACGTCATGCTCCGCGCCGCCTCCACGTACGCCGCCAGCGCGTCGCCGCGGGGGCGGTGGCGCAGGGCGGCGGTGTGCACCGTCAGCCGCTCGGGGCACGACGACATCAGCATGGTCGTGCGCAGCACCGCCGCCAGCGTGGTCTGCGAGACGCCCCCGCGCGCCAGCACGGCGCGCAGCGCGGCGGCCTGCTCGGCGGAGGAGCTCATCCCCGACACGCTGGACAGGTACGCGGCGCGGACCCGCGGGTTCTCCATCGACCAGCGCGCGGCGGCGGCGAGCACCTGGCGGCGGTCGGCCATCGACTGCATCGTCTCCGTGGCGCCCAGCACCGCCACCAGCCCGTCGGTGCCCAGGTCCCGCCGCCCCAGCAGCCCCACCAGCAGCTTGGTGCGCTCCGTGGAGGAGGAGATCCCCGCCGCCGCCTTCGCCAGCGTGGCGTAGCCCGGGTCGCGGCCCGCGGCGGGGAGGACGGCGGGCCCGTCCGCGGTGCCGGCCGGCGCCGGCCGC
>JASLAX010000020.1 GCA_030146875.1 Longimicrobiaceae bacterium
GGACCGCCTGGCCGCCGCGGCGGCGCTCGGCAAGCACGCCGGCGGTCTGGGCGCGGCGGAGGAGCTGGCCCGCGCCGCGGCGTACGAGGCCGGCGGCAAGCCCGGCCTGGCGGCGAAGTCGCTCCGCGGCGCCCTCTCCGCCGGCGCGACCGACGATCCGGCGTTCCGCCTGCGCATCGGACGGCTGCTCTTCGACGCGGCGGACTTCGGACCGGCGCGGGCGGCGCTCCTCTTCGCGGCCGAGCGGCAGACCGACGCGGAGGCGCTGGCCGAGGCGGAGCTGTACGCGGCGCGCGCCCTCTACCGGCGCGACCCGGGGGCCGGGCTGGCGGAGATGAAGGCGATGGCGGAGAGCCGTGCCGGGACCGCGGCCTCCGGGACCGCCCTCTTCCTCCTCGGCGACGCGTCGTCGTCCATCGAGGCGGGGATCTCGTACTACCGCCGCGCCGCGAACGTGGCCCACTCCCCCTCCTCGCGGGAGGCGCTGTTCCGCCTGGGCGACCGGGCGCTCAGGGCCGGCGACGAGGTGACGGCGCTGCGCGCCTGGCGCGAGTACCTCACCCGCTTCCCCCGCGGCGACGCGAGCGCCAGCGTGGCCTACCGCGCCGGCGTGTACCAGGAGCGCAGCCGGCGCGAGGACGAGGCGCGGGCCTTCTACGCCGCCGCCATCGCCGCGGAGCCGGTGTCGTACCACGCCGTGCGCGCGGGCGACCGCGCGGGCGCCGACCCGCTGGAGCAGGCGCTGCGGGAGCCCGGCGCGTGGGCGCAGGCGCCCGACGACGCGGCCGAGGCCGGCGCCGTGCTGCGCCGCCTGGACGCGCTGGAGACCGCCGGGCTGGAGGACGCCTGGAGCGAGGAGTTGGCGGTGCAGAAGCGGCGCCTGGAGCGCCGGCCCGCGGCGCTGCTGCTGCTGGGCGAGGGGCTGCGCGATCGCGTCCGCCCGGTGGAGGGGATCCGCATCGGCCGGCGGCTGGTGGAGATGCGCGGCGGCGTGTGGGACGCCCGCCTGCTGCGCCTGGTCTTCCCCCTGCCGTACCGCGAGGTGCTGCTGGCCGAGGCGGAGCGGTCGAAGGTGGATCCGTGGCTGCTCGCCGGGCTGGTCCGCCAGGAGTCGTCGTTCGACGCCACCGCGAAGTCGCGCGTCGGCGCGCGCGGCCTGGGCCAGATCATGCCCACCACCGCGGAGTGGATGGCCGGGCCGCTGGGGATGAAGGGCTTCGAGGTGCGCCACCTCTCCGTTCCCGAGGTGAACCTGCGGATGGGGAGCCGCTACCTGCGCGACCAGGTCCGGCGCTACGACGGCAAGCGCGACCTGGCCCTGGCGGCCTACAACGCGGGCCCCAGCCGCGCCGACAGGTGGCGGCGCGAGCTGGGCTACGGGGGCGACCCCGACCGCTTCCGCGAGCGCATCCCCTTTCCCGAGACCCGCGAGTACGTGCAGGTCGTGCTGCGCAACGCCGTCGTCTACCGCCGCCTCTACGGCCCCGCCCGCTCCCCCGGGATGTCGGCGAGCGACGACTGAGGCGCCCCCCGGCGGCGGATCTCCGCCGCCGCCAACGGCGTAGAGCGGTTGACCGCGCCCCGGGGCGTGCATAGACTTCCTCCCAGGCCGCCCCTCTCCCCGCCGGGCGGTGCCCGATCCACGTTCCAGAGACGGACCCCCAAGTCCGTGGCCCTGCCGATGCGAAACCGCCTTCTCCTCCCTCTCCTGCTGGGCCTGTGCGCGCTCGCCGCGCCCGGCGACGCCGCCGCGCAGACGCTGCGCGGCTCGCGCGGGGCCGTGGACCGGGTCTACGGGAAGGCGCTGGCGCACGACCTGACCTTCTACCGCAACGGCCGCGCGGTGCGCAGCGCCGCGAGCGAGGGGGAGCTGGTCCGCCTCTCCGGGAACGCCAACTACCGCGTCGCCTCCGCCACCTACCCGTACGCCCTGCCCTCCACCCGCCTGTTCGTGCAGCGCCTGGGCGCGCAGTACCGGAGGGCCTGCGGGGAGAAGCTGGTGGTGACCAGCGCCACGCGCCCGCGCTCGGTGCGGCTGTGGAACAGCGTGGACAAGACGGTGCACCCGTCGGGAATGGCCATCGACCTGCGCAAGTCGTCCCGCGCGTCGTGCGTGCGCTGGCTGCGCAGCACGCTGCTGGCGCTGGAGGGGCGCGGCGTGATCGACGCCACCGAGGAGCGGCGCCCGCCGCACTTCCACGTGGCGATCTTCCCCGTCCCCTACCGGCGCTACGTGGCGTCCGACGCAGGGGACGGCGGCTCCTCCACCGCCCGGCGGACGGCCCGCGCCGGCGCGTCGCGGGCGACGGGCTCCACGGCCTCCCGCGGCACGCGGGCGGCCGCCTCTCGTTCCGAGCGGACCGCCGGGTCGAGCCGCACCTACCGGGTGCGCCCCGGCGACTCGCTCTGGGCGATCGCGCGCCGCAACGGGACCACCGTGGCGCGCCTGCGCTCGCTGAACGGCATCAGCGGCTCGCGCGTGAAGCCCGGCCAGGTGCTGCGCCTCCCCTCCTCCGGCTGACCTCCGTCGGCCCGCGCCTGCCCGCGCACCGTCGCGGGCGGCTCCCCTCCATCTCGTTGCGCTTCCGGCGGATAGCCAGAGTCGCGGCACGCGGCTTGCCCTGTTCGTCCCGGCCCTCCCGGTCGGGAGCGGAGCGGAATCGACGAGCGAACGGGGGAAGCCATATGCGTACGATGCTCTGGAAGGCCGGTACCATGGCGGCGCTGATCGCCGCGACCGCGGGGTGCTCGCAGCTCGGCCCGATCGGCGACGTGCTGGGAACCGTGCTCACGCCGGCCGGCCAGCAGGGCGGCGGCGCCAGCCAGATCCAGGCGCAGATCCGCACCGTGGACACGCGCTCGCAGGCCATCCAGGTGACCACGTCGGACGGGCGCACGGGGTCGGTGTACTTCGACAACCGCACGCGCGTGGTCTACCAGCAGAGGGAGTACCCGGTGACGGCCCTGGAGGCCGGCGACGTGGTGGTGATGCGCCTGCAGCAGGACCAGGGCGGCCGCGCCTACACGGACCTGATCGAGGTCACGCGCTCGGTGCAGGAGTCGGGATCGGGCGGGGTGTACTCCAACGGCAACATCATGCGGATGGAGGGCACCGTGGGGCAGGTCGACGTGCAGCGCGGCATCTTCGAGCTGCGCGACCGCAACGGCCGCAGCACGCTGGTCACCATGCCCTACAACGCGGGCAACAACGAGCGCTACCGCTTCGAGCGGCTCCGCAGCGGCGACTTCATCCGCCTGGAGGGGCGCTACACGACCAACGACCGCTTCGAGCTCTACCGGTTCAACTAGCCGGCGGCTCGGCCTGGTCTGGAGGGGGCGGCGTCCACGGGGCGCCGCCCCTTCGCGCGTCCGGCTGCGAGCGAGGGGCTCACACGGAGGCGCGGAGGTGCGTCCGCCGCGCCTCCGCGCCCACTCCGCGTACGCCGCGAACGCTTTTTTCAACGCTGCGCTCTGTTCTCCCAAACGCGTTGCCTGACGGCCGAGAGGTCCTCAGAGGGAAAACGGGCGATGCCCTTGCGCCCGCGTCCCCCGCCCGGCTATCCGTGGAAGGCCGAGCCGACGTCTCCCAGCTGGAGGAACCCGATGCCGAGCGACCCGTCCGACGCCCGTCCCGCCCGCCGCGTGGCCATCTCCGGCTCCACCGGAGTGATCGGCTCCGAGCTCGTGCCGCGCCTTCGGCGCGAGGGGTGGACGGTGTCACGGCTGGTGCGGTCGGCGGCGAAGGTGGGGCCGGGGGACGTGCTCTGGAACCCCGAGGGGGGACAGGTGGACGCCGCCGCGCTGGAGGGCGTGGACGCGGTGGTGCACCTGGCGGGTGAGAACGTCGGCGTCCGCTGGACCGAGGAGGCCCGCCGCCGCATCCGGCGCTCGCGCTCGGAGGGGACGCGCGCGCTGACCGAGGCGCTGGCCGGGCTCGCCAGGAAGCCAGAGGTGCTGGTCTCCGCCTCCGCCGTGGGCCTGTACGGCGACCGGGGCGACGAGGTGCTGACGGAGGAGAGCGCGCGGGGGCACGACTTCCTGGCGGACGTGGTGAGCGACTGGGAGGCCGCCACGGAGCCCGCCGAGGCCGCGGGGATCCGCACGGTGCGGCTGCGCTTCGGGGTGGTGCTGAGCGCGAAGGGCGGCGCGCTGGCCAAGATGCTCCCGCCCTTCCGCCTGGGCGCGGGGGGAAAGATGGGGAGCGGCCGGCAGTGGATGGCGTGGGTGGGGATGGAGGACGCGGTCGAGGCGACCGTCCGCGCACTGGAGGACGCCTCCATGCGCGGGGCCTACAACGTCGTCTCGCCGCGGGCGGCCACCAACGCCGACTTCACCCGTGCGCTGGGGAGCGTGCTGGGCCGCCCCACCTTCGCCACCGTGCCCGAGATCGCCCTCAAGCTCCTCTTCGGGGAGATGGCGGAGACGACGATCCTGGCCTCGCAGCGGGTGGAGCCGCGCCGGCTGGTGGAGGCGGGCTTCCCCTTCCGGCACCCGGAGCTGCGGGACGCGCTGCGCGCCGCCCTGGCCGCGGGGTGATCCCGGGGGCGCATGCCCCCTCCCGAGCACGCTTTCTGCGTTTTCGCGGCCCCGCGCGGGCCGCACCGGCCCGTCGCTCTCCCCCCTACGGCGAGGACGGGCCGGACGCATGGGCATCTCCCTGAAGCCGCAGCACCTGAAGCGCTACCGCCAGCTCGCCCGTCTCATGCTGCGGTACGGGCGCGCCGACATGGTGCGCGACAGCGGGCTGGAGGCGGCCCTGCTGGAGGAGGACCGGGTCGAGGCGCGCCCCGGCGAGGCCGCGAAGGCCGAGCACCTGGCCGACGACCTGGAGCGGATGGGCCCCACCTTCGTGAAGCTGGGGCAGCTCCTCTCCACCCGCCCCGACCTGGTCCCCGCGCCCTACGCCGACGCCCTGGCGCGGCTGCAGGACGACGTGGAGCCGTTCCCCTTCGAGGAGGTGGAGCGGATCGTCACCGCCGAGCTGGGGGTGCGGCTCTCCAGGGCGTTCGCGTCGTTCGACGAGACGCCGCTCGCCGCGGCATCCCTCGGCCAGGTGCACCGGGCCACGCTCCGCGACGGGCGCCCCGTGGCGGTGAAGGTGCAGCGCCCCGGGGTGCGCGAGCGGATCGTGGAGGACCTGGACGCGCTGGGCGAGATCGCCGACTTCATGGACCGCCACACCGCCGCCGGGCGCCGGTACGAGTTCGGGCGGCTGCTCGAGGAGCTGCGCCGCGGCGTCATCATCGAGCTGGACTACCGCCGCGAGGCGTCGCACATGGAGCGGCTGGGCGCCAACCTGGCCGAGTTCGAGCGCATCCTGGTCCCCGCGGCCGTCGACGGCTACAGCACCTCGCGGGTGCTGACGATGGAGTACGTGCGGGGGAAGAAGATCACCTCGCTGGGCCCGCTGGCGCGCATGGAGCTTCCCGGCGCCGCGCTGGCCGAGGAGCTCTTCCGCGCGTACCTCAAGCAGATCCTGGTGGACGGCTTCTTCCACGCGGATCCCCACCCCGGCAACGTCTTCGTGACCGACGACGGCCGCATCGCCCTGATCGACCTGGGGATGGTGGGGCAGATCGCGCCGGAGCTGCAGCAGCGGCTGCTGCGGATGATCCTGGCGGTGAGCGAGGGCCGCGGCGAGGAGGCGGCCGAGGTGGCCATCGAGATCGGCGAGCGCCGCGGCGACTTCGACCGCGCCGAGTTCGTGCGCACCGCCGCCGCGGCCACCGCCGGCTTCCAGGGCACGGCCAGGGAGATCCAGGTGGGCCGCATGCTGCTGGAGGTCTCCCGCAACGCCGCCGAGAACGGGCTGCGGATGCCCCCCGAGCTGGCCATGCTGGGCCGCGCCCTGCTGGCGCTGGACCAGGTGGGGCGCACGCTGGACCCCGACTTCGACCCCAACGACACCATCCGCCGCAACGCCGCCGACGTCATGCGGCAGCGCATGCTGCGCGGCGCCTCGCCGGCGAACGCGTTCAGCGGGCTGCTGGAGATGAACGACTTCGTGCAGCGGCTGCCGGGGCGGCTCAACCGGGCGCTGGACTCGTTCGTCAACAACGAGACCGAGGTGCGCATCCGCCTGGCCGAGGAGGCGTGGATGCTGGCGGGGATGCAGAAGATCTCCAACCGCATCGCCACGGGGCTGGTGCTGGCGGCGCTGATCGTGGGCGCCGCCATGCTCATGCGCATCCCCACCCGCATGACGCTCTTCGGCTACCCGGCCATCGCGATGGTGCTCTTCCTGCTCGCGGCTGCGATGGGCTTCTGGATGGTGATCAGCGCCCTGCTCCACGACGTGCGGCACGACCGCAGCACCCGCAAGAAGTAGCCGCGGCGGCGGCGCCCCGGCCCCACGTCGCTCCGCCTGGCGCTCCCTCCGGGCCGCAGCGCTGCCCCGAATCGGGGCGGCACCGCCCCGGGTGGGGCGGAAAAACCCGCCCGCCAGCACGTCGCGGGAACGCGCATCTCAGGCCCTGGCGTCGGAAATCGTTGCGCGACACGGAGATCGCACAAAAGGGTTGCCCGCACGCTTTACGACGGATATTGTGGTCCCGAGAAAAGCGACGCGGCGGACGCCTCACCGAAACCCGTCACCACGACACCATGACTCCGCGTGCCCTCCCCATCCGGGCGGCCAACCCACCTACCGGCTCCTCCGGGGCCTGCGACGAGCCGGCCCGCGCCGGCGAGGCGCTGCTGCGCCTGGGGCGGATCTTCAACCGGATCTCTCCCGACACGCTGTGGACGGCGCGCCCCGGGCGCCCCGCCGAGCTGTCGCGGGTGATGGTGGTGCAGGCCGTGGAGGCGGAGGAGGCGGCGGGAGGGCCGGTGACGGTCAACGGCGTGGCGTCGCGCCTGACGGTCGACCCCTCCACCGCCAGCCGGCTGGTGGCGGCGGCCGTGCGCGCCGGGTACGTGGACCGCGCGCCCTCTCCCGACGACGGACGGTCGGTGGTCCTCTCCCTGACCCCCGAGGGCCGGCTGCTCGCCGCCGAGGCGCGCGCCCACCAGCGCGCGCTGTTCGAGAAGGTGACCGCGGGATGGCCCGACGCCGAGCGGCGCGCCTTCGCCCGGCGCTTCGTGGAGCTGGCGCGGGTGCTGGAGACCATCCGCACCCCCACGGGCGCGGCCGTGGGCTGACCGCCGCAGGGCGGGAGCGAGAGAGGGGCGGGACCCGCGCGGGTCCC
>JASLAX010000083.1 GCA_030146875.1 Longimicrobiaceae bacterium
ACCCCCAGGGGGCACCGGGAGCTAAACATCACTCCTGCAACAACTTGCATTTCGCGGGTGTGTTTGGTACACCCGTTGCCTTAACCCCGGTCGACGGCACAGCGAACGTGCCCGCTCCACCCCCACCCACCCAAGGGAGTAACACCAATGGGCAAACACCGCAAACGCAAGGGCGTCACGCTCATCGAGCTCATGATCGTGGTCGTCATCATCGGCATCCTCGCCGCGATCGCGATCCCGAAGTTCAGCAACGTCTCCAAGAGCGCCAAGCAGGCCGAGGCCGCGCCGATCCTCAAGCAGATCTGCGTGCTCGCGCAGACCTTCAAGGACAAGAACAACGCCGACGCCGGCAGCCTGGGCGCCCTGTCCGTCGTCGGCTGGGATGCCGCCACGCAGGCCGGCGCGCAGTACTTCGACTTCACGTTCGTCGCCCCGAACGCCGTCGCGACCCCCAAGGACGCGACCGTCGTGACCGCCGAGCAGAAGGCGTGCTACTAATCCGCTGAACGGGTAGCGGGATGGAGAGAGGCCGGCCGGAGCGACGCTCCGGCCGGCCTCTCCCTTTTCGTCCCTCCTCCGAAGTCCTCCTCCGAAGTCCACGTGCGACAGCCTCCACGCGTCCGCAGTCCGGGGGCGTGAAGCCCCCGGCCAAAGAACGGCAATCGTCCCGCCGGGACGACGCATCCGCCGCGTCACGTGGTCGAAAGCATCCGCCGGAGCCGCAGTCCGGGGGCGTGAAGCCCCCGGCTGGCTACGGCAATCGTCCTGCCGGACTCCAACGGCGGCCGCAGCGGAAACCCCTCGTCGTTCTCCGGCCTCCTCCTCCGCCGTGCGCCCCCGCCCCGCCCCTTCCGTCATCCCGCGTCGTCCTCTCCCGCGATCTCCACGCTCAGGTCCGGGCCCTCGTGCAGCCGCAGGCGGACGAGCCGCGCCCCCGCAGGGAGCCGCGGCGCGATGCGCTCCCGCAGCAGGAGCAGGATGTTCTCGCAGGTGGGCACCAGCCCGCCGGGGGCGAACTCGGGCACGTCGTGGTTCAGGTGCCGGTGGTCCATCCGCGCCGCCACCTCCTCGCGCAGGACGGCGTCCAGGGCCGCGAGGTCGACGCTGAACCCGGTGAGGGGGTCGACCTGCCCCGCGACGGCCACCTCGAGCAGGTAGTCGTGCCCGTGGCCGTGCGGGTTGGCGCAGGCGCCGAAGGTCTCGCGGTTCCGCTCCTCGCTCCACTCGGGGCGGTGGTAGCGGTGCGCGGCGGAGAAGCGGACGCGGCGGGTGAGCAGGGCGCTGGCCATGGACATGCGGCGGAGCGGGTGGGCGAAGCCGGCTGACGCGGCGAAGATAGGCGCCCGGACAGGGCCGCGACAGGCGAACGTGGCCCCGCGGGGGGCACGACACTTGCGTTTCCGGGCCGCGCTGGTTCCCGCAGTTTTTCCGGCACGCGCACGTCCCCCTGGTACATGTCGCTCGCCACTCCGACGTCCATCGCTCCGACGGACCCCGTCCGCGCGGAGGAGACCCCCCGCCGTGCCGCACCGGCGCCGGGGACGGTTCCGACGGTCCGCCTGGCGGCTCCGGGCGATCCGTCGTCCGGGACGATCGTGCTCGCCGAGGACCACGAGGACTCCCGCGACGCGCTGCGGCTGCTGCTGGAGGCGTTCGGCTACCGCGTCCACGTGGCCGGCAACGGCCGCGAGGCGGTGGCGGTGGCGCGCGCGGTGGCGCCCGACCTGGTGCTGATGGACATGATGATGCCCGAGGTGGACGGCTTCCAGGCCACGCGGGAGCTGCGCGCCTCGCCCGAGTTCCGCTCCGTGCCCATCGTGGCGCTCACCGCCATGGAGGGCGCCCGCGAGCGCGTGCTGGAGGCCGGGTGCGACGACCTGGTCGTGAAGCCCATCGACGTGCGCCGCTTCCTGGAGCGCGTGCAGCTCTGGGTCGCCCCGCGCTGAGCCCGTCCCGGCCGCGCTCCGCGGCCCGGTTCCCCCGCCGTACCCCCGCATGACCTGCGACTGCCGCTCCGACGCCCGCCGTCTCGCCGTCGTGCTTCCCGACGGGACGAGCTTCCCGGAGCTGGAGGCCGCCGGCCCCGCCGAGGAGTGGAGCGTCCACGCCGCGCTGGGCACCATCGTCTTTCCCGTGGGCACCCGCTCGCGCTGGTCGGGCGTGGCCGAGGTGGCCAACTTCCTTCGCGCGCTGCTCGATCCCAGCCGCTTCGCCGACCTGCGCGGCGCCTGGATCCGCGACGGCGTTCCGCTGGAGGAGCAGCTCCGGGCGCTCCTGGGCGCGGAGCCCCTCTCCGGCATGGCCGCCGTCGACTCCTCCCCCCTGGCCGGCATCCTGGAAGGCCGCCGGCGGGAGACGTGGTTCCAGCCCATCGTCCTTCCCCGCACGGCGGAGGTATGGGGCTACGAGTGCCTGGTGCGCGGGCGCACGGAGGACGGCGAGCTCGTGGGCGCCCCCGACCTGCTGCGATGGGCGCGCCAGGAGCGCCTGGTCTTCATGTTCGACCGCCTCTGCCGCGAGACGCACCTGCGGAACGCGGGCGCGGCCGGGCTGGGCCCCCAGGTGCGCTTCCTGGTCAACTTCCTTCCCACCGCCATCTACCGCCCCGAGTTCTGCCTGGCCAGCACCGTCCGCGTGGTGCGCGAGGCGGGCCTGGTCCCAAGCAACGTGATCTTCGAGGTGGTGGAGACGGAGCGGATCGACGACGTGGAGCACCTGCGCCGCATCCTCTCCTTCTACCGCGAGCAGGGCTTCCGCGTGGCCCTGGACGACGTGGGCAGCGGCTACTCGGGGCTGGCCATGCTGGGCGACCTGGACCCCGACCTGCTGAAGATCGACCGCGAGCTGGTCCGCAAGGCGCCCGCCTCGCGCTTCCACCGCGGCATCTGCGCCTCCCTTGCCGGCCTGGCCCGCGAGAACGGCCGGCTGATCCTGGCCGAGGGCGTGGAGACGGAGGAGGAGCGGGCCGTGATGGAGGAGATGGGCGTGGACCTGCTCCAGGGCTACCTCTTCGGCCGCCCCGCCCCCATCCCCGTCGCGACCGAAGCCGCCGCGACGGCGTAGGAGCGCATCCGCCGGGCACCTCCCGCGCGTCCGCCGACGAACGCAAAAGGGAGTTCAAGAAGAGTCCACGGTCCGCTCCACGCGAATCCTCGCCGAAGCCGCACCTCCCAGAACTCCCGAAACTCCCAAAACTCCCCCCTTCTTCGTCCTACGCCCTTCCGCCGTCCCTCTCCTCGGCGTACGAATCCCCGCCCCCACCACCTCCGCGTTCTCCGCGCCTCCGCGTGAGCCCCGCCGTTCTCCGCTCGACCTCCAAAACACGCAGCCCAGAACGAGACGAGCCGCGGACGCCCGAAGGCATCCGCGGCCCGTTCGCCATCGGAACCGGAGAGCGGACTACGCGGCTCCCAGGTTCGGGTTGTTCATCCGCTCGATGTCCGGCAGCGGCATGCAGGTGGAGCTGCCGTACGTGCCGCCGCCGTGGTAGGTGGTGCCGGCCGCGGGAGAGAGCGGGATGTTGAAGCGGATCACGTCGCCCAGGTGGTGCCCCGTCAGGAAGAGCTCGCGGCGGCGCTGGTCGATCAGCTCCGCCAGCGCCTCGTCCTGCGTGGTGGCCGTGGACGGGCCCTGGTTGCCCGACGCGCGGAACTCCGTCAGGGTCGCGGTGACGCTCGTCGGGACCGTCTGCGACGAGCGGATGTCCGCCTCGGCCACGATGAGCTGCGCCTCGCGGCCCGTGGCCAGCGGGATGGGGCTGGTGGGGGCGGTGTACTTGAGCTGCTGCCAGATGCGCACACCCGTCACGCTGGAGGTCCCGCGGTCCACCGACGGCACCCGCGGATCGTCGAGCGTGTGGTAGAAGGTACCCACGGAGGTCGCCGTGCTGGTGGCGCTGCTCTGCGACCACACCCGGTTCTGGCGGCGGTCGTTGGTGCCCGAGGCCGTGACGTTGAAGACGAAGCTCGCCGGCACCGCCGCGGCGTCCTCCCGCGCCTCGGCGTACTCGCCCTGGTCCAGCCGCGCGCGCGCCCGTCCCACCCGGGCCGCGTTCAGCAGCTCCGTGTTGTTCGCCGCCGTGGCCGCGGCGATGGCGATGCCGAAGCGGGCCTCCGCCTCGGCCAGGAGCTGCGCGCGGGTCATCTCCGTGCCGTAGACCAGCTCGCCCGTGGGCCCGATGTTGGAGATCACCCCCGAGCAGAAGCCCTCGCCCAGCAGCACGAGCGAGTACCCGGCGTACAGGGCCGCGCGCGCCAGCAGCGTCTGGCGGTTGGGCACCTCGGCGTCGGTCCACGCCTGCAGCTTGGCCACCGCGTTGTCGGCCGAGGCGCGGGCCGTGTTCAGCGGCGTGTACACGCCCAGCGCCTCGCACGAGAAGGCGCTGTAGCGGCGGTCGGCCGAGCGGATGTTGCGCGAGTCGTACGGGAAGCGGTCGGCGGTCTGGGTGGCGTCGATCAGCTCCTCGCCGATCAGCCCGCCGATCACCACGTACGCCCCGAAGGCGCACTCGAAGTCGGCCACCGCGCCGTTCACCAGCAGCGGGGCGTTGGCCGGGCTCTCCAGCCCCCCGGCGGGAATGCGGGAGGGGGTGTCCACCTCCAGCAGCCCGTCGCACGCGCCCAGCCCGGCGGCCAGCGCGGCCAGCAGCAGGGCCGCCCGCACGCGCGGGCCGCCCCTCCGCCGCGTTCCGTCCTGGTTCCTTGTCGTCATCGTGGATCCCTTCAGGTCTGGGTGGGGTGCGCTAGAAGGTGAGGTTCACGGACGCGATCCACTGCGAGAGCTGCGGGAGCGTCGTCTGCTCGAACGCCCCGAAGTTCCCGCCGCGGGAACCGCCCAGGAACATCGCCTCCGGCTCCAGCCCGCCGTAGTTGGTCCAGGTGTACAGGTTGCGCCCGGCCAGCGAGACGCGGGCGCTGGCCGCCCCCATCCGGCGCGCGTAGCCGTCGGGCAGGGTGTAGGCCACCGAGACCTCGCGCAGCTTGCTGAACGAGGCGTCGTCGATCAGGAAGTCCACCAGGTTGCGGCTCGACTGCACCCCCGCGATGCGCTCCGGGGCGAACTCGGCCGGAAAGAAGTTCTCGCGGCAGCGCCCGCCGAAGAAGGTGCAGCGCACGCGCGTGTTGCCGTCCACCTTGCGATGGCCGCGCTTGAAGTCGACCAGCGCGTAGAGCTGCAGGCGCGAGAACAGGGTGACGGTGGAGGTCACCGCCCCCTCCAGGTTGGGCAGCGAGCGGCCCAGGTACACCAGCGGCGCGTCGTCCGCCGTGCCGTACGTCAGGTCGGCGCCGGTGCAGAGGACCGAGCCGCCCTGGCCGTCGTCGCACATCACGTCCACCGCCGTCTGCGTCGCGGCGTCGAAGCGGGCGCTCACCACGCGGCGCTCGAAGAACGAGCCCAGCGGGTAGCCCACCTGGTGCCGCAGGAACGAGCCGGCGGTCACGAAGTCGAGCCCCGTCTGGCCCAGCGACACCACCTCGTTCTCGTTGGTGGAGACGGAGAGAGACAGGTCCCACGACAGCCGCTCGCGCTGCAGGGCGCGGGCGCGGGCCAGCAGCTCCATCCCCGTGTTGCGGACCTCGCCGGCGTTGAAGAACTGGAAGCCCGAGAAGCCTCCGGAGGGCGCGATCTCGCGCTCCAGGATGGCGTCCTCGGTGGTCTTGCGGTACCAGGTGAACTCCAGCCCCAGCCGGTCCTGCAGGAACCCGGCGTCGAAGCCCAGCTCCAGCTCGGCGCCGCGCTCCGGGCCCAGGTCGGGGTTGCCGATGAACTGCGGGGTGACCGCCGGCGAGTCGCCGGGGCCGATGGCCGGGGCGTAGGTGCGCAGCGCCGCGTACGTCTGCGGCTGGCGCCCCGTCTCGCCGTAGGCGCCGCGCAGCTTCAGCGTGTTCAGCCACGACATGTCCGACAGGAACGACTCGTCGCTCACCACCCAGGCGGCGCTGAGCTTGGGGTAGTAGACGCGGTCGAAGTTCTCGCCGAAGGCGCTGTTGTCGTCGGCGCGCACCGCCGCGGTCAGGAAGACGCGGTCCTTCCACCCCACCTGCTGCTGCACGAACAGGCCGAGCGTGGCCTCCTCGATGAAGCCGCCGTCCGTGCGCCGGTTGGTCGTGGTGGCCGCCACCGCGGTCAGGCCGGGCGCCGGGAACACCTCGCCGTGGGCGTAGACCGAGTCGGTCTTGGTGCGGTAGTACTGCGCGCCCACCGAGGTGGACGAGCGGAACGACGGGGTCAGGTCGAACGAGCCGGTGGCGCTGTAGTCCACCGTGCGGTACGAGATGTTGCGCGCGTTCACCTCGGCCAGGCCCAGCGCCTCGGAGCCGAAGACGGCGTTGTTCAGCGAGTCGATGCGCGGGAACAGGATCTCGTTGTCCTCGCGCGTGCGGTCCACGCCGAACGACAGGCGCTGCGCCATCCACCCGAACGGCCGGTGGTTCAGGTTCAGCGCCCCGGTCAGGCGGTTGACGCCCTGCCCGAAGTTGTAGAGCGCGTCGTACGCCTCGGGCGTGCCGCTGTGGAAGCCGCGGCGGAAGGCGTCGGGCACGTTGCGCGGGTCGGCCAGCACCGTTGACCACACGCGCCCGCCGAACCCGGCCTCGGCGCTCAGGTTGGTCCGCCCGTCCACGTACCCGGCCGAGAGGCCCACGTCCAGCTTCTCGCTGGGCGCCAGGTTCAGGTTCAGGCGCGCGCTGTAGCGGCGCAGGTCGTTGCTGGCCTCGGCGCCTTCGCTGTCCTCCATCCCCCCCGACGCGTAGTAGCGGAAGCGCTCGCTGCCGCCGCTCACGCCCAGCTCGTACTGCTGGTGGTGGCCGTTGCGGAAGATGGGCCGCCCGGCGGCGTTCTCGCGCTCCACGATGTCCAGCGACACGGTGTCCTGCTTCCCGGTGCCGGGGACCACCTGGAAGTTCGTCGCGAAGCGGCTCTCCGGGTCGCGCAGGTAGTTCACTCCCTGGCGCACCGTCAGGTTCCAGCGGGCGTTCCCCGCCGCGCCCTTCTTGGTGATGATCTGGATGACGCCGTTGGACGCCTCGGTCCCGTAGAGCGTGGCGGCGGCGGGGCCCTTCAGGACCTCGATGCTCTCGATCTCCTCGGGGTTGATGTCGTTCAGCCGCGAGATGCTGCTGGAGGCGAAGCCCTGGTTGGCCGGGCCCGTCGCGGCGGCGTTGGCGATGCGCACGCCGTCCACGTAGATCAGCGGCTCGTTGCTGAGCGAGAACGACGAGGCGCCGCGGATGCGGATGCGGGCGCCGCTCCCCACCGCCCCGGTGCCGGGCTGGATCACCAGGCCCGCCACCCGGCCGTTCAGGAGCTGCTGCACGTTGTTGATGGGCGCGGTCTCGACCACGCGCGCGGCATCGATGGTGGCGATGGCGTTGCCCAGGGCGCGCTTCTCGGTGCCGCCGGCCGTGCCGGTGACGACCAGGGCGTCCAGGTTGATGGCCGACTCGGTCAGGGCGATGCGCACGCCGCGGGCGCCGGAGCTCACCGTGCGCGTGGCGGCGCGGTAGCCCAGGGTGGTGACCTGCAGCGTCACCTGCCCGGCGGGAAGACCCGTCAGGCGAAAGCGCCCCGCGGCGTCGGTGGTCGCGCGGCGGGCGGTGCCCTGCGCGGTGACGGTGGCGCCGGCGACCGGCCCCTGCGAGCCGGAGGACACGACCACCCCGGAGACCTCGCCCTCCTGCGCCGCCGCGGGCCCGGCCGCCAGCGCCGCCAGCGCGGCGGCCGCCGCGGC
>JASLAX010000103.1 GCA_030146875.1 Longimicrobiaceae bacterium
GCCCCTGCTGCGGGGGCGGCGCCGGGAGCGGCGCCCGGGCGGTTGCGCGCGGAGTCGCCCGCGGCGCGGGCGGCGGCGCTGTCGGCCTCCAGCAGGTAGGCCAGCCAGCGGCCGTCGTCCTCGGCCAGGCGGAACGACTTCACCCGCGGGACCACGGTCACGCGGCCGTCGGCCACGCTCATGATGCCCAGCGACGACTTGGGCTGCTGGTCGGGGCGGGCGCGGGCGCGACGGGCCCTCTCCATCTCGGCCCGGGTGGGGTCGATGGTGAAGACGGCGAAGCGCGAGTCGGCGGTGAAGCGTGCCGGGGGCGCGCTGTATCCGCTGCCGGGGCCGGTCGCCCCCGCGCGCGTCTGCGGGCGGCCGATGTAGCCGCGCGGGTGGCGGTGCTCCGCCGCGCCGCGGGTGGCGCGTACGACCACCTCGCCGTCGCCCACCTGCGGCACCAGGGAGTAGACGACCCACTGGCCGTCGCGGGACAGGGTCTCGTTGCGGATGGACCGCCAGGCGTCGAAGTCCGCCGGGGCCAGGGGACGCCTCGCCTGCTGCGCCCCCAGCGGCGCGGCGGAGAGGAGCGCGAGCGCGAACAGGGTGACTCGCTTCATGGGACCACGGGTGCGGGGGAATGGCGCGGCGCCTGGGATCCGGGCCGCGGGCACAAGGTAAGCATCACGGGGTGGCGGGGCCACCAGTCGTTTCCCATGCAGGTGGAGACCCGTACCCGCACCGGAACGTTGCCATGGACCTGCTCGTGATCCGCCACGCCATCGCCGAGGAGCGCGAGGACTTCGCCCGCACGGGCAAGCCCGACGCCCTTCGCCCGCTCACCGACCGCGGCCGCCGCCGCATGCGCAGGGGGGCGCGGGGGCTGAGGCGCCTGGTGGACCGCCTCGACGTGCTGGCCACCTCCCCCCTGACCCGCGCGACCCAGACGGCGGAGATCGTGGCGTCGCAGTACCCGTCCGCCGCGCAGGAGACGCTCCACGAGCTGGAGCCGGAGGCGCTTCCAGACACGCTCCTCCCGTTCCTGCAGGCGCAGGGCCAGGAGTCGGCCGTGGCCGTGGTGGGCCACGAGCCGCACCTGTCGACCGTCGTCTCCTGGCTGCTCTCGGGGCGGACCCACTCGTTCGTGACGCTGGCGAAGGGGGGAGCGGTCCTCCTCCGCTTCGAGGACGCTCCCGCCCCCGGCGGCGCCGCGCTGGTGTGGGCGCTCGCGCCCGGGCAGCTCCGCAAGCTGCGGAGGTGACGGGGCGATGAAGGACTCGAGCCACCTGCTGGACCTGCCCGTGGAGAGGGCGGCGCGCCTGCTGGCCCTCCGCTTCCTGGCCGACGCGGCGGAGGGGCGGCGGCGCCTGGACGATCCCGCGGACGAGGAGGCGCTGCACGACTTCCGAGTGGGGCTGCGCCGCCTGCGCAGCACGCTGCGCACCTACCGGCCCTGGCTGCGCGAGAGCGTGCGCGGCCGCGACCGCCGCCGCGTGGCCTCGCTGGCCCACGCCACGGGGGAGAGCCGCGACCTGGAGGTGCAGCTCGGCTGGCTGCAGACGCGCCACACCCGCCAGTGGGCGCGCGAGCGGGCCTCCGCCGAGTGGCTGGCCGGCCGCCTGCGCGAGCGGAAGCGCCACGCGGACGGCGACCTGGCGGCCGCCGCGGCCGGCAGGTTCGAGAAGGAGGCGCGCCGTCTCTCCCGCCGGCTCGCGCGCTACGACGGGCGCATCGACCCCGCGCTTCCCGCGGGCGGGCCGCGGCTGCGCGACGTGATGTGGGAGGTGGCGGACGCCCTGGTGGCGGAGATGCGCGCCCGCCTGGCGGAGGTGCAGTCCATCGCCGACCAGGAGCCGGCCCACGGCGCCCGCATCGCCGGGAAGCGCCTGCGATACCTGCTCGAGCCCTTCGCCGGGGGGATCGTGGACGGCAAGGTGTCCATCGGCCGTCTCAAGGAGCTGCAGGAGCTGCTGGGCGAGATGCACGACGCGCACGTGCTGCTGGAAGGGGTGCGCGCGGCGGAGGGCTCGCTCGCGGAGCGGGAGGTGGACGGGGAGGTGGAGGCGGAGCCGCACCCGGACCCCTCGCGCGGGCTGGTCTCCCTGCGCCTGCGCCTGGAGCGGCGGCAGGCGAAGTGCTTCCGCGCGCTGAAGGCCGGATGGCTCGGCGGAAGGGGCGACGACCTGCTCGCCGCGATCGCCGACTCCGTCCGCGCGCTGTCGGCCGGCCGGACGGGGGACGACACCGAGATCGAGCGGAAGTACCTGCTCCGCCGCTTCCCGCGGCTGCCGGACGGCGCGAAGGTGAAGGAGATCGACCAGGGCTACCTGCCCGGCGACAGGCTGAACGAGCGCATCCGGCGGGTGAAGGCGGACGGCGAGGAGCGCTGGTACCGCACCGTGAAGGTGGGCACCGGCATCTCCCGCCTGGAGCTGGAGGAGGAGGCCCCCGCGCCCCTGGGCAAGCGCCTCTGGGAGCTGACGGACGGCAAGCGGGTGCGGAAGCGGCGCTACGTGGTGGCCGAGGACGACGGGTTGAAGTGGGAGATCGACCGCTTCCGCGACCGCCGGCTGGTGCTGGCGGAGGTGGAGCTGCCGGCGGAGGACGCGGAGGTGGCGATCCCCGCCTGGCTGGAGCCGTACGTGGTGCGCGAGGTCACCGGCGACCCCGACTACCTGAACCTGAACCTCGCCCGCTAGGGGCCCCCCCGAATGATCCCCGCCCCGCCACGCATCCGCCCCCTCCTGGTCCTGGCTCTCGCCGCCGCGGCGGCGGGGTGCGTGCGCGCGTCGGCGGGCCCCGGGCCCGGGTACCCCCCGGGGCTGCACCCCGAGCAGCGCATTCCGGGGGACACCACCGTGGTGACGGGCCGCTTCCTCAACGGGCTCACCTACTACGTCCGCGCGAACCGGGAGCCCCCCGGCCGCGCGGAGCTGCGCCTGGTGGTGAACGCCGGCTCCATCCTGGAGGACGAGAGCCAGCTCGGCGTGGCCCACTTCGTGGAGCACATGGCGTTCAACGGCACCCGCCGCTTCGCCGAGCACCAGCTCGTGGACTACCTGGAGTCGGTGGGGATGCGCTTCGGGCCCGACATCAACGCCTCCACCGGCTTCGACGAGACCATCTACACGCTCACGCTGCCCGTGGACTCGCCGCTGGTGCTGGAGAAGGGGCTGGACATCCTGGAGGACTGGGCGACGGGGATCGCCTTCGACCCGCGCGAGGTGGAGGCGGAGCGCGGGGTGGTGATCGAGGAGTGGCGCCTGGGCCGCGGGGCCTCGGCCCGCGTGCAGGAGAAGCACCTGCCGGTGCTGTTCGAGCGCTCGCGCTACGCCCGGCGGCTCCCCATCGGCGACCCGGAGCTGCTGCGGCGGGTGGGGGCCGACGAGCTGCGCCGCTTCTACCGCGACTGGTACCGGCCCGACCTGATGGCCGTGGTGGCCGTGGGCGACTTCGACGTGGAGCGGGTGCGCCGCCTGATCTCGGAGCGTTTCGCCCGCATCCAGCCGCGCGACTCCGCCCGCGTCCGCGGCCGCTTCCCCGTGCCCACGGGGGACCGGACGCGCGTCGCCGTGGTCTCGGACCCCGAGCTGTCGTCCTCCACCGTCTCCCTGGTGCACACGGTCCCGGCCCGCAACCGCGGCACCGTGGGGCGCTACCGCGACGGGATCGTGGAGTCGCTCTACGCGGGGATGATGAGCCACCGCCTGAACGAGCTGGCCCAGCGGCCGGACGCGCCCTTCCTGGGCGTCTCCTCGTTCCACGGCTCGCTGGTGCGCCCGCTGGACGCCTTCGTCCTCTCCGCCGACGCGCCCGAGAGCGGGACCGCGCGCGCCCTGGCCACGCTGGTGGCCGAGGCGGAGCGCGTCGCGCGGCACGGCTTCACCGCGGGGGAGCTGGAGCGGGAGAAGGCCGACGTGATGCGCGCCTGGGAGCAGATCCACGTGGAGCGGGGGAAGACCACGTCGTCGCAGCACGCCGACCAGTACGCGGCGCACTACCTGTACGGCGGGCCCATCCTGACGGTGGAGTCTGAGTACGCCATGCAGCGGGCGCTGGTGCCCCGCGTGGCGATCGAGGAGGTGAACGCGCGGGCGCGGGCCTGGCTGCGGGTGCGCGCCCGCTCCATCCTGGTGAGCGTTCCCGACAAGGCGGGGCTGGCGGCGCCGTCTGAGGCGCGGCTGCGGGCCGTGCTGGACTCGGTCTCCCGCGCGCGCCTGGAGCCGTGGGCGGAGACGGTGAGCGACGCGCCGCTGGTGGCGCGCCCGCCCGCGCCCGGGCGGGTGGTGGCGGAGCGGACGCACGCCGGCGGGATCGTGGAGTGGACGCTCTCCAACGGGGTGCGCGTCCTTCTCCGGACCACGGACTTCCGCGAGGACGAGGTGCTGCTGGCCGCGCGCAGCCCGGGCGGGACGTCGGTGGTCCCCGACTCGTCGTTCCTGGACGCGCAGACGGCGACCGCGGCGGTGCAGGTGGGCGGGGTGGGCGACCTGTCCGTGGTGGACCTGCAGAAGCGGCTGGCCGGGAAGTCCGCCGCGGTGGGGCCGGACGTGTCGGAGCTGTGGGAGGGGATGTCGGGCACCGCGTCGCCCCGCGACCTGGAGACGATGCTGCAGCTCGTCTGGCTCTACTTCACCCGGCCGCGGCGCGACCCGCAGGCGTGGGAGGCGTACCGGCAGAGGGCGCGCGAGTCGCTCCGGAATCGCGGCGCCTCGCCGGAGTCCGCCTTCCAGGACACCGTCCTGCGCCTCCTGACCCGCGACCACCCGCGGGCGCGGCCGATCACCCGGGAGTCCTTCGACCGCGTGGACCTGGACCGCTCGCTGGCCGTGTACCGCGACCGCTTCGCCGACGCGGGCGACTTCACCTTCTACCTGGTGGGCCGCATGACCCCCGACTCCGTGCGCCCGCTGGTGGAGCGCTGGCTGGGGGCGCTGCCGTCCACCGGGCGCAAGGAGACCTGGCGGGACGTGGGGATCACGCCGCCGCCCGGGGTGGAGCGCGCCACGGTGCGCCGCGGGCTGGAGCCGAAGGGGCGGACGCAGCTCGTCTTCAGCGGCCCGGCGGAGTTCGGGCCCGGGACCGGCGGGGCGCTGCGGACGCTGGCGGACGTGCTGGAGCTTCGCCTGCGCGAGCGGCTGCGCGAGGACCTGGGCGGCACCTACGGGGTGGGGGTGGGCGGCAGCGCGCAGCGGGACCCGCGGGGGGCGTACCGCTTCGTGATCGACTTCGGCGCCGCGCCGGAGCGCCTGCCGGAGCTGACGCGCGTGGTCTTCGCGGAGATCGACTCGCTCAAGGCCGCCGGCCCGTCGGAGAAGGACCTGCAGAAGGTGCGCGAGGCGCAGCGCCGCGCGCGGGAGATCGAGCGCCGCGAGAACCACTGGTGGCTGCTCCAGATCCTGGCCCACGACCGCTACGGCTGGGACTTCGCCGCCATCGGCCGTGACGCGCGCACCGAGGGGATCACCGCGGCGGCGGTGCGGGACGCCGCGCGGCGGTACCTGGACGTCGGCCGCTACGTGCAGGTCACGCTGATGCCGGAGGGTCCCGTTCCGGGGGATGCGGCGGCTCCGAGGGTGCCTTCACCGTAGGCTCGCGTCGCTACGGACCGGCGAGCGGCCGTCCTCCGGTCCGCTCGACTGCGGAGGGCACGAGGTGCGTTGGCGGGATCGTCGCAACACGCGTCCATCGCAGCGCGGGCATCCTTTCATCCAACGAGGAGAAAGGATGCCCTCCGTGCGAAGGGGCCGTTGCAGTTCTCCGCGTCTCCGCGTCCTCCGCGTCTCCGCGTGCTTCTCTCGTCCTTTCGGCGCGTGACGGAAGCCTCCGCCACGCCGGGGGAGAGAGGCCCACCGGCAACATTCGTCCATCATCGTCCAGAGTGGATCGAAGGATCGGCATCACGCGCGAACCGCCGCAGATCACCTTTTCCGCGCCCCTCCCCTTGCGCCGGGACGCCGCGGGAGAGATCGTGGGGAGAGGTGAGGCGGCGTTTCCTCGCGAAGATGGACGCGTCTGTGCGAATCGCACGAAATCCCCCGGAGCTCGGCACCGGGGCGTCGGACGGCGCGCCGGCTCCTGCCGTGCACCCGCTCGCGGCCGTGGACGTGCTGCGGTACGCGGCGCAGGCGGCGGTCCAGCGGTCCACCCTGCGGCGGGTGGCGGCGGAGATCGGCATGAGCCACAGCGGCCTGCGCACCTTCATCGGGGGCACGGCGCCGTACAGCGCCACGCTCACCAGGCTCCGCGCCTGGCACGCGCGCCAGGACGGCGTCACGCTGGAGCGGGCGCAGAGGGCGCTCGACATCCTGACGGGACACCTGCGCGGGAAGGAACGGGAGGCCGCGACGCGCGCCATCCTGAACGCGCTTAAGGTGGCGAGCAAGGAGTCCCGGGAGCCGCCGCCGCCGTGGCTGAAGCCGCTGCGGAAGCTGGGGCGCTGAGCCCACGGCGGGAGGGGGCGGGGACGAGCCGATGGCCGTTCCCGCCTTCGCGTTCTCCGCATTCCAGGATCGTCCCGCGGGCGCGACGAAAACACGACCGGGCCGCCCTGCATCGGGCGGCCCGGTGTTCCTGCATCGGACGGCCGGCCCGCTCAGCTCGCCAGCACCAGCGCCATCAGCCACAGCGAGCACGGGATCGACGTGCCGCCGGTCAGGCCCGTGACCTCGTCCTCACCCAGCTCGACCATGCCGGCCGGGTTCGCCGGAACGGCCTGGAGCTGGGACTCGTTCAGGGTGGAGCGGAAGACGGGATCCTTCCAGGCGCGGACGACGGTGTCCTGAGTCATGACGTGTTCTCCTGTCGGGGGTGGGAGGGTGCGCCGCGAGCGGCGCGGGATCGGGAGCGCCGAGCCGAGCCCGTGCGGAAGCGCGCTCGGCAGCGGCGACGCATCGGCACCCGCGGGGGGCGAGCGCCGGTGCCCGGAGCCGCTCAGGTGGTGAGCGCGATGATCGCGAACATGATGGAGCACGGGATGCCCGTGCCGCCCGTCAGGCCCGTGACCTCGGTCTCGGCCAGCTCGACCATGCCGGCCGGGTTCGCCGGGACGGCCTGCAGCTCGGTGTTGCTCAGACCGGCGCGGAAGACGGGGTCCTTCCAGGCGCGGACGACCTGATCCTGAGTCATGACGTACCTCCAGGTGGGGAGAGTGGGTGCGCCGGCGTGCGGCGCGGAGTCGTGGCCCCGGTCGAAGCGCACGAGGGTCGGGCGCCGCGCCCGGGATCCGGGTCGAGGCGCACATGTCCAGGGTTGGAGACGGGCGGGCCGCGAGCCGCGGCCGGACGGGAGGGAGAGCGTGCGGAGGCCCGGGAGCGCCGGGCCTCCGCACGTGCTACCGTCCCGCGGGGACTACTCCGAGCACTTGTTCAGGACGAGGATCGTCGCGAACATGATCGAGCACGGGATGGAGGTGCCGCCGGTCAGGCCGGTCACCTCGTCCTCGCCCAGCTCCACCATGCCGGCGGGGGAGGCGGGAACCTCGGTGAGGGTGGAGCGGAACATCGGGTCCTTCCAGGCGCGGATCACGGTCTCCTGGGTCATGACGGTCTCCAGAGGGGGGGGGTGGATGGCTGCGCCGGCGAAGGCGCACGGATCGTGGCTGGGGGCAGCGCACGACGTTCGGCCAGCGCCGTCCCGTCCGTTGGGAAAGCGCGTGATGCTTCGGATAGAGCGGCGCGGACGGTCCTCCCGCGCCGCGGTGGCGGCGTGGGGCGGGAAGAGCCGACGGCGGTGGGATGCCGGCCAAGATAAGCGGCCCGCGCCCCGTGTCAACAGTTTCGTGGCGGATAACGCTCTCACAGTTCCCGACCGTTATCGTAAGGCCATATTGTAACGGCGGGGTTGTCAGCGGCGGCGACTGTGCTTAGTTTCCGGCACCGTCGCAAACCGGTGGAATCGCGGTCCGGGGATCCCTCCTTTCCCGGGTTCCCGCCGTTGCCACGCCCGCCGGATGTTCCCCCCCGCGCCCCTCGCGGCGCCACCCCTCCGCAGCCGGTCCATCCGCCGGTCCGCACCAGCGCCGCGCTCCCGTCGTCCGCCCGACCCTCCACCGCACGAGCATGCCTCGCCAGACCCAGCTCCCGGACGCCGAGTGGTACGCCGCGCTCACCCTGCGCGAGCGGGCCGATGCGTGGGCGCGGCTTGGCTTTCCGGCCGCCGGCGAGGGGTTCAACGCGGAGCTGGCCGACTGGCGCATGGGCGAGTGGCGCGCGCAGCGGCCCTTCGGCGCCGACGCGGCCTTCACGGCGCGGCTCGCCTCCATCGGCGTCGACGAGGGCGGCTTCCGCACGCTGCTCGGCACGCCCCCCTCCACGCTGCGCGACTGGTGCGCCGGGGAGGAGCAGGAGTGGATGACGTCGCTGCGCCGCATCCTCGCGGCCGATCTCGCGCCCCTCCCCGCCCTCCCCATCTCCCCCGGGCACATGGGGATGCTGGAGGTCTTCGCTCCCTTCGTCACCGACGCGCAGGCGCGCCTGGCCGCCGCGGTGGCGCAGATGGTCGGCGCTCCCGACGAGACGCCGTTCGCGCGCGAGACGGCGCCGCTCCTGCTGCTGGGAAGCCTGCTGTCGCGCGTGCTGACCACCGTGAGCCGGGTGCTCACGCTGGAGCTGCACGTGGCGCGGATGCAGGGGCTGCTGCAGGGCGAGACGGCGGAGGAGCGCTTCCGCGCCTTCGTGGCGCGCCTCCGACAGCCGGAGCACCTGGAGGCGCTGCTGCGCGACTACCCGGTGCTGGCGCGCACGCTGGTGCGGCAGGCGGACCAGTGGGTGGAGACCGGCGCGGAGCTGCTGCGGCGCCTGCACGACGACCGGGAGCGGATCGCCGCCGAACTGAACGGCGGCGCGCCGCTGGGCCAGGCGGTGCGGGTGGCCTCCGGGGCGGGGGACGTGCACTGCGGCGGGCGGGCGGTGGCCATCGTCGACTTCTCCTCCGGTCTCCGTGTCGTCTACAAGCCGCGCTCGCTGGCCGTGGACGACGCCTTCCACGCCCTGCTGGCCCGGGTGAACCGCGCCGGGGGCTGCCCCGAGCTGCGCATCCTCCGCACGATCGACCGCGGGACGCACGGGTGGGTGGAGTTCGCCCGGGCGGAGGCCTGCGCCACGCCCGAGCAGGTGGAGCGGTACTACGAGCGGCTGGGCGGCCTTCTCGCGGTGCTGTACGCCGTGGACGGGCAGGACATGCACATGGAGAACGTGGTCGCCGCCGGCGAGCACCCGGTGCTGGTGGACCTGGAGACGCTCTTCCACCCCCTCCCGGAGGACGCGCTCCTCCTGGGGTTGCCGGCCCAGGGCGAGCCCGACCCCCGCCGCCCTGAGCCGGCGGAGCTCCTGGCGGCGTCGGTGCTGAAGATGGGCCTGCTCCCGCAGCGCGTGTGGGGCGAGGGCGAGGGCGCGGGCGTGGACCTGAGCGCGGTGGGCGGCGCGGGGAACCAGGCCGCGCCCACCCGCGCGTTGCGCCTGGAGAACGCGGGAAGCGACGACATGCGCTTCACCCGCGGCCAGGTGATGGTGGAGGCGTCCCAGAACCGCCCCGCCACGGCGGAGAGCGGCTTCACCCCCGCGGACCACGCCGAGGCCATGGAGCGCGGGTTCGCGGGCGTCTACCGCACCCTGGCAGAGGGGCGCGGGGAGCTGGAGACGGAGGGGCTGCTCGCGGCGTTCGGCCCGCTCCCGCTGCGCGTCATCATGCGCCCCACGCGGGTCTACGGCGCGCTGCAGACGGAGGGGTCGCACCCCGACTTCCTGCGCGACGCGGTGGAGCTGGACCGCTTCCTGGACAAGCTCTGGCTGGGCGCCGAGGCGCGCCCCGCCCTGGCGCCGCTGATCCCCCACGAGACCCGCGCCCTGCACGCCGGCGACATCCCCGCCTTCTTCGCGGCGCCGGACTCGCGCGACCTGATCTCCGACGCGGGGGCCGTGATCCCCGGCCAGTTCGCCCGCGGCGGGCTGGAGCGCGTCCGCGAGCGCATCGCCGCGCTCTCGCCCGCCGACCTGGAGCGCCAGCGGCTGCTGATCCGCGGCGCCATGGCCACGCTGGTGGAGAACCCCCTGGTCCCCCCGGCGGGCGTGGCCGAAGGCGACGCCCCCGCATCGCCGTCCGACGACGCGGACGGAGGGCCGGACGCGGCGGAGCTGGTGCGGCTGGCGGAGGGGATCGGGGAGCGGCTGGAGGCGACCGCCATCCGCGGCACCCGCACGGCGGCGTGGATCGGGCTGACCACGCAGGACGGCGCCTTCTCCGTCTCCGGCACCACGCGCTACGACCTGCACGGCGGCCTCCCCGGCATCCTGGTCTTCCTGGCCCGCCTGGGCGAGGTCACGGGGTCGGACCGCCACGACGCGCTCGCCCGGCAGGCGTTCGCCATGCTCGGCGACCTGCTGCACGACCTGGAGGCGCGCGTCGCGGACGTGGGCGGCTTCTCCGGGCTGGGCGGCATCCTCCCCGCCCTGGCCGTGGTGGAGGCGCGCTGGCCGGAGCTGCCGGCGCGCGCCCTGGCGGAGCGCGCGGTGGCCCGCATCGCCGCGCTCTGCGACGAGCGGCGGCGCTGCGACGTGTTCGGCGGGCTGGCGGGCGCGGCGGCGGGGCTGGTGGCGTACCACGCCGCCACGGGGTGCGAGGCGGCGCTGCAGGCCGCCGTCCGCTGCGGCGACCGGCTCCTCGCCCTCCGCGACGACGGGGAGGGCGGCGGGTGGGCGGCGGAGGGCGGCGGGTTCGCCTTCGGCGCGGCGGGGATCGCGTGGTCGCTGCTCCGCCTGGCCGACGCCGCGGGCGAGGAGCGCTTCCGGGCGCCCGCTCGGGAGGCGCTGGAGGATGCGTGGCGGGAGTGGGAGGGCGCCCCGCCCTCGCCCGCCGACGGCACCTGGGCGTACGGCGCCCCCGGATTCGCCCTGGCGCTCGCGGCCGCGCCGGGTGCGGGCGACGGCGACGGCGCGGTGGCGCGGGCGGTGGAGGCCACGCTCCGCGGGCTCCCCCACGCCGGCCACGCGCCCTGCAACGGCACGCTGGGCGCGCTGGACGCGCTGCTGGAGGTGGCCTCCCTGGTGTCGTCGACCGACGTGGCGGCGCGGGTGCGGGGGGAGACGCGCGCGTTGCTGGACTCCGTGGCGCGCGACGGGTGGCGCTGCGGCGTGCCGCTGGGCGTGGAGACGCCCGGGCTGATGAACGGGCTGGCGGGGATGGGCCACGGGCTGCTGCGCCTGGCTCACCCGGAGCGCGTCCCCTCCCTGCTGGACCTGGGCCTGCACGCGGCGTCCGCCGCGCGGGGCACGGGCGCGGCCGCGCTCGCGGAGCCGGCCCTGGAAGTCCGCTGACCCCCGGGACCCCGACCATGCAGTCCAAGGTCTATCCCGTCGAGCTCCTCGACGACACCCTCGAGACGTACCTCACCAAGACGCCCGTGGGGCGGCGGCCCGTGTACGTGGGCGCGCTGGTCGCGCTGGCGGCCGCGCTGCTCTCGCTGCCGGTGATCCGCGTGCCCGTGACCATCCAGGCGCCCGGGGTGATCCGCCCCATCCTGGAGAAGAACATGGTGCGCGTGCCGGTGAGCGGGCGCGTGGCCTCGGTGCTGGTGCGCGAGCGGCAGGCCGTGCGCCGCGGCGCGCCGCTGGTGGAGCTGGAGTCGTCCGTCCTTCGCGGCCAGGACGGCACCGTGCGCTATCGCCGCGACCAGGTGAACGCCTTCATCCGCGACCTGGAGCGCCTGACCGGCTCCCGCCCCGGGGCGCTGCCGGCCGGCGCCTTCTCCACCCCCAAGTACCAGCGCGAGCTGGCACAGCTCCAGGGAGAGCTGGGCGAGGTGGGCGAGCGGGAGCGCACCGCGCGCCTGGAGCTGGAGCGCGCAGAGGCGCTGCACGCCCGCGCCTTCCTCTCCGCCGCCGAGCTGGAGGCGCGCCGGCAGGCCGTGGCCGAGGCGCGCGCCGAGGCCCGCGTGGTGTGGGAGCGCCACCACACGCGCTGGCAGGCGGAGCTCACGGAGATGCAGATGGAGCGGCGGAACGTGGAGGCCCAGCTCGCCGACCTGGCCGAGCAGCGCGCCCAGCACGTGGTCACATCGCCCGTGACGGGCACGGTGGAGGACCTGATCGCCCTCTCCCCCGGGGCGTACGTGCAGGCGGGCGACCAGATCGCCGTGGTCTCCCCCGACTCCACCCTGGTGGCCGAGCTGCTGGTGTCCCCGCGCGACGTGGGGCTGGTGCGCAGGGAGATGGCGGTGCGGCTGCACGTCAGCGCCTTCCGCTACACCGACTGGGGCTTCGTGCCCGGGCGCGTGGTGGAGATCGCCGAGGACTTCACCATGCTGGAGCGCACCGCCGTGTTCCGCGTGCGCGCCACGGTGGACCGCAGCCGCCTGACCCTTCCCAACGGCGCCACGGGCGAGCTGAAGAAGGGGATGACGCTGCAGGCCCACATGGTGGTGGCGCGGCGCTCGCTGTTCGACCTGATCCGCGACGACGTGAGCGACTGGCTGGACCCGCGCGCCGGCGCCGAGCCCGCGGAGGCCCCGTGAGGGGGCGCATCGTCCGGGTGCGGCAGCACGGGCAGAACGACTGCGGCGTCGCCTGCCTGGCCTCGGTCGCGGAGTTCCACGGGCTCAAGGTGCCGCTGGCCAAGCTCCACTACCTGGCATCCACCGACCGCACCGGCACCAACATCCTGGGGCTGACCGTGGCCGCCGGGAAGCTGGGGATGATGGCCAAGGGGGTGCGCGCCACCCCGCAGGCGCTGCAGGAGGTGGCCAAGCCCGTCATCGCCCACGTCACGGCCAGCACCGGCCCGCACTACGTGGTGGTGTACCAGACCACGAAGTCGCACGTCGTGTACATGGACCCCAACGGCGGCGAGGTCCGCCGGGCCACGCACGACGAGTTCGGGCAGATGTGGGGCGGGGTGCTGGTGGTGCTGGCGCCGGGCGAGCGCTTCCAGCCGGGGAACGAGAAGGTGGGGCTGCCGCGGCGGCTCTGGGAGCTGGTGCGCCCCCACCGCGGCGCGCTGCTCCAGGCGTTCGTGGGCGCGGCGCTGTACACGGTGCTGGGGCTCTCCACCGCGATCTACGTGCAGAAGATCGTGGACAACGTGTTCCCCAGCGGCAACCAGAACCTGCTCAACCTGCTGAGCATGGGGATGGTGGTGCTGCTGGCGCTGCAGGCGTTCCTGGGGGTGAGCCAGGAGCTGCTGCTGCTGGGCGTGGCTCGGCGCATCGACGGCAAGCTGATCCAGGGCTACTACGACAAGGTGCTCAAGCTCCCGCTGCGCTTCTTCACCGGGCGGCGGGTGGGCGACGTGATCGCCCGCGTGAACGACGCGGCCAAGATCCGCAACCTGGTGAGCACGGTGGCCATGCGGGTGGTGCTGAACGTCATGATCCTGGCGTTCAGCGTGGGGCTGATGTTCCTGTACTCGTGGCGGCTCGCCCTGCTCCTCCTCTGCATCCTTCCCTTCTACGCGCTGGTCTACCTGGTCTCGGACCGCATCAACGCGCGCAACCAGCGGGCGATGCTGGAGAACTCGGCCGAGCTGCAGTCGTGGATGGTGGAGTCGGTGGAGGGGATCGCCACCGTGAAGCACCTGCGGATGGAGGAGTACGCCTCCCTTGCCACCGAGACGCGCCTGGTGCGCCTGATGCGCACGCTGGACCGCGCCGCCCGCGTGGCCACGGGCTCCCACAACGCCTCCGAGGCGCTCTCGCGCATGGCCGTGGTGGTCACGCTCTGGGCGGGCGGCAGCATGGTGCTGCGGCAGCAGATCACCCCGGGCGAGATGCTGTCGCTGTACGCGCTGATCGCGTACCTCACCGGGCCGGTGGGGTCGCTGATCGCCATGAACCGCGACCTGCGCGACTCGCAGGTGGCCGCCGACCGCCTGTTCGAGATCCTGGACCTTCCCCCCGAGGAGCAGGGTGAGGGGAACCTGGAGCTGCCCGCCGACAAGGTGGGCGACGTCGTGTTCGAGGACGTGACCTTCCGCTACGGCGCGGGCGCCCCCGTGCTGCGCAACCTGTCGATGACCGTCCCCGCCCGGAAGGTGACGGCGGTGGTGGGCGAGAGCGGATCGGGGAAGAGCACGCTGGTGTCGCTGCTGCACCGCCTGGAGGGGCTGGGCGGCGGGCGCATCCGCATCGGCGACGTGGACCTGGCGTACGTGTCCACCGACTCGGTGCGCACGCGCATCGGGGTGGTGCCGCAGAAGGTGGAGCTGTTCAGCGGCACGCTGCTCAGCAACATCGCCGCGGGCGACTTCGAGCCCGACATGTGGAAGGTGATGGAGCTGTCGCAGCGGCTGGGGATCACCGAGTTCGTGGAGAAGCTCCCCTACGGCTTCCAGAGCCTGGTGGGCGAGAACGGCTCCACCCTCTCCGGCGGGCAGCGGCAGCGCATCGCCGTGGCGCGCGCGCTGTACCGCGACCCCGAGATCCTGGTGCTGGACGAGGCCACGTCGTCGCTCGACACCGCCTCGGAGCGGCGGATCCAGCAGGTGCTGGACGAGTTCCGCGACCGCGGCAAGACCATCCTGGTGATCGCGCACCGCCTGAGCACGGTGATGCACGCCGACAAGATCATCGTGATGCATGCCGGGGCCGTGGTGGAGGAGGGCACCCACGCGGAGCTGCTGGAGCGCGGCGGCGCCTACCACCGCCTGTGGCGCGAGCAGTTCCCGCCGGCCGAGCTGGACGCGGTGATGCCCGAGCGCGAGGCCGCCTTCCGCCTGTTCGCGTCCTCCGCGCCCGAGGGGAGGGTGCCGTGAGGAGCCTGGTCGTCTTCGGGGCGCAGGAGGTCACGGAGGAGATCGCGGAGCGCTACCCCGCGGTGACGATCGACGGCATGCAGGCGCGCAGCGGAATCGTGCAGACGGCGGAGCCCGCATGGGACCCCACGCACCCGCCGCACGCGCGGGGGGTGCTGGTGCAGGTGGGCGCGTTCAGCTGCAACTACCGCGACAAGGGCTACATCCTGAGCCTGGAGCGGCAGCCCTCGCGCGCGGTGTTCGCGATCGGGTCGGACTTCGCGGGGACGGTGCTGGCGACGGGCCCCGAGGTGCGCACCCTGGAGCCGGGGATGCGCGTCATCGCCCAGAACCACTACACGGGGATCGGCCAGGACGCCGACGGCGTGCGCGAGGGGATCGCCACGTCGTCCGCGAGCAAGGAGCTCCAGGTCTTCCACGAGAACAAGCTGATCCGCATTCCGGACCGCATGACGGACGAGGTGGCGGCGGGGTTCAGCATCGGGGCGCAGACGGCCTACAGCATGGTCCGCAAGATCGCGCCGAAGCCGGGCGAGAAGGTGCTGGTGACCTCGGCCACGTCCAACACCTCGCTCTCCACCCTCTCCGTCCTGCGCGGGCGCGGCGCGCGGGTGTACGCGGCGACGACCTCCACGGCGTTCGACGACCGGCTGAAGGCGGCGGGGGCGGACCACGTGGTGCGGCTGGAAGGGGAGACCTTCCGCGAGGGCACGACGGTCGCCGCCCTGGCGCAGGAGATCGGCGGGTTCGACTGCGTGGTGGACCCGTACTTCGACCTGCACCTAGAGAGGGCGGTCACGGTGATGGCGCCCTTCGGCCGCTACACCACCTGCGGGCTGCTGGCGCAGAACGCCCACGTGGCGGCCGCCGCCGGGATCGGGCGCATGAGCGCGGAGTCCATCATGATCCAGGTGCTCACGAAGAACCTGGCCATCCTGGGGAACTGCATCGGCCTGCGGCAGGACCTGCAGGACGCGGTGGACGACTACGGCCGCGGCGCGCTGGAGTGGGTGGTGGACTCGGAGTTCGGCGGCACGGACAGCGCGGGGTTCCTGCAGAGGACGTACAACGACCGCGCTCGGTTCGGGAAGGTGGTGTTCCGGTACTGAGCGGGGTCGGCAAAGCCCGCCTCGGAGGAGGGTCCAACGCTCCTCCTCGGGACCGCGGAGTCCACGACACTGCCCGGCAACGTCGGCCATCTCACGTGTGGCATGCTCTACGCAGACGCGTTACATTGCGGCAATGATCACGGGAGCAGGCACCGATCCGGTTCCCCATCCATCCCAACCAGCGGAGCCACGCCGCCATCATGGGAACGACATCTGCTACCGAGCGTCTGGCGCAGCCTGAAGATACGGTCCTGCGACTAGTACGGGAGAAACTCCTGCGCACTACCGATCTGATGGATGCGGCGGGTGAGTACGGGCTCTCTGAGGCCGATATGCGCGAGGCGGTGTGGTCCCTCCTGGATGAGGGTCAGTTGGAGCTGACCCGGGACCGGCATCTGGTTCCGCGGGATGCAAGCTGAACGCGATCCGGCTTGGTACGCGCGTAGACACGGCACCGGGGCTTCCGACCAGCGGCAGGCCGGTCAGCGCGACCGGGACCGGATCCTCTACAGTTCCGCATTCAAGCGCCTCAACGGCGTAACGCAGGTAGTCTCCGCCGCGGAAGGGATCATCTTCCACAACCGGCTGACGCATTCCCTCAAGGTCGCTCAGCTCGGTCGCCGGATCGCGGAACACCTCCTCACACAACCAGATCAGTACGAGCGCGCGCTCGCATGGGGTGGGCTTGATCCCGAGGTGGTCGATGCCGTTGGGCTCGCGCACGACCTCGGGCATCCTCCTTTTGGACACATCGCGGAGAAGGCGCTCGACGACCTCGTCACCTCCGGCGCGGGCTTACAGCCTCCGGCTGACAGGCCCCGAGGCGAGGCAGACGGGTTCGAGGGGAATGCGCAGACGTTCCGCATTGTCACCTGGCTCTCCGCACACCACGAGAAAAAGTACGCGGGCCTGAACCTCAGCAGGGGCACGTTGAACGCGGTGCTGAAGTATCCTTGGCCCCGCGACTTGGCCGGTGCTCCGGATTCGAAGCGATACAAGAAGTATGGGTACTATCGCTCCGAGCAGCAGGAGTTCGAATTTGCGAGAGAACTCCAGGCCGGTGCCGGGCAGTCGCTAGAGGCCGCGATCATGGACTTCGCCGATGGACTTGCCTACAGCGTTCACGATCTGGAGGACTTCATCAGGGCTGGTCTCGTTCCCCTGTCGCGGCTGCTTACCGGTCGCGAGTGGGAGCGGTTCCTCGACGAGTGGAAGTCCGAGGCGAGAGCCGAGCTGCGTGCGGATCTCGCGGACCAGTCCGTCCTCGACACACTCTGGGATCTGGTGCGCAGTCTGGACTTGGGGGACGAATACTCCGGAACCCTCAGCCAGCGCGCTCGCTTGCGCAGCCGAACGTCGGCACTCATCCGCCGATTCCTGCCGGAGGTGAAGATCGCCGCAGCGGGATCCGAGAAGGCTTTGGTGGTCGATGAGTTCCACCAGGTCCAGATGGATTTCCTCCAGCGCCTCGTCTGGCACTACGTCATTCAGAACCCGCGACTGGCCACACAGCAAGCGGGTGAGCGTCGGATCGTCGAGGAGCTGTTTAAGGAGTTCATGAGGGCTTCCGAACCGGACAAGCACGGCCGACCCCGGAATCGGTATGTGCTTCCGCCGGCAGTCGAGCGAGACCTGGATGTCGTGCTGCGGCTGGAGGGGGAGGAGCAAGAGCTCGCGCGTCTTCGGTTGGCAGCGGATGCCGTCTGCTCGTTCACCGATGCAGAGGCGATCGCGATGAGCAACAGACTGCGTGGCACCGCTCCCGGTTCGGTGATGGATCTCGTCGGCAGGTAGCGCACTCTCTCTGTCTAGAGGGTTGTGCTCCACAGTCGCTGGAGAGTAGAGAACCCCTCCCGGGCTGCACGCCGGGAGGGGTTCGCATTGGCAGCGCAGCCGGTGTCAACGGTGCCTCGGGAGGCAAGCCCCGCTGAATTATTTCCGGCGGTCTCCGGCGAGATCTCACCGGCGTCCGATCGCCAGCCCCGCAGGCGCCGCGATGACATCGCTCGTTCTGCCACAGCGCCACGCTGCGATAGCGTCGCTCAACAACTCCGGCGGCCGGTGGACGTGGCCGAGCCAGGCGCCGGTCTCAGGGTCACGTCCACGTGCACGTCGTACTCGCCGCCGGCAGGGTCCACGCCGCGCGCCCGCAGCGGCGATTCGGCGCAGCGCAGCTCCACCTCTTCTTCGATGTCCATGCGGCAGGTGTAGACGCGGTCTCCGAAGCGGACCGGGTACAGCGTGGGCTCGGCACGCGCCACGATCGAGGCGTCCGAGCGCACCTGCACCGGCAGATCGCCGAACAGGTCCGGCCGGACCGCCTTCTCCACGCGGTCTGCCACCGTCCGCGCCAGCGACCGCATCTGCCTTCCCGGCGTTCCGCGGGGGTAGATGACCTCCACGGTCAGCTCGATCAAGGTTTCCGGCGGGTCGCGGTCGGGGTCGCTCCCCACGCGCAGCGGGTGGTGGATGCTCATGCGGTGCTCCTGAGTTCAAAGGTGGTGGCGGGAATCACGCGATTTCCTGCCGGTGGTGAAAGTCGGGAGGCGGAAGGCGCCGATAACGTTCCGGACGACGCGGGACTTCCCCGCGCGCTTCCCTCACCTCCGAGGCACTTCATGAAGACCCGAATCCTCCTTCTCGCCGCGCTCCTCGCGGCGGGCGTCTCCGCGTGCTCCTCTCCGGTCGAGCCGTCGAGAACCGCTACCGCTACCGCTGTCGCTGACGAAGCTCCTCCACCGGACACCGCGGGTACTGACGGGACTCACACGATGGGGAGTGGCAACCGCGGCGGCTTTACAATGGGAAACGGGAACTGACGCTACTGAGTTCCCGAAGGACCTGTTCCTCCTGCCGGAGTGGAAGTGCTCAAGGCCTGGATGAGCACGGACGCGAACCGCGCAGGAGGCTGGTCCGCGCAAGGGATCCAGTTTGGCTTGGCTCCGCTCGACTGCTGTTCTTCGAGGAAAGCCTCGGCGACGACAGCGATCTGCCCATGCCCCCGATCGGTAGCGATCGCGAGTGCCCGCGTGGCAGCCTCCACTGCTTCATGCCTCTCGCCCAGTTGCGCAGCGCCGTACGCGAGGCACATCAGGGACGCGTCCGCGGTCTCGACGCTTTCGGTCGCCCTCAGAACGTCCCGTAGCTCCCTGCTGGTCGAGAGGAACCCCGCGCGGTCACCGAGTTCGCCGGCGACGCGCGAGAGGTACCCCAGCGTAAGACATCGTTGGGAGGCGCTGCCGAAGTGGTGCAGCAGGACGGAGAAGACAGAGCGGGCGAGCCGGTAGTGTCCGCAGTACGTCCAATGCACGGCTACGTCGAAGGCCAAACGGGGGAGCTTGTGGTGCTTCCGGCCGTAGCACTCGAATGCCCGTGCCGCGCACCACTCGGCTTCGGTGCCGTTTCTCATGTCCACCGCGACCGAGAACAGGCCGTGGAGCGCATCACCCTGCAGTTCGCGCAGGGAGTGACGCCGCGCCGCGCGATATGAGCGTAACTGCGCGCGGCGTGCTGCCTTAAGGTTGCCGGTCTCGTGGCGGATGTTGCCGATCCCTGAAAACGACCTCGCATAGGTTCGCCAATCCTTGCTCGTGCGGGCCAGCAGGATGGCACGCTCGTACCATCCCTCTGCGCGGTCGTACTCCGCGCGACGCCTCGCCAGCCGGCCGACCTCATACGCCAGCCGCGCCTCGTCGGGAGCGAGGAGGGCGGCGCACTGCGCGAACGCGAGGGCGGTGGCCAGGAAGCCACGCGGCTCCGCCCACGCGGCGATGCGCCGGCACGCGTCCACCAGCGACGGCACGTCGGGAGACGCGGGGCGCTCCAGCAGGCCACTCAGCGCGAGCAGCGGCGGCCGCAAGGCGGGATCGAGCGCTGCGCCCGCGATCATCTCCCGCCTGGACCCCGCGGCTCCCCACCCGAACGCGGTGGAGCGCGCGCCCCGCTCCGCCTCGCACCAGCGGATCACGTTGATGGCGGAGCGCCACAGCAGCACCCCGGCGTCGCCCTCCACCTCCGCCACGATCTCCAGCGCCTCGGGACCGCGCCAGGCGCTCCGGGTCAGGACCGGGGCGCGCCAGCGGGGCTCGGGCTTGGTGCGTCTGCGGGCGGGCGAGCGGGACATGGCGCGGGGAAGGCGTGGCGTTGGGGCCGCTAACGGACGGATGTACAGTACACATCGGTGGACGCCGGGGCCACCATGCCGTCGCGGCGTCCAGAACGGAAAAATCAAGCAACGGCGCCATCTCCGTGCGCCCGCCGCCAACGCATCGCACGGTGTGTCGGATTGCGTGCGGTCGTGGGCACGCGAAGAGGCCGGCGGAGTGCTCCCGCCGGCCTCCGTCACGTTCCAGCTCCGCTAGCACTCCGGAGCTATGAACACATCATCTTCAGGCGCTCATCGGGGAAGCTTCCGCAAGCTGGCCTGCCACGCGCACACGGCCGCCCGCGCGACACGCGGGGGTAAGCCTTTCTCACTCCGGACTCGATCCGTAAGGGCGACGACCTGCTGGAACGCGTCTGCCGGAAGCGGTGAGCCCTCCCGCGCCTCGAAGTCGAACCCAGACCCGCCTCCGATGCACTCGACGTTGGGGGTTTGCAGCGTGATCTGCGCGTACGTGCTCACGGCACCGGGGTATCCCTGGTAGACGAGCGTCCGGAAAGCGAAGACGCGTGCCGGGCCGCAGGCCTGCGGATCGACCGCGATTCCGGAAGAGGGCGGAACCGAACGCTGGCGCTCCACCGAGCCCCGGGCATACCCATGAGTGGCTGCGCCCTCCCTACGGAACGCGGGCGACATCCTCTGCATCTAGCCGTGCCCTGTACGTGGCCGATGACGTGGCAGGAGGGCAGAGACGTCGCAGCCGCGAGTGTGCGGCGGCAGCGGCGCTGACGAGACGAGCCGCGTTACGCACGGATCCCGGTGCGTGGGCGTCGCTCTCCACCAGTCGGAGTTGCGCCTCGATCGTGCTCTCGAAATCGTGAGGGAGAGGCTCGCCCACCACCGGGTAGTGGGCTCCCTCTGGATCCAGCGGCTGCTCGGCGTTTGCGAACGCGGCGAACGGCTGATGGCTGCCGGGGTGCAGCTGGAGGAAGAGGAGCCGGATCGCTTGTACCCGGGCACCGGCGCCGGCCGCTCGGTCCGTAGCCAGCTCCAGTGCAGTGGTAAAGATGGTCCGATCGACAAGGCCGCTCGACGCCTCCACTAAGATATCCAGCGTCGGCTCGCATCGGGTATCCGCGCGATGATCGCGGAGAATCGAGGCAACGACGCGACCTCCCGTCGCACCACATCCGGCGATTCGCCGGAGGGCCCAGGACCGCTTCTCCGCCGGCTCCCCATGCACCAGGACCTGCTCCACGAGTCGAGACTCGTCGCGGTCACGAACCGAAAGGGGAGACGCCGCCACGGAACCCTGGACTGGCATCGGGCAGCGCAAACCCACGATTCCCAGTTCGACGCCCGTGATCAGTACGAGCAACCGTCGCGTGCCCTTGCACGCGGCATCCGCCCGACGAAGGAGAGATCTCACGTCCCCTGGTCTCGCTGGATCCGGCGGCGCAGGGTCTCCCGCGCGCACACACCCGCACGGCGAAGATCCGGAGGTGCGAGAACATCGGACGCAATGCCCTCCGCGAGCGCGACTGCGCGGGTGAACGCGTCAGAGGCGAGCGGAGTGCCATGCTCGGGTTCGAAGTCGATCCCCGACATCTCCCCAATGCACGAGCTCCACGCGACCGTCCGCACCATGTCGGCGTAGCCGCTGACGGCGCCGGGATACCCCGCGTAGACGAGGGTGCGGAGCGCGAACACCCTGGCTTGCACGCTGGCCCCTTCGTCGCCGGCCACCGCAAGCGCCGCCTCGAAGATCTGGCCGTCAACGAGCCGGGAGGAAGGTTGCGTGACGAGGTGCAGGACCCCGATGTCGGTCGTGCCGCGGTTCGCCTTCAGGGCCATGGACAGAGCCGCGCCTCCCTCGGCGCCGCACTCCGGGATCTGCTCGTATGCCCATGCGGTGTGAGGGGCTGGTCGCCCGCTGCGCACCACTTGGACGGCAAGTCGGCAGGAGTTCCGGATCTGCGCCTCGTCACGCCGCTGCGCTGACGCGCAGGCGGGCGATAGCAGAGCCAGAGCCGCGATGATAACGAGTCGCTGCATGGTTTTGCCCTCAGAAGAAGCGAAGTGCGCAGTGGTAGGTCGGCAGCGGAACCGTGCCGTGTGGATGCCCCCCAGGTTGTCCGACCAAATGCTTCAAACTCGGATCGAAGTAACCCGCATTAGCGAGATCCAAGTTTAGGAAATCCCCAACTTTGGAGATGAACGGGTATGTAGGATCGAGCTGAGACTCGTGCGTCACAAGACCTTCGATTTCTGATTCCGGGGCGCGTTGTCGGAACCATTCCTGGTAAGCTAGCACGTGAGAACGGAGCGGCCCAGTCAGAAGTCCCTCGTGCTCCAGCGCAAGCACACGAATGGCGGGAAGATCTTCCCCGGTGCAAGCTTCCACACCGCTGATCAGCCCCGGATGCTGAAGCCGCTCGAAGGCACTTCCCGGATTCAGCGCTGCGTTGATGTACACCGGAACGACAAAGCGTGTAACTGGAGCGCGAATAAACCACCATCCTTGATTGGGGCCTTCTGTCACCTTTACCACGTCGGGTGGGTGCCTCAGGGCTGCGACACCGATCATTGCCAGGTCGGAGTAGCGCTTGGGGCGCAACGGTAGGTTCCCCTGCCCAAAATGGTCGGGTTCTACTCTGATTTTGGGCCAGGTTCGTGGTAGCACGTGAACGACCATGCTCTGGACGTGATTTGTCGTACCGATGATCGCTCGCACCGTGACACTGCCCTGAATCACGAGCAGTCCGCCCCATTCGAGCTGATCGGTCGGGCCAGTGATGCCGACACCGCCGGGAGCACTGGTAGCTATGAATGACCATTCGAGCTTCTCGAGCGTAGCTCCGCCGGTAGCGCGAGCCCGACAGGAGACGCTATTTCCCCGAGCAACGGACAGCGAACCCGGAGCCCGTATGCCGTTGCAAGTGAGCACCAGCTCCGGCTCCTGCATGTTGATGCTGTCGCTGAACGCCGACAGGTCCACTGGCATGTCGCGCCACCGGCCGGTCACCCGCATGCGCCCCGGCGCCGCCGGCCCGTAGTTGCACGTCGGCCGGCCGCGGCACTCCGCCGGCACCTGCTGGTGCTCCCCGGCGTTCGTGATGTACGTCCAACTGAGGCCGCTCACGCCGTCCAGCGCCACCGCGGTGAACCCGATCGGGCTCTCCGGCGTTCCCGCAGTGGCGCTCGCCCGCACCTGCAGCGGGTTCGCCTTCGTGGCGGTGAGGGTGGTGCCGCCGGAGACGACGTACCAGGGCACGTACGGCTGCACCGGGTCGCAGTGCAGGCAGCTCGGCCCGCCGGGGATGCCGCTCCGCCGCGCGTATAGCTGCTCGCCGGCCCGCACGCGCATCAGCCCCTCCCGCTGCCCGTCCGCGGTGGAGTAG
>JASLAX010000131.1 GCA_030146875.1 Longimicrobiaceae bacterium
GTTGAAGAGGAAGTGGGGGTTCATCTGCATCTTCAGCATCCGCAGCTCGCTGGAGGTGCGCTCCAGCTCCGCGCGCGCCAGGGAGGCCTGCAGCGCCAGCTCCGCCGCCTCCTTGCCTCGGTACCGCCGCGCGTACTCCACGGCGTGCGCCGCCGCGGAGACCAGCAGGAACGTGAGCATCGCCGTCACGATCCGGTGCGCGTCCATCCCCGGCGACAGCTCCAGCCCGGTGCGCGAGAGCGGAATCCGCTCGACGACGCGGGCGAGCACCGCCAGCAGCGCGAACGCGAGCGCGACCGACAGGTGGATGGCGACGGGGCGAAGGGTGCGCGTCTGGCCGATCGGCAGACGGCGGGCGAGGAGCACCGCGGCGACGGCGGCGCACGTGGACACCAGCGCCGGGATCACCGCCAGGGCGGCCGCGCCGCCGAACCGGAGTGGTGCGCCGGACCGGTGGACCGCCCCGGACAGGTCGTCGATGCCGGAGACCCATGCCACGGCCAGCCAGGCGAGCACCCCCATGCGTGCGAGCCACCAGCTGCGCGGGCGTGTCTTCATGCTGTAAGTAGAAGGGGTGACCGAGGTATCGAGCCCTGCCGGTGGGGAGGAGATGAACTTTTCGTCGGGAGACGAATTGGTGTGCGCCTCCCCCCTCCTTGTTCGTTGCGCGCGCACGAAGCAGGCCAGCTGGCGCTTTCAGTCCGGTAGCCGCCGCAGCTGCCGGCAAAGTTGTGCTAGACAATACCCGAAAGGAGCGTGGAGCCGGCGCTCGCTGGCCGCCGTCCCCCCCCGGGCTCGCCCGCCCCGACGGCTCGTCAGGCTCGGGTGGGGTGGGACTGGAAGGGCGCAGAAGGGGATCCCCCTCGGGACGACGCGGCCGCGCTCTCCGCAGACGAGGGCGTGGCCGGGGAGGAGGATCGGTCCCCCCGTCCCCATCGAACAACGCCTCCAAGCCGCGCGGCTCCGGAGGCGTTCTCGTTTCGCGCGTCGTCCGATATGGAGGCGCGGAAAGGGTTGGGATCGGCGGGTCGACTCGGCGGAGGCGACCACACGAGCAACCCTGGAGGCGTCTGCCGCGTCGAAGGGAATGGGAGGATCGGAACGGTGACGTCGGAGGGGTCCGCGAGTGCGGGCGCATCGCGGGCGGGGGAGGCAGGAGGGGAGGGCGGGAGGTACGGGCGCCCGCCGACGCGCTGCAGTGAGCGAAACCGGCGGGGCGGCGAGCGCGGAACCGCGCCGGATGCGGGGCCTCTCCGCACGCGGCCGCGCGGCTCGCCACCCCGGCGATCCGGGCGTGCTGACGCATCCGATCCGATTGCGCCAGACAGATGCAGGGCGGGATGGCCGGCTCAGCGCTCCCGTGCGGCGGGAATGGTGAGTTTCCCCGGGTCTCCAGCGGCCGCCCAGATGCCGGTCCGCGGTACGTTTACCGACCCCGCCGGGCGCCGGATCCGTGCCGTGATCTTCCCGTGATACGCGTGCTACGTCCCGGATGACCCCGAATTGCCGGTGGGATCACGCCGCCGCTCTACGGCGCAATGCAAGCGGGGGGCGTCCGCCCCCTTGAACGCCCCTCCCGGCACGGTTACATTTCCGGACCAAAACTAGCCGCGCGACTCTCTGCGCCCCGACGGATCTCGTTCGGGGCCAAGGAGATGCGGAGCCTCTGGAGAGCCGGACCTGCCGCGGATCGTGAGCGTTCACGCCGCCTGGGCCCGGCGTCTTTCGCCCCATCGTCCGCGGGCAGTCGCAGTCCTCATCAGGTGCGAAGTCGCAGTCCAAGTAGCCCACCCTCAGGCTGCAGGAGTTGCATGACCGGGAACCTCGCAGAGCTGCCCTTCAGGCTGTCCGTCCTTCATCCGCCGTACGAGGATCTGGGAGCGGTGCCCATGGCGCGCGCCCACCCCGTGCAGCTGGCCGCGGGCGCGGTGATCGCGATGCACGTCCGCTGCCCCTCGGCCGACTGGACGCTGCTCCCCGAGTGGATCCCCGCGGTGCGCGCCGCGTACCCGGCGGCGCCGCTGGTGCTGTGCGTTCCGCAGAGCTCCGTGCTGGAGATGATCCACCTGGCCCGCCGCGCCGGCACCCTGCGCGCCCGGGCCGTGCTGATGGAGGGGGAGCCCATCCACGAGACGCTCCGCCGCGCCATGACGCAGCCCGAGGACCTGGCGAGCGACGTGGTGGAGTGGCTCACGCTCCGCCGCATTCGCATGAGCCCGGTGGTGAGCCACCTGGTGCGCCAGATCTTCACGCACGCTCCGCAGTACGGAGAGGTCACGGACCTGCTGCGCGCGATCGGCGAGCCCGAGACCAGCGTGCGCTTCCGCTTCCGCAAGAAGAGCCTGCCCTCTCCGCGGCGCTGGCTCCAGGCCGCACGGGCCATGCAGATCGCCATGCGCATCCAGGCGGAGCCCAAGACCTCGCTGCTCGAGATCGCGTTCGCGCTGGGGTACTCGGACCACTCGGCGCTCAGCCAGGCGATGGTGCGCACCTTCGGGCTGCGGCCCAACAAGCTGAGGAACACGCTGGGCTGGGAGTGGCTGCTCGACCGCTGGCTCGCCTCCGAACGCACCGAGGTGGCCGCCACCGCCTGACGCGCCGTCCCTTCTCTCCTCGCGAGGCCCCCGGACCAGCTCGGTCCCGGGGGCCTCGTCGCGTTCCGGCCATCCGGCCGCCGCCACTCGACGAAACGACGACGGTGAGAAGACGAAAGCCGGGAGCCCCTCGCGGGGTCTCCCGGCCCCTTGCATCGGGAGCTGCTTAGTTGAGCAGCGCGGCGACGGTCATGCCGACCGCGTAGCCGACGACGAACCACAGGACGCCGCCCTCGATCTCCTGCATCTCGGTGTAGGTAAGCTCGGTCATCGTAGTGCTCCTTGCGTTGGTTGGGACGTGCCCCGGGGGGGCCGCCGGAGTCCGCCGGGGAATCCCGGATACGGACGTGCTTTCGGTGTGCTCTGGGTGCCGGCGGCCGGCGGGGAGTGCCCGCGGGGCCGGCGGTGGGCGGTGCCGGGCGGGTCCGCTGGGGGACCCGCCGGCGCTCCGCCCCGAAGAACTAGTTCAGGAGCGCAGCGACGGTCATGCCGACGGCGTAGCCGACGACGAACCACAGGACGCCGCCCTCGATCTCCTGCATCTCGGTGTAGGTAAGCTCGGTCATCGTAGTGCTCCTTGCATTGGTTGGGACGTGCCCTGGGGGGCTCGCCGAAGTCCGCCGGGGAATCCCGGTTCGGACGTGCTTCGGTTGCTCGGTGCCTGGACGGGCCGGGGGAGGCCCGGTCCGGCGGGTGGGGCGGGGTGCAGGCGGGTCCGCTCAGGGACCCGTCGGCGTGCCGCCCCGAACGGCTCAGTCGAGGAGCGCGGCGACGGTCATGCCGACGGCGTAGCCGACGACGAACCACAGGACGCCGCCCTCGATCTCCTGCATCTCGGTGTAGGTAAGCTCGGTCATCGTAGTGCTCCGTGGGGGTAGGATGTGACGGCGCTAAAGGCGCGTCGGTGGCTCCGTCCGGAATCGGTCGGGAGCCTTGTGTCCGATCAGGTAACAGCCACTCACGGCGTCCCGTTGAGCGTTCGCTGAGCCGTCCGGGCGTCCCTGGGTCATCCCGTCGACGGAGGTGAACCTAATGACGTGAACCGCGAGGCAACATGTGTCCAGCGGCAGTTCATTGCCGGTTGAGTCACGTCACGGTCGAGGGACGATCCTTATGTATCTTAACGTTGGCAGATCTCCGTGATGGCTGATGGTGGGTAAGCCGTTGAACCGCCGGCACCTGAGTGATGATGCCGGACTTCGAAAGTTCACGTCGGGCGCTCTCATTGCGCCGGACGGATACTATTCAGGCGGTTACACGGGGGGGTCTACGGCACCCATTCCCTGCCCCCGCACCATCTTCACCGAGGGGGATGCCGCCGGGGCCGTGTGCCGCGATCGCGGAACGCGTGACGCCGGCAAACGACCGCGCGACGGTTTCGTTTCCCCTCCCACCCCCCTGAAGCGACCGCCTCCTCCGCGCTCCGGTCGACCACCGCGTAGCGGAGCTCCAGCTCCGGGCGATGCCTCGAAGCGGCAGTGCCCCTCCACAAAGCAGAGGATCTCGACGTCCCCCCGGGCGTCCAGGATCTCCGCGCTCCGCGGGGCCCTCCCGTTCGGCGAGCGGTGACGGCTGCGGGCGTGACGCCACCGACACTCAGTCTGATGCGACCCAGTAACGAGGCGAGCCTGGATCCCGCGCAGCGTCGCCGCCGCACGGACGCGACGCGGAGCACGCTACCTCCCCGGGCCGATCACGGCAGTCGGGTGTGGGCTCGGCACCCCCAGGCCGCCGTGGCAAACGGTCGCACGGGACGCCGCTCCGTAACGCCGGTTGGGCTGACCTCCTCGTCGCCTGCTGTACGACACCCTTCTGGGACTTTATGACCCTTCGAGCCCGATCCACTGATTCCGTGACCGTATCGGCAATTCCTTTTCGGCTTGCACATCGGAGCAAACCCGCAGTGACGGTAAGTTTCTCCCCGTCGAGCGAACGAGGGTCTGCCTAGCGAAAATCGGCGGTAACTGTCGGCGTTGCCTTCACGGCGGCGCAAGCGTGGCGGGGTTCCATGCCTCGCAACGCAGTACCGGGACGACGATGCTCGCCGTCCCGACCCAACCACCCCCCTCCGGGAGAGTACCATGACCGAGCTTACCTACAGCGAGATGGTGTCGATCGACGGCGGCGAGCCGATCAGCCTCACGGCCGCGGCCCTGATCATCGGCGGCGGCATCGTGGTCGGCCTGGCGATCGCCTACTTCACCTGATCGGGTGAGCCGCGGGCTCCGGGTGCTTTCTGGCCCGGGCGTGCGGACCATGACGGGCTCCACCGCTACGGTGGCCGGGCATCGGCCGCCGATCCATTCAACCACTCCCCCAACGGAGAACCACAATGACCGAGCTTACCCAGAACGAGATGATGCAGGTCGACGGCGGCGTGTTCCCGGTCGCCTACGCCGCGCTCTTCGTGGCCTCGGTGGCCCTGGGCTACAACATCGGCAACAACATCTGGCCGGGCTGATCCCCTTCTGCAGGGCCCCGGGTCCTCGCCCGGGCGATCCGCAGATCGGACTGTCCGAAGGCTGCTGACGGGGTGGGCCCCCCCCGAGTGCGGGGGCTCACCTCTCGACGTGTCCCCGCCTCGTGCGAGGGCGCGGAGCCCCGACGCCATGGGAGGCACGCATGCAACCTGATGTGGAGCGGCAGAGGCAGAGCGGGGTGTGGGTGGCACCCCTCACCGTCGCCCTGATGATGGACGCCGGGGCAGGTCCTGCAGCGGTCGTCGAGGCCGCCCGTGTGGCCCTGATTCTGGTCTCCATGCTGCTGATCCTGCGGGACCTGAGGGCGGAGACCGGCAGCCGCGCCTGAGCCGCCGCCCGTACGCCCATCACAACGTATTCCACTCACGGAGAGTACCATGACCGAGCTTACCCATAACGAGATGGCCGAGATCGATGGCGGCGTGCTGATCAGCCTGGGCGTGGCGGCCGCCATCATCGGCGGCGGCGTCGTGGTCGGCCTGGCGATCGCCTACTTCACCTGATCGGGTGAGCCGCGGGCCTCGGGGTGCCTTCTGCCCGGGCCTGCGGTCCATGACGGGCTCCACCGCTACGGTGGCCGGGAATCGGCCGCCGATCCATTCAACCACTCCCCAACGGAGAACGACAATGACCGAGCTTACCCAGAACGAGATGATGCAGGTCGACGGCGGCGTGTTCCCGATCGCCTACGCTGCGCTGTTCGTGGCCTCGGTGGCCCTGGGCTACAACATCGGCAACAACATCTGGCCGGAGTAGCCGGCTTCCGCGTGCGTCGGGGTCCCCACCCCGGCCGCCCGTGGACCGAAGGACCAGAAGCTGCTTCAAGGGGTGGGCCTCCGCACGCGGGGGCCCGCCCCTTCGTACCCCGGTGCGCGGCAGCGGGAGGTGCTGGGCCGATCCGAAGGCAAGCTACCACGTGGGATGCATCCGCCGGCGTGGAGCGGTGACCGGGGGCACCTCCCGCTGTGGCCCTGATGATGGGAGGTGGGCGTGTGCCTGCCCCACGGCGTCACAGGGGCCGGAGCTGGGCGACGCGGCGCGGCAGCGGGGCCGCCCCGGAGCCGCCCATTCGCGTGGGGGGGGCGAGATCCCCGCCCCGGTGACCCCGACGCCCCAACTATCGCACCTTTTCGGACGCCAAGTGGTGGTGGATCATGTTGCTGCACATGGCTCTACGCATCCGTGACGGGGGCGGCAATCCCGCACCGTCCCAGCCCTCCTCCCGGGGTGGACGGACCGCTATCCTTCATCCAAGGAACGGCGGTGTCGCCCGCAAGGGCTGGGTGGCGGCACCGGCGGAGGTTAGCCGATGAATCCGATGGCCGGCAGGCGCCTTCGGGGCGCCCCACGCCATCCCGCTTCGTCGGCGCGGTGCCCCCCCTCCAGTCTCTTCCCTTCCCCGGCGGCTCGACCCCCGTGCCTGCTTCCTTCGGGAAGCGCCGTACCTACGCCGCCGTCTGGACCCGCGCGCGGAGGCGGACGTCCCGCTTCCCGCCCGGTCGCCTCTTGGCCGCGCCACCATTGGCGCGGCCGAGCCGGGCCGGACCCGGAACCCGCTCCACGCCTCGGGAGAACCGATGGACCAGACCCTGACCTCCGCCGCGCTGGCCGAGCTCGCGCTCGACGAGATGAAGAGCCACCGCGGCGGGACGGATCCCCTCACCGCCCTGATCCGGCTGCTGCGGCCCGGGGTCACGGAGCCGATGGAGCCGATCCTGCCCGAGTAGGCTCACCGTCCGGAACGCGGCGAGGCCCCGTCCACTCCACAGGTGGACGGGGCCTCGCTGCGTGGGGGGCGGCGGACCGGTCAGCTCGTGAAGAAGACGCGCTCCTGCAGGTTGTGCCGGTAGCGCCGGCTGCAGGTGAGGCGGCTGCCGTCGGCCAGGACGATGGAGTACTCGCCGTGGAACAGGGGCTCCACCGCCACGATGCGCGACAGGTTCACGATGGTGGAGCGGTGGATGCGCACGAACAGGGCCGGGTCGAGCACCTTCTTCTCCAGCTCGGTCAGCGTGCGGTTCAGCAGGCGGGTGGTCTTCTGCGCGTGCAGGGCCACGTAGTCGCCCTCGGCCTCGAAGCGGTCGATGTCCTCCACCTTCACCAGGTGGAACTGGCCGCCGCTCTTCACCGCCAGCACGGCCGGGTACACCGGCTTGCGCGGCGCCTGCAGGAACTCCACCAGCGCCTCCATCCGCACGTCGGGCTCGGGGGTGCGCACGGCGAGCTGCCGCTTGGCGCGCGCCACCGCCTTGCGGAAGCGCTCGTCGTCGAAAGGCTTCAGGATGTAGTCCAGGGCGTACGCCTCGAAGGCGCGCAGCGCGAAGTCGACGTGCGCCGATACGAACACCACGGCGGGCATGTCGTCGGCGCCGATCTGCTCCACCACGCCGAAGCCGTCCAACTCGGGCATCTGCACGTCCAGGAACACCAGGTCGGGCCGGTCCTCGCGGATGCACACCACCGCCTCGGTGCCCGAGGCGCACTCTCCGGCCAGGCGGATCTCGGGGTCGCCCTCCAGCAGGGTGCGCACGCGCTTGCGCGCCAGCACGTCGTCGTCCACCACCAGCGCCCGGATTGGATCAGCCATGCTCAGCCTCTGCGTTCGGTCTCCGTGATCCGCGTGCCGCGCCGGGGTGCTCCCGCAGCGGGAGCCGCGCCTCCGCGCGGGTGCCGCCCCCCGGGCGAGGCCGCAGCGTGAACGAGGCGGCGCGCCCGTAGAGCCGCGCCAGCCGCGCCCGCGTGTTCGACACCCCCACCCCCGGTCCCATGCGGCCGTCCCCCCGGCCGCGGTCCTCCACCACCCCGGCCCCGTCGTCCTCCACCGCCAGCACCAGCAGGGCGCCGTCCCTCCCCGCCTCCACCACCAGGACGCCGCCGCGCGGAGTGGCGCCGATGCCGTGCTTGATGGCGTTCTCCACCATGGGCTGCAGGATCAGGTGGGGCACGCAGGCGCCCAGCAACTCGGAGTCCACCCGCCACTCCACCCGCAGCCGCTCGCCCAGCCGGCTGCGCTCCACGTCCACGTACGCGCGCAGGAACTCCAGTTCCTCGGCCAGAGCCACCTCCTGCGTCCCCACCTCGTCCAGCGCGGTGCGCAGGAGCTGCCCCAGGCGGCCCAGCACCTCGTCGGCGCGCACCGGGTCCTCGTACATCAGGGACGAGACGGTGTGCAGGGCGTTGAACAGGAAGTGGGGGTTCAGCTCCATCTTCAGCGCCTGCAGGTCGGCCCTGGTGCGCTGCAGCTCGGCCTCGGACAGCTCGGCGCGCAGGCGCAGCTCGGCGGCCTCCTGGCCGCCGGAGCGGCGGGCGTACTCCACCGCGTGCGCCGCGGCCGCCAGCGCCAGGAAAAGCACCGTGTTCCCCGCCACCACCAGCACGCCCTCGCGCAGGGGGGCGGGGGAGGCTGGCAGGCCCACCAGCGCGCGCGAGCTCAGGCGGCTGACCCACGCGGCCATCCCCAGAAGCAGCCCGGTCCCGGCGAGCACCGCCAGGGGGCGGGCCCAGCGGGAGCGCTCGAGCGGCGCGCGCCGGGTTATGCGGAAGGCGATCCACACGAACGCCGTCCAGATGGCCGCGGAGTAAGCCCCCACCGCCACCGCCACCGGCCAGGGCACGGTGCCGCCCGCGGCGCGGGCCTCGCCGTGCAGGGTGTCGGCGAAGATCGCCAGGCAGGCGCCGAACCACAGCCCCAGCGGCAGGGCGGACAGGGCCCGCCGCCGCACGCTGCGCGGGCGGCGGGCGCCCCGCTCCGCCAGCGCGGCCAGGGTCGCGGCGCCCAGCGCCGGCTCGGGTGAGAGCAGCACCGGCGGAGGCGCGGGGGCGGGCTCGCCGAGGAGCAGGGGGATGCGCGCCTCCACGCGGGTGCCGCCGCCCGCGCGCGGCCCGGAGGAGACCGCGGCGCCGGAGCCGTGGAGCTGCGCGAGGCGGGCGGTGGCGGAGGGGGTCGCGGGGCCGGCGGCGTCGGCGCGGTCGTCCTCCACCGCCACCAGCAGCCCGGACTCGTCGCAGCGGACCTCGATCCGCACCGCGATGTCCCCCGCCGGCAGGCGGTCGCCGCGGCGGATGGCGCCCTCCACCAGCGTCTGCAGGATCAGGTGGGGCACGGGGGCGTCGAGCGCCTCCTCGTCCACGTCCCACTCCACCCGCAGGCGGTCCTGGAGCCGCGCGAGCTCCACGTCCAGGTAGGCCCGCAGCAGCTCGATCTCCTCCTCCAGCGTGACCACGCGCACGCCGGCCGTGTCCAGCGCGGTGCGAAGCATGTCGCTCACCCGCACCAGCACCGCGTTGGCGCGGGCCACGTCGCGGTGCATAAGGCGCGAGACGGTGGCCAGCGCGTCGAAGAGGAAGCCGGGGTTCAGCTCCATCTTCAGCACCTTCAGCTCCGCCTCGGTGCGCTGCAGCTCGGCCTCGGAGACCCCGGCGCGCAGCCGCAGCGCCTCCAGCTCCCGGGCCCGCTGCCGCTGCGCGAGGACCACCGCCTGCGCGATCCCCGTGAGCAGTCCGTAGCCGACCGCGCGGATGAGCACCTGCGCCAGCGGGTCGGGGTCCTGGGGCAGCCCCAGCAGCCGGTCCATTCCCCGCAGCACGCCCGTGCCCAGCAGCGCCAGCCCCACGGCGGCAGCGGCGTGGATGCCGGCGTGGGCCAGCCGGCGCCCCAGACCCAGCGGCCACCGCCGGGTCAGGAGCAGCGCCGATGCTAGGAACAGCCCCGAGGTGAGCGCCGACGGGACCGCCGCGGCCACCTTCACCACGGCGTGCGCGTCCACCTCGGCGTAGCGCAGCAGGAACCCCAGCGCCGCCCACGCCGCGACCAGCCGCTTCGCGCGGCGGCCGAGGCGGACCGGGGGCGCGGCCGCGGGCGCGCGCTCGTCCCCGCCGCCGGCACGGGTCCGCAGCGGGACCGCCCGGCGGGGGGTGTCCGTCTCGCGTACGATCATCACCCGACAGATATCAACGGTTTGTGCGGGCGCACGGAAGTGTCCCGGAATCTGTAGCATTCCGGACGATCACGATAGGGGCCAGGGGCGGGGCGAGAGAAGCGTCCGCCGGGCGGTGGGTGCGGGGAGGGGGGAGGGGGAAAAGCGGCGGGTCCGTGGGTGCACCGCACCCGCGGACCCGCTGCTGGACCCGTACCCTCCGCCGCCGGGGCGGTGAGGGACCGGCCCGGTGGCGCTACGTGAAGAGCGCCAGGCACGCGGCCAGGGTGCCGCTCAGCAGGCCGGCCGCGGCCGCCTTGGCGGACAGGCGGACCAGCGTGCTGCCGTCGACCTGGCCGCTCTTCCCGGCGCTTCGCTTCTGGACGAACATGGTGCTCCTTCGTTCGGGGAGCATCGTGCGCGCCGGCGGCCGCCGGCGGCGCGAGGCCCGCCTTGCTACGTACGGCCGCCGCGCACGCGGGGCATCCGCGGGTGGATCAGGTGGCCCACTGGTAGATCAGGTAGGCCCCGCCGATCACGACGGCGGCGCCCAGCGCCGCGCCACCCATGAAGAGGAGCGCCGCGCCCACGGCGATCCCGCCGTCCACCTGCTGCATCTCGACCTGCGACAGCTCGATCGTTCCGTTCATCGTCGTGCTCCGTGTGGGAAAGGTCCGTTTCGTTGGCGAGGGGCCGCGCCGTGCCGGCCGCGGTCGTCTCGTGGAGTCTTCTGGGTCACTGCTGCGGGAGCGGGCCCCGTTTCCGGAGCCCGCTCCCGTTCCACCGCTGCGAAGGACTACTTCGCGGCGAGGGCGGCCGTGCCGGCCGCGGTGCCGACCGTGAGGCCGGCGACGAAGGCGTACCCGGCCCACAGGAGGAGCGGGATCACGCCGCCGTCGATGGCGCGGAGGTCGTCGGAGCCGAGCTCGACCATGTCGATGGTGTTCATGGTGCCTCTTTGGAGAAGATGTGTTCGATGGGCGCGGGGCGGACGCCCGGCGCCCTAGACGCGTGGGTGGGGAGCCGTGGCTCCGTCCTCCGCGTGTCCTTTCGCCGCCGGGGTCCGCCGCCGCGTGCGGCGCCGGAGCCCGTCGGCCGCTGCATGTCTTCCGTAAGGAGCGGACGTTCCTCCGTCCGCCCCCCACAAGCGAACCGCGCGCGCCCCCGGTGGGAGCGCGCGCGGCGAGCACGTACTACAGGACCTGCGAGGCCAGGTACACGATGCCGACGGCCACGACCACGCCGGCGCCGAAGGCGCCGCCGACGATCAGCCCGGCGACGAACATGCCGACGCCGCCGTCGATCTCCATCATCTCGGCCTGGGAAAGCTCGATCATTCCATTCATCGTTCGGTCTCGTGTCAGGATGGTTGGATACGGTGGCGAAGAGGCCGATGCCTCAGCGCCGGTTCACGCGGATCAGGTACGCGATCACCACCCCGCTCAGCAGACCGGCCAGGACCGCGACGAGCATGGAGTCCAGCAGAGGGCCGCCGCTCATGGGCTCCGTCCGGGTGCGGGGTGGGTTCGGAGCCGAAGCCCCGGGGCGCGGAGGGGACGGCGAGCCGCCGCCCCCTCCGCGGGTCGGATCAGGTCGCGAGCTTGTAGATCAGGTAGGCGCCGCCGATGACGACCGCCGCACCCAGGACCGCGCCGCCGATGAACAGGAGCGCCGCACCGGTGGTGATGGGCTCCAGCCCGCCGTCGATCTGCTGCATCTCGCTTT
>JASLAX010000169.1 GCA_030146875.1 Longimicrobiaceae bacterium
CCCGCTCGCCGGTGCGGCCGCGCCCGCGGCGGTCCAGTCGCCCAGCGCGCGCACCTCCGCGGTGAGCGCGACGGCACGCGCGGCGGCGGCCTTCTCGCGCTCCGGGGGGCGCGGGGCGCCGGGAGGGGCCTCCACCTCGAAGCGCAGGCCGCGGCGCCACTCGGAGAGCAGCGTGAACGGGTGGCGGCCGCTCCGGTCGGCCTCCGCCAGCAGGCGGCGCGCGTCGCGGCGGGCCAGCTCGCGGTCGCGGAGCAGCGCGGCGGCGGAGGTGGCGAGCGCCGGGGCGTGCGGCGTCACGGCGTGCTCCGCCGCGGCCAGGCGGTACGCGGCGCGCACGGCGAGCTCGCCGTCGCGCGGGTCGGCGGCGGTGCGCACGGCGCGCTCCACCGCGTCCAGGTGCATGGCGCCGGCGTCCGCCCCGCCGCCGGAGACCACGCTGCCGAGCGCCATCGGGTCCACCTGGTACGACCTTCCCTCCGCCGTCGCCTCCAGCAGCGCCCACGCGACCGAGGTGCGCGACTGCACCGGGAGGCGGGGGTCGCCCAGGGCGAGCTCCACCAGGCGGAACGGGCTCCCCAGCCCCAGCCGCAGCCGCTCCAGGTACGCCGCCGCGATCACCTCCCGGTCGCGCATCGACCCGCCGCCGGCGCGCTGGCGCGCCGCCAGCCCCTCCGCGAAGCCACGCCCCTGCGCCAGCCCCGCCGCCGTGCCGACGATGGGCCCCGCGCGGCGCTCCTCCGAGCAGCCGGCCAGGAGCAGGGCGGACGCGGCGAGGGCGAGCGCGGCCCGGCGGCGGACGGACGGGGTCCGCGCCGCCGGTGGGCGGGCGATGCTCGGGGAGGATCGGGATCTGTGCATGGCGGGCCTCGTCCTGCTGGGGGGACCGCGCGGAAGCGCCTGCCGGCGCGGGAGATGGGCGTCGGCGCGGTACGTCCTCCATACCGTACCCGCGAGCGGCGCCAAGGTGCGACTCCGCTCCCGGGAGACGACGAGACGCTCGTCCCCTGGGAACGGGAAAGCGCCACCCCGCGGGCTCGCGGGGTGGCGCTTCCGTCGTCCGGGGCGAGGCCGAACGGGAGGCTCAGCTCCGGATGCGGCCGTGGCGGCGCATGATGTCCACCAGGCGCTGGTGGGGAAGCTCGAAGGCGCGGAACCCGTCCACCCCCGTCATGGTCTCCGCGGCGAGCATGGCGTTCAGGATGGCCTCCTCCGTCGCGAACGCGGTGGCCGAGAAGAGGGGCGAGATCTCCTCGTTCGAGAGCATCTCCACCATCGCGGTCCTCTCCGCGGCCGAGGCGCCCCGGTTGGCGGTGGAGAAGGCGAGGAAGATGTCCCCCGACGAGTTCTCCCCGAACCCGCCCATCCGCCCGATGCCCAGCGAGACGCGGGTCGCCACGCGGCGAAGCTGGTGCGGGAGGAGCGGGGCGTCCGTGGCGACCACCACGATGATGGACCCCAGCCCCTCCGCCCGGTGCGCGGCGCCCTCCTCCGCCTCCGGAGACGGAGCGCCGCCGCCCCTCGAGGCCGGCTCCGCGGAGCAGAGCGGGATGCCGGAGAGCCAGGGACGCGACGGGGGCTGGCCGAGCGCCATGCAGGGCTGCAGGTCGCGGATCTCCTCGCCCACGGGCACTCCGTCCACGCGCAGGTGGCGGCGAGAGCCGTAGTTGCACTGCACCAGCACCCCCACCGTGTACGACGCGCCGCCCACCCGCACCACGCGCGACGAGGTGCCGATCCCGCCCTTGAACCAGTGGCAGAGCATTCCCGTGCCCCCGCCCACGTTCCCCTCGCGCACCGGCCCGCCCCGCGCGCCGTCCAGCGCCGCGAAGACGTGCTCGGGCTTCACGTGGAAGCCCATGTCGTCGTTCAGCGCGCCGTCGAACGTCTCCGCCACCACCGGCAGGGCGAAGATGGGCGCGCGGCCGTTGCGCGACATCCAGTCGATGGTGGCGTCGCGGACCACGCCCACGCTGTGCGTGTTGGTGATCAGCACGGGCCCCTCCAGCACGCCGGACTCCGTGATCCACGTGGTGCCCGTCATCTCGCCGTTGCCGTTGAGCGTGAACCATGACGCGAACACGCTGTCCGGCCCCGCCTTGCCGCGCGGCAGGATGGCGGTGACGCCCGTGCGCACCGGACCCTGCCCGCGGACCAGCCGGCCGTCGCCGCGAACGATCGTCGCGTGCCCGACGGCCAGGCCGGCCACGTCCGTGATGGCGTTCAGCGGCCCGGGCGTGCCCGGGAGCGCGATGCCCAGCGCCCGCGCGCGGGTGACGCCCTGCGCGTGGACCGGCGACGCGGCCGCGAGGGCGAGGAGGAGGGCGAGCAGGGCTCCCCTGCGCGGGGGGTACGGCGGCATCGTCTCTCCGGGGTTGCGGGTCAGAGGGAGATGTTGAAGATGGACCAGTGCCAGAACACCCCGTCGCGGAAGCGGTCGTAGGCGATCCGGTACTGGTACGGCCGCACCTGGGTGCCGCCGTTCCGGAGGAACGGGTTGCCCCCGGCGGCGTACGGGAAGGGATCGTTGACGATGACGTGCATGGACCCGCCGCGGATCTCGTAGCCCACGATGAGCGCCACGTGCTCGGAGTCGGCGTCGTAGACGCGGCGGCCGGTGGAGATGCCTGCCATGATGGGGCGGCGCGCGTCGATGTTCTGCACGATCTCGGTGGGAGAGATCACCCGCGCCTCCGAGTACTCGAATCGGCGGCCCGCCACCGACCCGGCGTAGTTCGCGAGCATGGCGAGCGTGCCCTGGTTGGACCCGCTGGGCCGGACGCAGGCCATGCAGTTGGAGTAGCAGGGAGAGGACGGGTCCGAGATGGCGCCGATGATCCCGCACTGGAAGTTGCCGGAGGGGTTCACGTTCCGGATGCCGTAGTGGCGGAAGAGCATCTCGCCCACCGCCAGCCAGCACCACACCTGCGTCTGCTGGTAGACCGGGACCACCGGGAGCAGCGCGGAGCGGGTGCCGGCGGGGACGCGGGCCAGGTCCCGCGTGGCCCCCGGGTCCAGGCGCAGGATGGGCTCGCGGCCGACCCGCCAGGCGCCGGCGTAGGCGACGCCGCCGTTCAGCGGGTAGGGGGCGATGATGTACGGCGAGTAGCCCTGCCCCCCCTGCCGCGCCGTGAACGAGGTGTACTGGGCCTGCGTCAGACCGTTCCGTGCCTCCCACGCCGTGCCGGAGACGCGCTCCCAGATGGCGGCGAAGCGCGTCTGGCCCGCGACCTGGTACGCGGACACGTCCACCGGCAGGTATCCCCGCGGCGTCAGGCGGTCGTACCACCCCTGGAACTCGGCGGCCGTAAGGTCGGAGCGGGACTCCCACGCCACGCCGCGGCGCCTCCGCCAGGTCGCCGCGTACCGCGTCTCGCCGTCCACCGTGTAGCCGCTGATGGTGGCGGGGACGAACCCCTCGCTCTTCCGCGCCTGCACCTGCCGCGCGAGCCCGTCGCGGTCCATGTCGAAGCGCGCCGTCCACGCCACCCCCGGCTCCCGGCGCCACACCCCCGCGAACCGGGTCCCCTCGCCGGTCGCGTAGCCCACCAGCACCACGGGGACGAACCCCTGGGGCGTGAGCTCGTCGAGCTTCCGCTGGAGCACGGCGCCGGTGACGCCGTGCCACGACTGCCAGGCGACCGTCGGCTCGCGGCGCCAGACCGCGTCGTAGCGGACCCGGCCGTCCACCTCCAGCGCCCCGATCTCCGCCGGAACGAAGCCCCGCGGGCTCAGCTCGTCGAAGGCGCGCTGGAACTCGCCCGGCGACATCCCGTAGCGCGACTGCCAGACCTGCGCGGCGGATGGGCCGACGGCGGCCACGAGGAGCAGGACGAGGAGGAACAGCCTGCGCAGGACGGTCATGGGAGCAGGAGGAGGAGGTCGTGAAGGGCGTTCGGTACGTGCGGCGGGGGGCCGGAGGCCGGGCCAAGATAGGAGCGCCGCCCGGCGGTGGGCAACCCGCGGACGGGCCGGAGAGCGGCTGCGGCGGCGGGGCGGGGAGGGGAGCCGCGCCTTTCATGCTTTCCCGTTTGACGGCGCGGGGTGGGGCGCGATAGCTTGCCGCCCGCTCGTTCCGCGGCGGTACCATCTCCCGTCCACTCCTTTCACGTCCTCCAGATGCTCGCTCGCGTCCTTTCCGGCGCCGTCCTCGGCGTCGACGCCTATCTCGTGGTGGTGGAAGCCGACGTCGCCAGCGGCCTTCCGTCCTTCTCCACCGTCGGGCTGCCGCAGGGCGCCGTGAAGGAGGGGAAGGAGCGCGTGATCGCCGCCATGCAGAACAGCGGCTACTACGTGCCGCCCAAGCGCATCACCATCAACCTGGCGCCTGCGGACCGGCCGAAGCAGGGGAGCGCCTTCGACCTGCCGGTCGCCGTCGGCATCCTGGCCAGCACGGGGCAGATGCACTCGGTGGAGCGGCTGGAGCGGCACGTCCTGCTGGGCGAGCTGGCGCTGGACGGCGGGCTGCGCCCCGTCCGCGGCGCCCTGGCGGTGGCGCTGGCCGCGCGGGAGGCGGGGCTGGCGGGGATCGTGGTGCCGGAGGAGAACGTCGGCGAGGCGGCCGTGGTCGACGGGCTGGAGGTGCGGGGCGCGGCCACGCTGGAGCAGGTCGTCCGCTTCCTGGAGGGCGCGGCGGAGATCCCGCCCGCCCGCATCGACCGTGACGCGCTCTTCCGCAGCGCCGCGGAGTACGACGTGGACTTCGCCGACGTGAAGGGGCAGGAGCACGTGAAGCGCGCGCTGGAGGTCGCCGCCGCGGGCGCGCACAACATCCTGATGATCGGCCCGCCAGGGTCGGGGAAGACGATGCTGGCGCGTCGCATCCCCACCATCCTGCCGCCGCTGACGCTAAACGAGGCGCTGGAGACCACCAAGATCCATTCCGTCGCGGGCCTGCTCGGCGCCGGTCACTCGCTGATCGCGACGAGACCCTACCGGTCACCGCACCACACGATCTCGGACGCGGGGCTGATCGGCGGAGGCTCGAACCCGCGGCCGGGGGAGGTCTCCCTGGCCCACCACGGGGTGCTGTTCATGGACGAGCTTCCGGAGTTCCGCCGCAACGTGCTGGAGGTGCTGCGGCAGCCGATGGAGGACTCGGAGGTCACCATCGCCCGCGCCGCCGTGTCGCTGACGTATCCCGCCCGCGTGATGCTGGTCGCGGCGATGAATCCCTGCCCGTGCGGCCACCACGGCGACTCGTCGGGAAAGCCGTGCACCTGCGGGCCCATCGCCGTGCAGCGCTACATGTCGAGGGTGAGCGGGCCCCTGCTGGACCGCATCGACCTGCACGTGGAGGTGCCGGCGCTGCGCTACCGCGACCTCTCGGACGGGCGCTCGGGGGAGCCGTCCGCCGTCGTGCGCGAGCGGGTCACGCGCGCACGGGAGCGGCAGCGGGCGCGCTTCGGCGGGCGGGCGCGGGTGCACGCCAACGCGCACATGACCCCGCGCGACCTGCGCGAGTTCTGCGGGGTGGGCGAGGGGAGCGACGCGCTGCTGCGCACGGCGATCACGCGCCTGGGCCTCTCCGCCCGCGCCTACCACCGCGTGCTGAAGATCGCGCGCACGGTCGCCGACCTGGCGGGGGAGGACGAGATCTCGACGGCGCACGTCTCCGAGGCAATCCAGTACCGCTCGCTGGACCGGTCGGCCGCGCACGCCTGACGGCGAGGCGGCCCCTCAGCTCCCGCTCGCCGCCTCCAGCCGCGCGACGACGCGCTCTCCGGCCAGCAGCAGGAGCCTGCCGTCCTCAATCCGCATGCTCGTCGTCTCCGTCAGCGCCTGCAGGTAGCGCTGCTCGCGGGCGTTGGCCGCCGGGTCCACGCAGGCGCGCCGGGTGGACACGGGCGCGCTGAACCGTGGTCCCTCGCCGTCCGTGCGCCAGGCGGCGGAGAAGCGGTTGCACCCGGTGTTCCCCGTCGCCCGCGCTTCGCCCTCCTGCAGGCGCAGGGTGGGCGTCTCCGCGCCGCCGACCGGGGCGACCGGCTCGCCGTAGAGCTCCACCAAACGCCACTCCCCCGCCACCACGGACGGCGAGGCCGCGGGGGGAGCCGACGTGCAGGCCGCCAGGGCGAGGAGGAGCGACGCGAGCACGGGGCGGGGGAAGCGGGGACGGGACATCGGCGGCTCCGGACGGGGCGAGGGATGGGACCGGGACGGGGCGGACGCCGGACCGTCCCGCAGGCGCCGTGCCGTTGGAGGCCCGGCGGCGGTCCGCATCTTGATGTTCCGGCGCGCGCACCCCAATGGAGAAGCGCGCGCAGTGATCCACCGCAAGCCCCGCGTCCAACGCACCGTCCGCCGCCTGCTGGGCGAGCGCCGCGGCGACCTTCGCCCCGACCATCCGCCCGGGCGCCGCGCCAGCGACCGCGAGCCCAAGCGCGGGTGGGTGCCCTCGATGGTCATCGCGGCCCTGATCGCGCTGGCGGACTGGGGGACCAAGGCGGCCGTCGCCGCCGCCGTCCCGCTGGACGGCTTCCGCGAGATCGTGGACGGCCGCGTGGCGCTGTGGCACGTGCACAACCATGCCATGATCCTGGGCCTGTGGAGCGACGTGTCGCTGGGCGGGCGGCAGGCGATCGCGGCGTGCGCGGCGGTGGTGGGGTCGCTCGTGCTGGTGCAGGTGGTGGGGCGCGGGCACCGGCTCACCCGGCGCGAGCGGCCGTGGGCCTGGGTGTTCGTCGGCCTGGTGATGGGCGGGATGCTGGGGAACCTGGGCGAGCGCGCCATCCACTGGTGGGTGACGGACTTCCTCTCGTTCCGCTGGGGAGACGTCTGGCTCCCCCCCGGCAACGTGGCCGACGTAGCGCTCTTCCTCTCCGTTCCCATGGCGCTTCCGGTGATCGTCTTCGAGCTCCTGGGCCGCACCCGCCGCGGGCGCGCCCCCCTGGCGGACGCGGCCGCGGCCGACTGAGCCGACCCGCCGGGCGCTGGCGGGGTACGGAGCGGGGGAGTAGCTTGACGGCCCCCCAGGCGAGAGGCGACGGCAGGATGGCATCGGTGGAGAAGCGCGCCCGGCTCGCGGAGATCCTGCGCGAGTGCGGGTCGGTGGTGATCGGCTACAGCGGCGGGGTGGACTCGGTCTTCCTGGCCCGCGTGGCCGTGGACGTGCTGGGTCCGCAGCGCGTGCTGGCGGTCACCGGGAAGAGCGACAGCATCGCCTCGTGGATGGAGGACACCGCCCGCGAGGTGGCCGCGCGCTTCGGGATCCCGTGGCTGGAGGTGGAGACGCGGGAGATGGAGGACCCGCGCTACGCCGCCAACCCCAGCAACCGCTGCTACTTCTGCAAGTCCGAGCTGTGGGGGCGGCTGGATGCCGTCGCGCGCGAGCGCGGGCTGCGCTCCGTGCTCGACGGCTCCAACGCCGACGACGTGGGCGACCACCGCCCCGGCGCCGTGGCCGCCTCGGAGAACGGCGTGCGCTCGCCCCTGCTGGAGGCGGGCCTCACCAAGGACGAGATCCGCGCCTGGTCCCGCGAGCTGGGCCTTCCCACCTGGGACCAGCCGGCCGCGCCCTGCCTGGCCTCGCGCCTCCCGTACGGAATCGCCGTCACCCCCGAGCGGCTGAAGCAGGTCGAGCGCGCCGAGCTGGGCCTGCGCGCGCTGGGCTTCCGCGACTTCCGCATCCGCCACCACGGCACCGTCGCGCGCCTCGAGGTCCATCCCGCCGAGGTCACCCGCATCCCCTCCCTCCGCTCCCCCATCGAAGAAGCGGTGCGGACGGCCGGCTTCGCGCGCGTCCTGCTCGACCTGCACGGCTACCGCCGCGGCGCCCTGAACGAGGGGCTCGCCGCGGCTCAGCTCGTCCAGCTCGGGGGTCTCACGTGAGGTCCAAGTCCCCGGCTCGCGTCGCGTGCTGCACGGTTCCCGTTGGGGACGAAAGGGTGTCGGGCGACGGAACCCTCCGCGTCTCCGCGTCCTCCGCGTCTCCGCGTGAAAAGGCGTTGCAGCGGAACGACGGAGGGCGGCCGTGAGCGCGCGGGACCCGAGGGTGGAGGCGGCCGAGCGGCTGCTGGCGGAGGCGGGGATCTCCGGTGCGGAGGTGGAGGTCGAGGGGCACGAGCGCGAGGTCGCGGCGCTGCGGGTCACGGCAGGGGCGTGGGAGGGGATGCTGGGCGACGACGGGCGCCGGCTGGCGGACGGGGTGCGCGCGCTGGGGTTCCGCTACGTCGCGCTGGACCTGCTCCCCGCCGCCGAGCGGGAGTAAGGAAGTGGACGACACCGTCTACCTTGACTACGCGGCGACGTCCGCCGTCCGGCCCGACGCCGTGGCGGACGCCGTCGCCGACTACCTCCGGAACGTCGGCGCGACGCCCGGCAGGGGAGGGCACCGGCGGGCGGTCGAGGCGGGGCGCATCGCCTTCCGCTGCCGGCGCGCGCTTGCGGAGATCCTCGGCGTACGCGGCGACCCGGGGCGCATCGCCTTCCAGGGCGGGGCCACGCACGCGCTCAACACCGCCCTCCGCGGCGTCCTGCACCCGGGCGACCGCGTCGTCCGCACCGCGTACGACCACAACGCTGTCCGCCGCACCGTCGCGGACCTCGTTCGTCGCAACGAGGTGCGGGAGACGGTCGTCCCGGGCTCGCCGGACGGGAGCGTGGACCTGGACGCGGTGGAGCGGGCGCTGCGGGGGGGCGGCGAGCCGGCGCGGCTGCTGGTCGTGACCCACGCCTCCAACGTGCTGGGGACGCTCCTTCCGGTGGCGGAGATGGCGGAGCGCGCGCGGGCGGTGGGCGCGCTGGTGCTGGTGGACGCGGCGCAGACCGTGGGGCACGTGCCGGTGGACGTCGGCGCCCTCGGCGCCGACCTGCTCGCGTTCACCGGGCACAAGGGGCTGCTGGGGCCGCAGGGAACCGGCGGGCTCTGGGTGCGCGAGGGGGTGCGGGTGGAGCCGCTGATGACCGGCGGAACGGGCTCCGACTCCGAGACGGCGGAGATGCCCCTCGCGATGCCGGACCGGCTGGAGGCGGGGACGCAGAACGGGCCGGGGATCGCCGGGCTCCTGGCGGGGATCGAGCTCCTGCTGGCCCGCGGGGTGGCGCGGGTCCACGCGGGCGAGGCCGCCCTCAAGGCGCGCCTCCTGCGGGGACTGGGGGAGGTGGAGGGCGTGCGCGTCCTCTCCCCTCCCGCTCCGGAAGGGGTGGCGATCGTCTCGCTGATAGTGGAGGGGATGGACGCGGCGGAGGCGGCACGGCGGCTGGACCGCGACCACGGGATCCTGGTCCGCGGCGGGCTGCACTGCGCCCCCGAGGCGCACGGGCTGCTGGGCACCTCCGGGTTCGGCGCCGTGCGCGTCTCCCCCGGCTGGGCGACGACGGAGGGGGACGTGGACCGCGCCGTGGCGGCCCTGGCGGCGGTGGCGCGGGAGGCCCGGAGGGAAACAATGGTACGCGGCGGGGGGTAGGGCTGGGGCGGCCGAACCTCGGCCGTCGCATGGAACTCCAGGGGAGGCGGATGCATGGGTAGACGACGTGGCGGCAGCCGGGTGCTGGCTCTTCTCGCGCTGGTGGGGCTGGGCGTGGGAGCGTGGCTCCTCCGCGACCGCATCCCCTTCCTCGCCGGGAAGGCGGCGGAGACGGACACCACCACCGTCTCGCTGGCGACGGCGCAGGGGGCCGAGGCCAAGCTGGAGCGCCTGCGCACCGGCGGCGACACCGCGCACCTCTCCTCCGCCGAGCTGACCTCGCTCCTGCGGTACCGCCTGGGCGACCCGCTCGCGCTGCAGGTGAAGGACCCCACGGTCACCATGTCCGGGGACACCGTCCGCGTGACCGGGCGCTTCCCCACCGACCGGCTGCCGGACGCGCCGGAGCTGCGGCGGGTGCGCAGCTTCCTGCCGGACACGGCGGACGTGGACCTGCGCGGCGGCCTGCGCGACATGGGCGCGGGGCGCGTGGCGCTGCGGGTGCGCTCCGTCTCCTTCGCGGGCATGCCCGTCCCCCAGCGGCTCCATCGGCAGGCGCTGGGACGCGTGGGCCGGCGGGACGAGCCGGGGCTGGACTCGTCGGAGGTGGCGATCCCGCTGCCGCAGGGGGTGGGGGCCGTGCGGGTGGAGGGCGGCCGGCTGGTGCTTGCCCCCAGGCCCTGATCCACGTCCCCATCCACACCCTTTCCATCCGGAGCGGAGATGGCTCGCATTCTGGTCGTGGACGACGAGCAGGGGATCCGCGCGGTCCTCTCCCAGCTCTTCGAGTACGAGGACCACGACGTCCGGGCCGCCTCCGGCGCCGGCGAGGGGATCTCGCTGTTCACCGACTTCCGCCCCGACCTCACGTTCATGGACGTGAAGATGGCGCGGATGGACGGGCTGGAGGCCCTCTCCCGCATCCGCGAGATCGACCCGCACGCGCTGGTCGTGATGATCAGCGGCCACGGGACCATCGAGACGGCGGTGGAGGCCACCCGCCGCGGTGCCTTCGACTTCCTGGAGAAGCCGCTCGACGCCGACCGCCTGTTGCTCGTCACCCGCAACGCGCTGCAGCACCAGGGTCTGCTCTCCGAGAACCTGCGCCTCCGCGGCGAGGTGGAGAGCCGCCACGAGATCGTGGGGAAGAGCTTCGCGCTGCGGCAGGTGCTGGAGCGGGTGGAGCGCGTGGCGCCGACGGACGCCCGCGTGCTGATCACGGGCGAGAACGGGACGGGCAAGGAGCTGGTGGCGCGCGCCATCCATCGCCTCTCCCCGCGCGCGGCGGGCCCGTTCATCGAGGTGAACTGCGCCGCGATCCCCACCGAGCTGATCGAGTCGGAGCTCTTCGGCCACGTGAAGGGCTCCTTCACCGGGGCGATCGAGGACCGCGCCGGCAAGTTCGAGCTGGCGGACGGCGGGACGCTCTTCCTGGACGAGATCGGCGACATGTCCCTGGCCGCGCAGGCCAAGGTGCTGCGCGCGCTGCAGGAGGGGCTCATCACCCGCGTGGGCGGGGCCAAGCCCATCCAGGTGGACGTGCGCGTGCTGGCGGCTACGAACAAGAACCTGGAGGAGGAGATCCGCGAGGGCCGCTTCCGCGAGGACCTGTTCTACCGCCTGAACGTGATCCCCCTGCACCTGCCCCCGCTGCGCGAGCGCCGCGAGGACATCGCCATGCTGGTGACGCACTTCGCCCGCGCGGCGGCGAAGGACGCGGCGCTGCGTCCCCGCGGCTTCACGGAGGAGGCGGTCGCCGCGCTGCAGCGGATGGACTGGCCCGGGAACGTGCGCGAGCTGCGCAACACGGTGGAGCGGCTGATGATCCTGGCGCCGGGGAACCAGGTGGAGGCGTCGGACGTGGAGCTCCTCGTCGCCGGGAACACCCGCGGAGGCGGGCTCTCGTCCGACCTGCTCTCGTGCACCACCTTCCAGGAGTTCAAGGAGGCCGCCGAGCGCGCCTTCATCATCCAGAAGCTGCGCGAGAACGACTGGAACGTCTCGGAGACGGCCCGCATCCTGGACATGCCGCGGTCCAACCTCTACAAGAAGATCGAGCGGTACGACCTGGTGCGCGAAGGGTAGCGCGCGGTGGGGTTCGGGGGGGAGGGGTGGGCGGCGCTCCTGGCGGTCGGGGTCGCCTGGATGGTGGGGACGTTCGGCGGGGGGGCGGCGCTGGCCTGGCTCTGGAAGCGGCTGCACCCCCGGCTCTCGTTCTACAAGCTGTGGGCGTTCTGGTCGATGATGCTGGGTGGAGCGGTGGCGCTGCTGTTCGCGTTCGGGGCGTTCTGAGGGGCGACGGCGACGATGCGGCTGAAGCTGGTGCTCGCGTTGCGCAGAGTCGTCCTACATCGCTTCCTCCCATGCAACTCCGCGGCGATCAAGAACCTGCGCAGCCACTCCCCGGCAACATGCCGTCACGTGTCGGGACGGAGCATGGCTCCCTCCCGACGCCCTCCGATCCCAACCTCCTGCCGGTGATGGAAGCGGAGGCGCGCGTCAGCGAGCGGTACAAGGATGCGTTGCGTGAGCTAGGCAGGGAACTGTGCCGCCGTTGGATCGCGGGGCGCGAGGAGCCGCCGTTCAGCCTGCGCGATGCTTCCGCGCAGCCATGACGATCGGCTTCGCCCACTGCGGGACGGCCGCCAGCTCGCACCCCTCCACGATCTTCCCGTCCCGCATCCCCACGATCAGCCGAGGCTGGGGCCTCTCGCCACGGAGCGGGTCCCCCTCCGCGCTATTGTCGAACACTCGCAACTCCGTGAGCTCGGGCAGGAGCGTGATGAGATTCTGCCGGCTGCGGTCGTAGCGCTCGCGGATCTTCGCCTCCGGAATGTCGTGGCCACCCGCCTTCACGCGCGCCCTGACCCGGGCGATGTGAAGCTCGGGGCTCTCGAGCGCCACGTACCAGATCCGCACGGCCATCCCCGCCTCGGCGGCCTGATGGAGCAGGGCGGGGATGGTGCTGCCGCCCAGCGTGGTCTCGAACGCGAAGTCGCTTCGCGTGGCGATCGCCCACTCCAGCCCGCGCCTGCCTTGTTCCCATGCCAGCGCGTTCGCGGCCACTGGCGTGATTCCGGGGGTATTCTCCCGGAGCACTCGCGCCGCTTCGTCGGGGTTGAAGTAGGGAGTGCCCCGCACTCGGAGCGCGGCACCCTGGATGCTGCTCTTCCCGGCGCCGTTGGTCCCTGCGACGACGTCGATGAAGGGTGTGACTGTCACCGTCACCTACCCTCCGCGTTGCGCCGGGCGTACTCCACCGCCGCTGCCCCAAGCTCTTCCGGAGATGCATGAAAAGCCGCCGACCGCGCGGCACGAGCTTCGGGCGTCTGCATCTGCGCCACCATCGCGTCAAATTCGTCCTCGAGCGTGTCCAACTCTGGAACGGCGTCTCGCGTCAGGGCCTCGTAGCGGTCGAAGGACATCACGACTGCCTCCGGTCGGCTGTGCTTGGTAATCATGACGGTACGACCACGCGCGACCGTGTCCAGCAACGCACCGAATCCGTTCTGCGCATCGGTCGACGACAGGTACACGACCCCGCTGTGCGCCGCGGGGATGATGCCTTGCTTCTGGGCGCGCCGGGGCGCCGGGGCGTAGGTCGCGGCCGGCTCGCGCAGGACCATCGGCTCAGCGCGCTTGCGCGGTTTCGGCGTGGCTGGGGGCTTCACGGGCGGCGAGCTTTCCTTTGCGCCGTCCTTCCGCCCCCCTTTGCGCTTGTTGCCCATTCGGTGACTCCAGGAAGTTGTGATGCACCACTAGCTATTTTAGCTATTATCTCCACCGACGCAAGCCCCCGTTTTGGTGAGACGCTCACGTCGCCCGCTTCCGACTTCACTGTCTCCAGCCGATGTAGGCTCGACCGCCCTTGCCGCTCCGCTCTCGCCTGCGTAGCCTCCTTCCGTCCCTCTGCCGCGTCGTCTTCTCTCCCTAGCCCGGCGCCATGATCCTCGCCATCGACCAGGGTACCACCGGCACCACCTGCTTGGTGATCGACGCCGACGGCCGGGTGCGCGGCCGGGGCTACAGCGAGTTCACGCAGCACTTCCCCCGCCCGGGCTGGGTGGAGCACGACGCGGAGGAGATCTGGCGCGTCACGCACCGCGTCGCGCACCAGGCGGCGAAGGACGCGGGGACGAAGCTGGACGCGCTGGCGGGGATCGGCATCACCAACCAGCGCGAGACGATCGTCCTCTGGGACCGCGCGACCGGCGAGCCGCTGCACTACGCGCTGGTCTGGCAGGACGGGCGCACGGCGGAGGTCTGCAGGCAGATGAAGGAGGCGGGGAAGGAGCCGGACGTCCGCGAGCGCACCGGCCTGGTGATCGACCCGTACTTCAGCGGGACCAAGCTGGCGTGGCTCCTCGACAACGTCCCCGGCGCCCGCGCCCGGGCGGAGGCCGGCGAGCTGGCGGCGGGGACCATCGACTCCTGGCTCGTCTGGAAGCTCACCGGCGGTCGCCTCCACCTCACCGACCCGACCAACGCCTCGCGTACGCTCCTCTACCACCTGCGCGACGGCGCCTGGGACCCCGCGCTCCTGGACCTGTTCGGCGTGCCCGCGGCGGTGCTGCCGGAGGTGCGCGCCTCGTCGGAGGTGTACGGGGCGACGGACGGGGCCGCCTTCGGCGCCGAGGTCCCGGTGGCGGGGATCGCGGGCGACCAGCAGGCGGCGCTCTTCGGGCACGGCTGCACGTCGGCCGGGGAGGGGAAGAACACGTACGGAACCGGCGCCTTCCTGCTCGTCCACACGGGGGACGAGCCGGTGGTGTCGAAGACCGGGATGCTCTCCACCGCCGCCTGCGGGCCGCGCGGGGAGAGGGCGTTCGCGCTCGAGGGCTCCATCTTCATCGCCGGCGCGGCGGTGCAGTGGCTGCGCGACGGGCTGGGGGTGATCGCGGAGGCGGGGGAGACGGACGCCCTGGCCCGCTCCCTGCCGTCCAACGACGGCGTGTACTTCGTCCCCGCCTTCACCGGGCTGGGCGCGCCGCACTGGGAGCCGCAGGCGCGCGGGACCATCGTGGGACTGACGCGCGGGACCGGCCGGGCGCACCTGGCCCGCGCCGCGCTGGAGGCGATGGCGTACGCCACCCGCGACGTGGCGGAGGCGATGGAGGCGGACGGCGGCGTGCACCTGCCGGAGCTGCGGGTGGACGGCGGTGCGACGGCCAACGACTGGCTGATGCAGTTCCAGGCCGACGTGCTGGGCGTGCCCGTGCGCCGCCCCGCGATGCTGGAGATGACCGCGCGCGGGGCCGCCGGCCTGGCCGGCCTGGCGACGGGCGTCTGGAAGTCGCCCGAGGAGCTGAACGCCGCCCGGCCGGAGGAGACGGTGTTCGAGCCGTCCGCCGCCGCCGCGGGGGAGAGGGAGGCGTGGGTCGCCGGATGGCGCCGCGCCGTGTCCGCGACGCGGGCCTCGGCCCACGAAGGAGGAGAATGAACGTCTGCCTGATGGCCTTCTGCCTGGCGTTCGGAGGCGGCGGCGTCCGCGCGCCGGACCCGCCGCCCCGCGAGCGGCTGATCGCCGAGGACAAGCTGAAGCACTTCTTCGTCTCCTTCATCACCACCTCGCTGGCGGCCAGCACGGCGCGCGCGGCGGGGGCGGACGACGACACGTCGCTGCTGATCGGCGCCGGCGTCGGCACGGCCGTCGGGGCCGCGAAGGAGCTGAACGACCGCCGCGGCGGCACGGGCACGGCGTCCGCGCTGGACTTCGCGTGGGACCTGGCGGGCGTCGGCGCCGGGGTGGCGGTGGCGAGGCAGGCCCGCTGACGGTGCCGCCGGTCGCCCCCGAGGCGGAGGAGGTCGCCGTCCGTCTCGTCTCCCCCGGCGGGGAGGCGGGTCCCGGCGTCGCCGTGGTCGCCGTCCGCTCGGACCGCTGGAGGCGTTCCGGAGCCCTGCGCCAGCTCCTCTGGTGGGCGCTCGTGCCCGTCGTGATCTGGATCCCGCCGCACTTCCCCTGGGTGATCGTCGTGCTCGCCCTGGGCGCCGTGCGCGCCTGGGGCCGCTGGCGCGAGCACGTGACCCTCCTGAAGCTCTCCGGCACCTGCCCCCACTGCCAGGCCGAGCAGACCTTCCCCGACCACGGCCGCCTCCGCCATCCCCACGAGGTCCACTGCGTCTCCTGCCGCTGGAGCCTGCGGGTCGAGCCGCAGGGGTGAGCGGCAGCACGCAGAGGCACGCGGGTCCGAGCTGGTCTCCCGCAGCAGGGAGATCGACAAGGTGGATCCGGTCCGGAAAGGGATTCGCTGACCGGGGAACCTGCGCCGCGGCGGTGAGACGCCCGGCAGGAACGGCGATCGTCCTGGCGGACTCCATCCACCGGGCGCGGCACGTGTAAGGCATTTCCCTACACGCCGATCCGCAGCATGCTCCCTTTCTCCCTCCCGCGGATCGGCTTATATTCTCCGGATCAGTCCACTTCCGCGGGAGCGATGGCGGTGAAGAGACAGCGCAGGTTCGTGGTCGGCGCCGTGGCCCTGCTCGGCGTGGTGGGGTACCTCATGGTGACCGGCATGCAGGATTCCATGACGTACTTCCTCACCCCCGGGGAGCTCGCTGCCCGGATGGCGTCCGATCCCTCCACGCGCGACCTGGGCATCCGCCTGGGCGGGCGCGTGGTGCCGGGCACCGTGCGCTTCGACCAGAAGACGCTCGACCTGCGCTTCCAGGTGATGGACATCCCCACCGGCACGCAGCGCTACACCGTGCACTACAACGGGCCCGTGCCCGACACGTTCCAGGAGGGGCGCGACGTGGTGGCCGAGGGGCGGCTGGGGGCCGACGGGACGTTCGAGGCCACGAACGTGCTGACCAAGTGCGGCTCGCGCTACGAGGCCGCCGAGGGGGAGCTGAAGCGGTGACGCAGATCGGCGAGATCGCGCTCTGGGTCGCGCTCCTCCTGTCGGTGTGGGGCGCGACGCTCGCTTTCGTGGGGGGACGCAGCGGCCGCGGGGACCTGGTCCTCTCCGCCGAGCGCTCCGTGTGGGCGGTGTTCGGACTGCTGATCGCCTCGTCGGCGGCCATCATCGCCACCTTCCTGGGCGACCGCTTCGAGTACAAGTACGTCGCGGGGTACTCCAACCGCGAGCTGGCCACGTACTACAAGGTCACCGGCCTCTGGGCCGGGCAGACCGGCTCGCTCGTCTTCTGGGCCCTGCTGCTCGCCCTCTTCTCGTCCATCGTGGTCTGGCAGAACCGGCGCCAGAACCGCGAGTTCATGCCGTACGTCACGGGCACGCTGCTGGTGGTGCTCGCGTTCTTCCTGACGGTCATCGTCTTCGCGTCCAACCCGTTCCAGCTCCTGGACTTCACCCCCGCCGACGGGCGCGGGCTGAACCCGCAGCTGCAGAACTACTGGATGACGATCCACCCCCCCACGCTGTACCTGGGCTTCACCGCCTTCACCGTCCCGTTCGCCTTCGCCATCTCGGCGCTGCTCAGCGGCCGCCTGGACACGCGCTGGATCACCACCACGCGGCGCTGGACGCTGCTCGCGTGGTTCTTCCTGACGAACGGCATCATCTTCGGGATGATGTGGGCGTACGTGGAGCTGGGCTGGGGCGGCTACTGGTTCTGGGACCCGGTCGAGAACGCCTCGCTCCTCCCCTGGCTCACCGGCACGGCGTTCCTGCACTCCGTGATGATCCAGGAGAAGCGGGGGATGCTGAAGGTCTGGAACCTCCTTCTCGTCCTCGGCACCTTCCTGCTCAGCATCTTCGCGACGTTCCTGACGCGCTCGGGGCTGATCGAGTCGGTGCACTCGTTCGCGCAGAACCTCACCATCGCCTGGATCTTCCTGTCGTTCCTGGGCGCGGGGACGCTGGTGTCCGCCGTGCTGGTGTGGATGCGTCGCGACCGGCTGATGCCCGAGAGCCGGCTGGAGTCGTTCGTCTCGCGCGAGGCCGCGTTCCTGGCCAACAACCTGGTCTTCGTGGCCGCCTGCTTCGCGGTGTTCTGGGGGACGATGTTCCCCCTGATCTCCGAGGGGTTCACCGGCAACAAGATCTCGGTGGGCCCGCCGTTCTTCAACCGTGTCAACATCCCGCTCGGCCTGCTGCTCCTGGCCCTGCTGGGCATCGGCCCGGTGATCGCCTGGCGCAAGGCGACGGCGCGCAACCTCAAGCGCAACTTCGTCCTACCGGTGGGCGTGGGCCTCGCCGTCGCGGGCGTGCTGGCCGTCGGCGGCATGCGGCACGTGTACGCGCTGCTGACCTTCGCCCTGGGCGCGTTCACGCTGACGACGGTGATCGTGGAGTTCTGGAAGGGCACCCGCGCCCGCGCCCACATCGAGGGCGAGGGGCTGGGGGCCGCGCTGGTGCACCTGGTGGAGCGGAACCGCCGCCGCTACGGCGGCTACATCGTGCACGCCGGCCTGGTCGTGGGCTTCATGGGCCTGGCGGGGCGCGCGTTCGAGGTGGAGAAGCAGGTCGCGCTCAAGCCGGGGCAGTCGGTGGACGTGCCCTCGCCGTTCGGACACACGTACCGGCTGACGTACCAGGACATGTCGTGGTACCCGGCCACCAACATGACCAAGCTGATCGCCTCCGTGGCCGTGCACCGTGACGGGGAGCGGCTGGGAATGCTGACGGCGGAGAAGCGCTCCTACAAGCAGCGCGACGAGGTGGTGAGCGAGGTCGGCATCCGCCGCGCCTGGAACGAGGACCTCTACCTGATCCTGGCGGGCGTGGACGACGCCAATGCCGTGGTCCGCGGCACCAACCCGCGGCCGGTCGCCACCTTCCGCATCCTGGTCAACCCGCTGGTCCCCTGGATCTGGCTGGGCGGCTTCATCATGGCGGTGGGCACGCTGATCGCCCTCTGGCCCGCGGCCGAGCCCCCGCGCCGCGCGCCCGCGCGGACGGCACCGAAGACGGCGCGCCCGGAGAAGGCGCGGGAAGAGGAGCTGGTGCAGGCATGACGATGCGCGTCCTTCTCGTGCTCGCCCTGGCCCTCGCCGCCCACGCGGCCGAGGCCTCCGCGCAGCGCACGCCGGCCGAGGCGGACGCCGTGGCGCGCGACGCCATCGGCCGGCTCCGCTCGCCGTACTGCCCGGGGCTGATGCTGGAGGTCTGCCCCTCGCCCCAGGCGGAGATGCTGCGGGACAGCATCCGCCTGCTGGCGGTGGAGGGGAAGGAGGCGGACGACATCGTGGAGTGGACGCTCGCCCGCCACGGCGAGGAGTGGCGCGCCATCCCCAAGCGCAGCGGCACCGGCCTGTGGGCGTGGCTGGCCCCGCCCGCCGTGCTGCTGATCGGCGTGGGCGTGGTGGTGTCGCGGATGCGCTCCATGCGCCGCCGCGAGGGGCCGTACGTCCCCGCCGAGCCCGGGACGCTGTCGGACGAGGACCGGGCGCGCCTGGCCGAGGCGATGGCCGAGTGGGAGAAGGGGCGCGACTCGTGACGCTGCTCCTGCTCTCCGCGCTGCTCGCGACGGGCGCGGCGTTCTACGTCGTTCGCCCGCTGCTGGCCCGCCGCGGAGCCCTGCTGGCGGACCCGGCGCCGGGCGCGGTGCTGGACGCGGAGGCCCGCAAGCGCGTGGCGCTGACGTCGCTGAAGGAGCTGGAGTACGACTACCTGGCCGGCAAGCTGGACGAGGCCGACTACCGCGCCCACCGCGACCTGCTCTCCTCCGAGGCGCTGGCCGCCGTCCGCGCGGCGGACGACGCGCAGGCCGGTTGGGAGGGAGACGCCGCCGCGGGCGCGGCCGTGCGCGCCGAGACGCGGCTGGACCGCGTGCTGGCGGCCGAGGCCGGCGTGCACCGCTGCGGATTCGCGAACCCGGCCGGGAGCCGCTTCTGCGCCGGCTGCGGGGCGCGGCTGCGGGGATGACGAGCTCCGCGGCCCCCGCCGCACCGGCGGTGGAGGCGGTGGCGGTCGAGAAGCGGTACGGTCCCCTGCACGCGGTGCGGGGGATCTCGTTCTCGCTGGCGGCGGGGGAGCTGCTGGCGGTGTTCGGGCCCAACGGGGCGGGGAAGACCACGCTCCTCCGCATCCTGTGCGGGGCCGCGCGCGCCACCAGTGGACAGGTGCGGATCCACGGCGAGGAGGTGGACCCGTCCGAAGGCGCCTGGAGGCGCAGGGTCGGCCTCCTGTCGCACCAGACCTTCCTGTACGCGGGCCTGTCCGCGGCGGAGAACCTGGACTTCTACGCGCGCCTGCACGCCATTCCCGACCGCCGGGACCGAGTGGGGCGCGCGCTGGCGGAGGTGGGGCTCGCGGATCGCGCGAACGACCGCGTGCGCGGCTTCTCGCGCGGGATGCAGCAGCGCCTGTCGCTGGCGCGCACGCTCCTGCACGACCCGGACGTGGTGTTCCTGGACGAGCCGTGGACGGGGCTGGACCCCCACGCCGCCGCCATCCTGCGCGGCACGCTGGAGCGCCTGCGCGACGGGCGGCGGACGGTGGTCCTGGTGACGCACAACCTGTCGCAGGGGCTGGAGCTGGCGGACCGCGTGGTGGTGCAGGTGGCGGGGCGCTGGGTGTCGGACGAGCCGCGCGCCGCGGTGGACGCGGAGGCGTTCGAGCGGGTCTACACCAAGCGCGTCGCGGCGGCGTTGGCGGGCGCGGCGTGAGGACGCTCCGGTGACCGACTTCCTGTCCGTGGTGCTGGCGGTCGCGCGCAAGGACCTGCTGCTGGAGGCCCGCTCGCGCGAGCGGCTGGTCTCCACCGGCACGTTCGCCGTGCTGGTGGCGATCGTCTTCTCGTTCGCGCTCGATCCCACGGTGCCCACCCGGCCGCTCGCGGGCGCGATGGTGTGGGTGACCATCCTGTTCGCGGGCACGCTGGGGCTGGGCCGCTCGTTCGGGATGGAGCGCGAGCAGGACGCGCTGACCGGGATCCTGACGGCGCCGGTGGACCGCGGGGCCGTGTACCTGGGAAAGCTGCTGGCGAACCTGGCGATCCTGGGCGCGGTGGAGCTGCTGATCCTGCCGGTGTACGCGCTCTTCTTCCAGCTCCGCTTCCAGGGGTCGCTCGGCGGCCTGGCGGCGGTGGTGGCGCTGGCGACGGTCGGCTTCATGGCGCTGGGGACGCTCTTCTCCGCCATGGCCGCGCACACCCGGCTGGGCGACACGCTGCTCCCGGTGCTCCTGCTGCCGCTGCTGATCCCCGTCGTGGTCTTCGCCGCCTCGGCCACGCAGCGGCTGCTCGTGGGACGGCCGCTGTCGGAAGTCACCTCCGCGCTGAAGATGCTGGGGGCCTTCGATCTGATCTTCGTGGGGCTGGCGACGCTGTCGTTCGGGGTGGTGGTGGAGGAGTAGGCGGCTCGACGGGCGCGGGTGGCCTCACCCGGCGGGCGCGGTCGGCGGGGGTGCGCCTCCCCGGCTGCCGTGAGAGCCCGCCACCCTACTCCAGCGTGCGGGAGAGGGTACCGGGATGCTCTCGGCGAGCGGACGCCAGCTGGGGGCGAGGGGGAGTGCCCGAGGAACGGTTGCCTTTCCAGCCGGGCGGACACCCCGGAACGCGGACGCAGCTCCATCTGCGCCGATGGCCGACGACGGCGCAATTCTACACGACGGAAGCGATGCAGACGACGAGCGACGACGAGTCGATGGCGGGGATGCGGGTCTGGGCCCTTCTCCTGGGGGCGCTGGCCGCGGCGGGGGTCCTGCTGTCGCTGTGGATGGTGTTCTTCTTCGCCCCCACCGAGCGCACGATGGGGGTGGTGCAGCGGATCTTCTACGTGCACGTGCCCTCCGCCTGGGTGGCGTTCCTGGCGTTCGGGATCGTGGCGCTGACCTCGCTGGGGTACCTATGGCTGCGCGACGACCGGCTGGACGCCATCGCCCTCTCCGCCGCGGAGCTGGGAACGGTGTTCACCACCATCGTCCTGGTCACCGGTCCGCTCTGGGGGAAGATCGCGTGGGGCGCATGGTGGGTCTGGGAGCCGCGGCTCACGCTGACGCTGCTGCTCTGGCTCATCTACGTGGGCTACTTCATGCTCCGCGGCGCGGCCGAGAACCCGGAGCGCGGGAAGCGCTTCGCCGCCGTGCTGGGCATTATCGGCGCGGCGAACATCCCGCTGATCCACGTGAGCGTGAACTGGTTCCGCTCGCAGCACCCCGAGGCCGTCGTGCTGCGCCCCGAGGGGCCCCGCGCCGACCCCGCGATCGTGCAGACGCTGCTCGTCTCGCTGCTCGCCTTCACCCTGCTCTTCTTCGCGCTGCTCCTGATGCGCTACGGCGCGGAGCGGCTGTCGCGTCGCGTGGAGGCGGCCCGGCTCCGGCCGCGCCCCGCCCCTCCCGCGGCCACCCATCCCGGAGTGCTCCGCTGATGCGCATCCGCCGCAATCTCTCCGTCCTTCTCGCGGCCGCCGCGCTGGCGGCCGCCGCTCCGTCGTCCTCTCCGGCGCAGGATGGCGCGCCGTCCACCGCCGAGGCCGCCACCGCGCCCGCGCCGGCCTACGACGCCGCGGCCGCGCAGGAGGGCGCCTCGTCCTCGGGGCTCCCGGTCGGCACCCCCCCGCCGGCCACCATGCGGGCCTACGCGCACGTCTTCGCGGCGTACGCGCTGGCGTGGATCCTCCTGTTCGGCTTCGTGGTCTCCATCGCGCGGCGGTTCGCGCGGGTGGAGCGGGAGGCGCGGGCGCTCGGCGCCTGACGTCCTCTGCCAGCCGATCTCCGTGGCCGGCGTCCCCATCCGGGGGGCGCCGGCCTCGCTTTCTGGAGCACCCACGCCGTACGCGCATCGCGCTCCCCCCTCGCCGCCTCTCCACCTCCGCCCGATCCAGCTGGTCGCGTCCCTGAAGACGTCGCGCAGCGTACGACCAGGTCGGACACGTCACCACACGCAAGCCGGCGGAGAGGCCGGGGCGGGTGGCACGATCCCGTCCCTCGTCGTACCTTGTGCGCCCACGCGCGAGCGGCCGGGGCTCCCGGCGGAGGGCCCGCGCGAGGGACAGGGCGTGCCCACTAACACCCCGCTGGAGGTGATCATGGCTGGCAAGTTCGAGCTTCCCCCGCTTCCCTACGACTTCGCCGCGCTCGAGCCGCACATCGACGCGCAGACGATGGAGATCCACCACGACCGGCACCACAAGGCCTACGTCGACAACCTGAACGCCGCGCTCGAGAAGCACCCGGACTTCGACGCCGGCAGCGACATCGACGACCTGATGCGCCGCTTCGCCGACGTGCCGGAGACCATCCGCACGGCGGTGCGCAACAACGGCGGCGGCCACGCCAACCACTCGCTCTTCTGGACCGTCCTGGGCCCGAACGGCGGCGGCGCGCCCACCGGCGCCGTGGCCCAGGCCATCGACACGGCCTTCGGCGGCTTCGACGCGTTCAAGGAGCAGTTCGCTAACACCGGCAAGGGCCGCTTCGGCAGCGGGTGGGTGTGGCTGGTGGCGGACGGCGGCTCCGTGGCGATCACCGACACGCCCAACCAGGACACCCCGCTCATGGAGGGGCGCACCCCCATCCTGGGCCTGGACGTGTGGGAGCACGCCTACTACCTGAAGTACCAGAACAAGCGCCCGGACTACATCGCGGCGTTCTGGAACGTGGTGAACTGGGACGAGGTCACGCGCCGGTTCGAGGCCGCGCGCGCGGGCTGAGCCGGGGCGGACCCGGCATCGCACCCCCGGTCGCCGGAGAGGCGGCCGGGGGTGCATACTTCGTGCGTCCCCACGGGGCGCTCGAGCATCGAACCGACCGAGACACGCAGAACGAAAGCTGATCCGAATGGCCCGCCTGTTCCGGAAGAAGGAAGAAGGAAAGAAGTCGCTCTGGGACCGCATCGTCGACGTCGCGCTGACTGACGTGGGCGTCCTGGTGAAGGGGATGGACCAGGGGTCGCTGGAGGGGCTGGAGGAGACGCTGATCGGCGCCGACTTCGGCGTCCCCGCCACCCTGCGCCTGGTGGAGGTGGTGGAGACGCTGGCCTCGCGCGGGCAGGCGAAGACGCAGCGCGACTACGAGCGCGCCGTGCGCGAGGAGATCGCCGCCATCCTGCGCTCCGGCCGCTCCGACACCGCGCTCCGCTTCAACTTCGAGGGCGGGCCCACCGTCTTCCTGGTCGTCGGCGTGAACGGGGTGGGGAAGACGACGACCATCGCCAAGCTGGCCCACCGCCTCACGCGGCAGGGTCGAGCGGTGCTGATCGCCGCGGGCGACACCTTCCGCGCGGGCGCCATCGAGCAGCTCCGCCGCTGGGCCGAGCGCGTGGGCTGCGAGTTCGTGGGCAGCGAGCCGGGGCGCGACCCCGCCGCCGTCGCGTTCGACGCGCTGGACGCGGCCGAGCGGCTGGGGTCCGAGGTCGTCATCATCGACACCGCCGGCCGGCTGCACACGCAGACGGACCTGATGAAGGAGCTGGAGAAGGTGCAGCGCGTGATCGCCAAGCGCCTTCCCGGCGCGCCGCACGAGACGCTGATCGTGCTGGACGCCACCGTGGGCCAGAACGCCATGCAGCAGATCCGCGTCTTCGGGCAGGACGTGCCGCTCTCCGGCATCGTGCTCACCAAGATGGACGGCACCGCCAAGGGCGGGATCGTGGTGGCGCTGAAGGAGGAGTTCGGGATCCCGGTGAAGTTCGTGGGCACGGGGGAGAAGATGGAGGACCTGGTGCCGTTCGACGTGGACGCCTTCGCCGCCGAGGTGCTGGAGGCCTGATCGGCAGGACGCGCATCCGCACCCGGGGGAGCCGGCCCGTGACCGCCTATTCCGACCTGGACCGTCCCGCGCAGTTCCTGAAGGGCGTGGGCCCCCGGCGCGCCGAGCTGCTGGCGCGCATGGGGCTCATGACCGCGCGCGACGTGCTGTACCACGTTCCCCACCGCTACGAGGACGCCTCCACCGTGCAGCGCATCTCCGCGCTGGAGCCGGGGATGGAGGCCACCGTCATCGGCCGCGTGGTCTCCAAGGGCGTGCTCCCCACGCGGAAGGGGCTGCGCATCTTCCAGGCGGTGGTGAAGGATCGCAGCGGCGTCCTGGAATGCTCCTGGCCCGGCCAGCCCTTCCTGGACCGCCTGATCAGGAAGGGCGACCTGCTCCTCCTCTCCGGCACCGTGAAGTTCTTCCACGGGCGCCAGCTCCATCCCAAGGAGCACACGCTGATGGCGCGGGAGGGCGAGGACTCGTCCGAGGAGCACGGGACGATCTTCCCCGTCTATCCCGCCACCGAGGGGCTGACCCACCGGCAGGTCCGCACGCTCATCTCCGACAACCTGGACGACCTCCTGAAGTCCGCCGAGGAGGAGGACGCCCTCGACCCCGCGCTGCGGGAGCGCGCGGGCGTCCTTCCGCTCGCCCGCGCGCTGGAGGTGATGCACCGCCCGTCGTCCATCGCCCAGGCGCACGAGGGCCGGCATCGCCTGGCGTTCGAGGAGCTCCTCTTCCTGCAGATCCTGCACGCCCAGGCCCGCCACCGCGCCACCGCCGAGCGGCCGGGGATCGCCTTCGCCCGCAGGGACCACCTGGTCCGCCCCTTCCACGCCTCGCTTCCCTGGCCGCTGACCGGGGCGCAGAAGACGGTGCTGAAGGAGATCGGCGAGGACATGGCCTCGCCGCGGCGGATGAACCGCCTGCTCCAGGGCGACGTGGGCTCGGGAAAGACGGTGGTCGCGCTCTTCGCCATGCTGCGCGCGGTGGAGAACGGCTACCAGGCCGCGCTGATGGCGCCCACGGAGATCCTGGCCGAGCAGCACGCGCGCACCCTGCTCAAGCTCCTGGGCGGCCTCCCCGTCCGCCTGGCCCTCCTCACGGGCCGGCTCGGGGCGAAGGCGTGGAAGGAGACGGCGTACTCCATCGGCTCCGGCGCCGCCGGACTCGTCGTCGGCACCCACGCGCTGATCCAGGAGGGGGTGGAGTTCGGCCGCCTGGGCCTCGTCGTGGTGGACGAGCAGCACCGCTTCGGGGTGAAGCAGCGGATGGCGCTGGTGGAGGCGGGCGGCAATCCCGACGTCCTGGTCATGTCCGCGACCCCCATCCCCCGCTCGCTGGCGCTGACCCTCTATGGCGACCTGGACATCTCGGTGCTGGACGAGCGCCCCCCCGGCCGCCGCCCGGTCAAGACGGCGCTGCGCTACGAGTCGTCGCTGCCCAAGGTGCTGGAGTTCGTGCGCGAGGAGGTGGGGAAGGGGCGGCAGGCGTACATCGTCTACCCGCTGGTGGAGGAGTCGGAGAAGGTGGAGCTGAAGTCCGCCACCGAGGCCTACGAGCGGCTGCGGACGGACGTCTTCCCCGACCTGCGCCTGGCCCTGATCCACGGGCAGATGCCGGGCGAGGACAAGGACACCACCATGCGGGCCTTCGCGGCGGGCGCGATCGACGTGCTGGTGTCGACGACGGTGATCGAGGTGGGGATCGACGTTCCCAACGCCACCGTGATGGTGATCGAGCACGCCGAGCGCTTCGGCCTCTCGCAGCTCCATCAGCTCAGGGGGCGGGTCGGACGCGGGGCGGAGGAGAGCTATTGCATCCTCCTGTCGTCGGGGGAGGCCGCCGAGCGCCTGCGCGTCTTCGCCTCCACGGAGGACGGCTTCCGCATCGCCGAGGCGGACATGCGGCTCCGCGGCCAGGGGGACCTGTTCGGCGCCCGCCAGCACGGCCTGCCCGCCTTCCGCTTCGCCGACCTGGAGCGCGACGTCCAGCTCCTCACCGTGGCCCGCGGCGAGGCCCGCGCGCTGGTAGAGGGAGACCCCGAGCTCGCCCGCCACCCCCGCCTGGCCGAGGCCCTGGAGAAGCGCTACGGCGAGCGCGCTCGGCTCTTCCACGTCGGCTGAGGGCGTCGCCACTTTCCGTCGCGCGCTTCGGCTCTCGTTTTTCACGCGGAGACGCGGAGAGCGCGGAGACGCGGAGAACTACGAGCGGATGGCTCGCATCGCTGCGCCTCCGCTGCGGACGGCGCGTGGGGCGCAGGACGGGAAGAAGGGAGTGCAAAAAGAGCTCGGGGAGTTCAGGGGTGCGTCCCCGCACAGGGGGGCGTCATCCCACGACCCAGGACTCCCCGAGCTCCCGAAACTCTTCCCGTATCTGTGCTTCCGTCGCGTGACGGAGGCACGTCGGGCGACGGAACCCTCCGCGTCTCCGCGTCGTCCGCGTCTCCGGGTGGAATGGTGTCGCCCGTCGCGCGAGAAGTCCCCCGCAGCGTCGTCCACTGGAGAGATAGCCGCCGGACCAGCCCGCCCTCCGCGTTCTCCGCGCCTCCACGTGAGGCCACGGTGGTAGTACGAATCTCGCCCGTTCCTTGCAGAAGCGAGACGCACGAGGGGCGGTCCGGGTTGCATCCTCGCACGCCGTGGGCTATATTCCCGCGGCATTCGAGGAGAGCGGGCGTCCCGGGCGCACCGCGTTTCGGAAGTGGGGAGCGGTCGCCCCGCTTTTTTTATTGCCTCGAACAGTCCAACCGCTTGCCGGGGGCGCACGTGGCCGACGACACGATGGAGCGGGAGCTGGATCGCCGGGTCGCCGAGCTCGGGTTCGAGATGGTGGAGCTGGAGCGGGCGGGCGACCGCCGCCGGCCCATCCTGCGCCTCTCCATCGACCGGCCCGATACCGTTCCCGGCCAGCCGGGGGTGTCGCTGGACGACTGCACCGCCGTGAGCCGCGCCCTGGAGCCGTACCTGGACGCGGTGGAGGACCTGCCGGGCAACTACGTGCTGGAGGTCTCGTCGCCCGGCGTGGAGCGCCCCCTGGTGCGGCGCCGCGACTGGGAGAGGTTCGCCGGGTCCGAGGTCAACGTGCGGGGCAGGGCCGTGCTCGCCGAGCGCGCGCGCAGGCTGGAGGGAGTCCTCCTGGGGCTGCGCGGCGGAGACGAAGGCGAGCGGGTCGCCCTGCGGCTGGAGGGAGGCGACGAGGTGGAGTTCCCCCTCGCCGACGTCCAGCGCGCGAACCTGGTCTTCCGGTGGGACCGGAAGCAGAAGCAGAAGCCCTCGTGAGGCGAGCGCCGTCCGCTCCCGCAACCAATCAGGGTATGGAGCCATGAACAACGCGACGCAGGTGATCGCGGCCTTCCGCGAGATGACCGCCAACAAGGCGATCTCGCGGGACGAGCTCAACGATCTGATCAAGGACGGCATCCTGGCCGCGCTGGCCAAGCGGTACGGGCCCAACGTAGAGGCCGAGATCGAGATCGACGAGAACACCGGCACCATCGCCATCGTCGTCCTCAAGGAGGTCGTGGCCGAGGTCGAGGACTCCTCGCGCGAGATCTCCCTGGAGGAGGCGCGCTGGGACGACCCCGACTTCGAGGTCGGCGACGTGATGGAGGTGCCCGTCGAGTTCGCCCAGTTCGGGCGCAACGCCGTGATGGCCGCCAAGCAGCGCATCCTGCAGCGCGTCCGCGAGGGCGAGCGCCAGAAGATCCGCGACGAGTACGAGGGCCGCGTGGGCGAGCTGCTCTCGGGCGAGGTGCAGCAGGTGGAGCGCGGCAAGCTGGTGGTGCTGCTGAACCGCGCCCGCGACGCCGACGCCATCATCCCCTGGAAGGAGCAGAACCCGCGCGAGCGGTTCCGCCAGGGCGAGCCCATCCGCGCCGTGCTGAAGAAGGTCGAGGAGACCCCCAAGGGGCCGCGCCTCATCCTGTCGCGCGCCGACCCGCTCTTCGTGGCGGCGCTCTTCAAGCTCGAGGTGCCCGAGATCCAGCAGGGAATCGTGGAGATCCGCGGCACCGCGCGCGAGGTCGGCGGGCGCAGCAAGCTGGCCGTCTCCAGCCGCGACGAGTCCATCGACCCGGTGGGCGCCTGCGTGGGGCTGAAGGGCTCCCGCGTGCGGGCCGTGGTGCAGGAGCTGGGCGGCGAGCGCATCGACATCGTGCCCTGGCACCCCGACCCGGAGATCTACGCCAAGCGGGCCCTGGCCCCGGCGCGCGTCGCCAAGGTCATCTCCGACTACGACCAGCGCACCATGACGGCGATCGTGGACGAGGACCAGCTCTCGCTGGCCATCGGCCGCGCCGGGCAGAACGTGCGCCTGGCCTCGCAGCTCATCGGGTGGCAGATCGACCTGTACGGGTCCCGGGAGTGGCTGGAGCACGGCGCCGAGCGCGCCCTGTTCGGCGGCGGCCAGGAGACCGAGTACGAGAGCACCGACTTCCCGCTGCGCGAGCTGGACCTGGCCCCCGCCACACTGGCGGCGCTCGAGGCCGCGGGTTACAATACTTTTTTTGACGTCATCGATCTGGACCGCGACGACCTGCTGCGGATCCCGGCGATCGGGCCCGCCGAGGCCGACCGACTCACCGCCATCATCGAGGAGATGACGGTGGAGGAGGAGACGACCGAGGAGGACGCCGGCGCCGCGGCTCCCGCCGCCGAGGGCGACTCCGGAGAGGACGCCGCCCCCGCCCCCGTGGCGGGCGATGCTGCCGCCGGGGACTTGACTTCGCAGGACGACGCGGAGAATTTGCCCGTCTGAGCGAAAAAGACTCGCCCGACACGGGTTCGGCCGGTCCGGCGCCGACGGGTCCCCCGTCGGCGAGGGCGCTCCTCGGCATCACGGGGCTCGCCGCCCGCGCTCGCGCGGTCGCGACGGGCACCGACGCCGTCCGCCAGGGAGCGCGCGAGGGGAAGGTCGTCTGCGTCATCATCGCCGCCGACTGCTCTCCCACCCAGAGCCGGAAGCTGGTCCCGCTCCTTCAGGCGCGCGGGATCCCGTTCTTCATCCGATCCACGCGCGACGAGCTGGGCGCCGCCACCGGGCGGGGCCCGGTGTCCGCCGTTGGGTTCACAGACCCGAGCCTGGCACGCCGGGCGGCCGAGCTGGCCGCCGCGCTGCCCGCGCCGCAGGATTGACCTCAGGAGGAATCCGCACAACATGCGTGTGTTCGAAGTTGCCAAGGAGCTGAACGTCTCTGCCGAGGCCTTGGTGCACCTCCTGCGGGAGATGGACATCGCGGTCCGCAGCCACATGACGCCCCTCTCCGAGGAGCACGTGGCGCGGATCCGCACCATGATGGAGCGCGAGCGCAGGCTCGGGCACGGCAGCGCCGACGAGGCGCTCGAGGCCGCCATCGGCGACGTGGCGTCCGCGCCGCGCCGCCGCCGGCGCCGCCGCGAGGAGATGCCGGAGGCCGAGGCGGGCGAGGACTCGACCGCTTCGCCGGTCGCCGACGCCGCCGAGGCCATCGCGGCCGAGGCCGCGGAGGCCGCCGCCGAGCGCGGCGCCGACCTGGTCACGACCGGCGGGGACGAGCCCACCGGCCGCACCGTGGTCGTGGAGGCGTCCG
>JASLAX010000177.1 GCA_030146875.1 Longimicrobiaceae bacterium
ACCCGGCCGTCAGACGTCCAGGTTCTTCACGTAGCGGGCGTTCGCCTCGATGAACTGGCGGCGGGGCTCCACCTCCTCGCCCATGAGCTGGGTGAAGATCGCGTCGGCCTCCACCGCGTCCTCCATGGACACCTGCAGCAGCGTGCGGGTGTCGGGGTCCATCGTGGTCTTCCAGAGCTGCTCGGGGTTCATCTCGCCCAGCCCCTTGTAGCGCTGCACGTGGATGCCCTTGCCGTCGCCGTCGCCGCGCAGGCGGGCCAGCACCTCGTCGCGCTCGGTGTCGGAGTAGGCGTAGATCTCCGTCTTGCCCTTCTTCACCTGGTACAGCGGCGGCTGGGCGATGTAGATGAAGCCCGCGTCCAGGAGCTGCCGCATCTGCCGGAAGAAGAACGTCAGCAGCAGCGTGCGGATGTGCGAGCCGTCCACGTCCGCGTCGGTCATGATGATGACCTTGTGGTAGCGGGCGTTCTTCAGGTCGAACTCGTCCTCGCCGATGCCGGAGCCGATGGCGGTGATGATCGCCCGGATCTCGTCGTTGGAGAGCACCTTGTCGAAGCGGGCCCGCTCCACGTTCAGGATCTTGCCCTTGAGTGGCAGGATCGCCTGGAACTCGCGCTTGCGGCCCTGCTTGGCCGAGCCGCCGGCGGAGTCGCCCTCCACGATGTACAGCTCGGTGAGCTCGGGGTTGCTGCTGGAGCAGTCGGCCAGCTTGCCGGGGAGCACGCCCGTCTCCAGCGCGCTCTTCTTGCGCGTCAGGTCGCGCGCCTTGCGGGCAGCCTCGCGCGCCCGCGCGGCACTGATCGCCTTCTCGATGATGGCGCGCCCCACCCCGGGGTGCTCGTCGAGGAACTCGGAGAGCTTCTCGTTCACCACGCTCTCCACCGCGCCCTTGACCTCGCTGTTCCCCAGCTTGGTCTTGGTCTGCCCCTCGAACTGCGGCTCGCGGACCTTCACCGAGATCACGCAGGTGAGCCCCTCGCGCACGTCGTCGCCCGAGAGCGCCTCCAGCCCGCCCTTCTTGAACAGGCCGCTCTTCCGCGCGTACTCGTTGATGGAGCGGGTGAGCGCCGACTTGAAGCCGGTGAGGTGCGACCCGCCCTCGTGGGTGTTGATGTTGTTGACGAAGGTGAACGTGTTCTCGTTGTAGCCGTCGTCGTACTGCAGGGCGATCTCGATCTCGGCCTCGGGGCGGCTGGCCTCCACGTAGATCACCTCCGGGTGCAGCGGACGCCGCGTGCCCCGCAGGTGGTCCACGAACTCGCGCAGCCCGCCCTGGTAGTGGTACTCCTCGTCCCGCAGCTCCTCGGGGTTCCGCTCGTCCGCCAGCGAGATGCGCACGCCCTTGTTCAGGAAGGCGAGCTCGCGCAGGCGGTTGCTGAGCGTGTCGAAGGAGTAGGTGGTCTCCTCGAAGATCTCCGGGTCGGGCTTGAACGAGACGGTGGTCCCGCGCTCGGTCGTCTTGCCGGTGACGGACAGGTCGTGCGTCTTGTCGCCGCGCGCGAACGCCATCTCGTGCACCTTGCCGTCGCGCCGCACCTGCACGCGCAGCCACTCCGAGAGCGCGTTCACCACCGACACACCCACGCCGTGCAGCCCGCCCGAGACCTTGTACGAGCCGCCTTCCTGGTTCTCGAACTTGCCGCCGGCGTGCAGCACCGTCAGCGCCAGCTCCACGGCCGGAACGCCCTCGGTGGGGTGCATGTCCACCGGGATCCCGCGGCCGTTGTCCACCACGGTGATGGAGTTGTCGGCGTGGATGGCCACGGAGATGCGGTCCGCGAACCCGGCGAGCGCCTCGTCGATCGAGTTGTCGACGACCTCGTACACCAGGTGGTGGAGACCGCGCGGCCCGGTGGAGCCGATGTACATGCCCGGGCGCTTCCGGACCGCCTCGAGCCCCTTCAGGACCTGGATCTGACCGGCGTTGTATTCCTGGGAGGCGATCGTCGATGCCATACGCTCAATTCGTGTTGGTGGGGCGGATATTCCGGCTGCTCTTGGTACCCCGCACTGCCGCGGACGTTCGGCTTTTCACCGGCTCCGCGCGACGCCGGGCGCGGCCCCCACGCCCGCGCCCCCCGCCGGCCCCCCGCCGTCGGCCATCACGAAGACGAGCTGCCGCACGCGTCCCTCCTTGCGGCCGGCGTTCAGGTGCCGCATCAGCTCCGCCCGCAGCAGGTTGAGCTCCATCAGCCACGCCGAGGTGGCCACGGCCACGACGAGCGTTCCGTCGGAGACGCGCAGCGGCTGGGTGACGGCGGCGATGCCGGGGCCCACGCGGTCCGCCCAGTCGGTGAGCGCGGAGGCGGCCTCCACCTTCGCCTCCAGCCCGCTCCGCTCCAGGAAGCGGGCGAGCAGGTCGCCGACGAGCTGCGGCTTTCCGGCCTGTGGATCGCGGGGACGGGTCACGGCGGGAGGGGTAGGGAGACGGACGCCTGAAGGTGCCAAATCTAGCACCCCGCCTGCCCCGGTGCCACCGGAAGTACCCCGAACCCGCGCCACCGCGGCCCGCCGCGGCGCCTCAGAGCTGGAGCACGCTCCACAGGTCCGAGAAGTCGTCCGTCCACGCCCCCAGCCCCGCCGGCGCCTCGGGCGGCGACCAGCGCAGGTCGCGCGTCAGCGCCCCCAGGTGCTCCGGGCGCCGCGCCACCACTGCCCAGGTCGTCGTCTCGATCCGCTCCCCCGGCACCTCCAGCCCCGTCGACACCAGCGCCGCCAGCCCCCGCTCCCGCGCCAGCGCCGCCACCACCGCCGGCAGGTCCAGGTAGCGGTTGCTCAGGTGCAGCACGACCAACCCGCCGGGCGAGAGCTTCCGCAGGTACAGCCCCATGGCCTCGCGGGTCAGCAGGTGCACGGGCACGGCGTCGGAGTTGAAGGCGTCGAGCAGGACCAGGTCGTAGGTCCCGTCCGGCACCGCCGCCAGCGAGAGCCGCGCGTCCCCCAGGACCACGCGCTGGCGCTGCGGCGCGTCGGCCAGGTAGGTGAACAGGGCCGTGTCGCGCGCCAGGCGCTCGATGCCGGGGTCGATCTCGTACCAGTCCCACGACTCCCCCGCCCGCCCGTACGCCGCCGCCGACCCGGTGCCCAGCCCCACCAGCGCGATGCGGCGCCCCGGCCGCGCGGGGATGGCGGCGAAGACGTTCCCCACCGGCCCGCCCCGGGCGTAGTAGGTCAGCGGCTCCCCGCGCCGTTCCGGACGGCGGTCCTGCGCGCCGTGCACCGTGGTGCCGTGGTAGAGCAGGTGGTGCGGCCCGTCGCGCTGCACGGTGTAGCGCCCGAAGAAGGTCCGCTCCACCCCGAGCAGCCCCGGCCGCCGGTACTCCGCCCCCGCGCGGAGGAGCAGCGCCGCGCCCACCACGGCCGCCAGGTGCCCGGGGGTCCGCCCCAGGTGCAGCGCCGCGACCGCCACCAGCATGGTCGCGATGGCGCCGGCGGCCACCGCCTTCATCGCCAGCATCTCCGGGCGAACGACCAGCACCAGCCCCGCGGCGAGGGCGGCCAGCGCGGCGGCGTCCGCCGCCTTCGACGTCCGTCCCTCCACCCGCGTCCGCGGCCGGAGGAGGCACGCCAGCGTGAGCACCAGCGGGTACTCCTCCATCCGCGGAAAGGCGACGGGCGCCAGCAGCACGTTGAAGCACCCGCCCAGCGCCCCGCCCACCGAGATCCACAGGTAGAACTCCGTCAGCCGGCCCACGCCGGGGCGGCGGCGGGCCAGCTCGCCGTGGCAGACCAGCGCCGTGAGCCCCATCGCCGCCAGGTGCAGCGGGACCAGCACCATCGGCGCGTGGAACGACCCCGCGAGCAGCAGGACCACCGTGGCGACGAGGACCACCGGCTGCCAGCGGACGGCCAGCGCGTGCGGGATGGGGGGGCGCTTCGCGAAGGCGAGCGTGAAGGTGAGCAGGTAGAGCGCCAGCGGCAGCACCCAGAAGAGGGGCGCGGGGGTGATGTCGGTGGTGATGAACGTGGTGACGCTCAGCAGCAGGCTGGACGGCACGAACGCCAGCAGCACCCACGCCGCACGCTCCCGCGGCCGCACCGACGGCTCGTCCTGCACCTCCGCGGGCGCGACGGCGGCCGACGCGTCCTCCGCTCCGCGCGGACCGCGCCAGAGCACGCCCGCGCACCCCACCATCAGCAGCGCGAGGACGACGTATCCCGCGGTCCACGCGGCGCTCTGGCCGGCCAGGCGCAGGCGCGGCTCCACCAGCACGGGATAGCCCAGGAGCGCCAGCATGCTCCCCAGGTTGCTGGCCGCGTACAGGAAGTACGGGTTGCGCGCGTCCGGGTGCCCGGTGCGCGCGAACCAGGCCTGGAGGAGAGGGCCCGTGGCGGAGAGGACGAAGAACGGCAGGCCCACGGTGAGGGCCATCGTCCCCAGCAGCCAGGGGATGGGCGCCTCGCCGCCGCGCGGCGCCGCCGACCCGATCGCCACCGGGAGGGCGAGCGCCGCGAGCGCGAGGAGGACGAGGTGCGCGGCCGCCTGCCGGCGCGGACCCAGCACGCGAACCGACGCGTGAGCGTAGAGGTAGCCGCCCAGCAGCGCGGCCTGGAAGAAGAGCATGCACGTGTTCCACACCGCCGCCGTGCCGCCCAGCAGCGGCAGGACCATGCGCGAGAACATCGGCTGCACCAGGAAGAGCAGGAACGCCCCCAGGAAGATCGACGCCGTGTACGCCGCCAGCACCAGGCGCGGGGGAAGAGGGCGGCGGTCCGCGGAGGCGTCGGTCATCCGGAGCGGGAGGATGGGGTGCGGAGGATGCGGTTTCCGTCGGCTGCCCTCGGCCGGAGCCCGACCGTCGCCGGCGAATGCGTTCGCGGCTAAAAGGCACGAAAGTCCGCCGGCGCGGACTCGCCTGCTCGCAGTGGGCCGGGACCTCGTCCGACGAGACGGGCGCCGCGCGGGCCGCGGCGGCAGCCAGCGAATGAATTCGCCGTCTGGGACGGCGGGAAAGTCCGCTGCGCGGACTGCGCTTCCGGTGCGCGTGCGCGGTATCGTCCGTCAGGACGACCGCCGTTCTTAGCCGGGGGCTTCACGCCCCCGGAACGCGGACGCAGCCCGATCTCAGCCGACCCCGTCACCCCTCTCCCCTCTGTGGGGAAGGGGCCGGGGGAGGGGGGTCCCCCCATGGACCCCACGGGAACGGCCTCGTCGAGATCGTCCGACGCCACCCGTCGACGTCCTCCTCCTACCAGTGGACGGCCTCATCCTACCCTCCCGTCACCAGCCGCCCCTCGCGCATGGTCCAGCGCGGGAGCGAGTGCCCGTGGACCTGGAAGTCGCTGGGCTTGGGGGAGGTGAGGATGACCTGGCCTCCGCCCTCGCGGTCGATCCACTCCACGATGCGCTCGGAGCGGCCGGGGTCCAGCTCGGCGAACACGTCGTCCAGCAGGATCACCGTCTCGCGGCCGCGGGTCTCGCGGATCGTCTCCGCCTCCACCATCCGCAGGGCGATGGCGGCGGTGCGCTGCTGGCCTCCGCTGCCGTAGGTGCGCAGGTCCAGCGGCGAGCCGTCGTCGCGCAGGGTGGAGAAGCGCAGGTCGTCGCGGTGCGGACCGATCAGCGTCATCCCCCGCCGCGCCTCGCGGTCGGAGGAGCGCTCCAGCGCCGCGCGGAAGTCGGCGGCGGCCTCGGCGTCCGTGGGAACGCCCTCCCACTCGCCGTAGGAGGGCTCGAGCCCGAGCCGCCCCGGCTGTCCCCCCGCCACCGCCGCGTACCGCTCCGCGAAGCCGGCCGCGCGCTCCGCCACCCATCGCGCCCGCGCCGTCACCACGCGGCTGCCGGCGGCCACCAGGCCGGCGTCCCACGCCTGCACCTGGGCGGTGGGGCTCCCCTGGCGCAGCAGCGCGTTCCGCTGGGCCAGCGCCTGCCGGTAGCGCTGCAGCGCCCCCAGGTACCCCGGCTCCGCCAGGGAGAGGACGATGTCCAGGAAGCGCCGCCGCCCGCCGGGTCCACCCGAGACGATCTCCACGTCCGACGGCGAGAAGACCACGGCGCCCAGGAGACCGAGCCCGTCCGCCAGCCGCTCCACCTCGCCGCCGTTCACCGTCACCTTCTTGCGCCTGCGCCGCCGCTCGAAGCCCGCGGCGAGCGTGCGGCTCTCGCCGTCCGGGCCCTCCAGGCGCCCCTCCACCCGGAAGAACTCGTCGCCGAAGCGCACGAGCTGCTCGTCGGGGGCGCCGCGGAAGGAGCGGAAGATCTCCAGGTAGTAGATGGCCTCCAGGAAGTTGGTCTTCCCCTGCCCGTTGTCGCCGATCACGGCGACGCCCTGCGGGGGGAGCTCCACCACCTGGTCGGCGGAGTTCCGCCAGCCGCGCAGCGACACGCGCGCCAGGTACACGCGCTCAGCCGCGCCGGGGCGGCGTCACCACCCCGCGGCGCCCTCGTGGCGCAGGAGCCAGCGCTTCACGTCCACGCTCTTCCCGTCCGGCCCCGAGCCCGCGTACCCGCCGATCCCGCCCGCCGCGACCACGCGGTGGCAGGGGACGATCACCGGCAGCGGGTTGCGCCGGTTCGCCTGCCCCACCGCGCGCACCGCCCCCGGCGCGCCCAGCTCCGCCGCGACCTGCCCGTACGTGCGCACCTCGCCGAACGGGATCGCCCGCAGCGCCGCGCGGACCCGCCGCTGGAACGCCGTTCCCTCCGCGCTCAGCGGCAGGTCGAACCGACGCCGCGTTCCCGCGAAGTACTCGCGGAGCTGCTCCGCCAGCGCCCAGCCCACCTCGTCCCCCCGCGACGCCTCGGTCCCCGTTCCCGCCGGCACGTCCCGCCCCGCCTCCCAGAAGCGCACCGACCGCACCGCCCCGTCGTCGTACTCCGCCAGCAGCGACCCGACGGGGGTCGACAGCAGCAGCCGCCGCGCTCCCCGCGGCGGCGGAAGGGCGGTGAACGGGCCGAAGCCGGAGGGATCGGCGGATGGGGTGCGGCTCATCGCGGGTCGGGGGTGAACGGCGGACGGCGGGAGGACGGTCGGCGTGGCGGCCCTCACCCGCGGGCTCGAGGGGCGGAGGTGCGCATCTCCGCGTCCGTGAGAGCGGGACCGGGAATGGTCTCCCGCTCCGGCCATCCGACTTAGACCGCAGCACGGGGGCGGAAAGCCCCCGGCTGGCTACCACGACCGTCCCTGCGGGCCTTCCCCGCGCCCCGGCCGGCGTAAGTCTCGGGGAGGGAGGCTCGGTCCGGTCGGAGGCAGGCCAGCCCGCGAAGCCGGACTTCGTGTAGTCGTTGCAGCGGTTCGACCGCCGGTGAGGGGCCCGCCTACCGCCCCTTGAAGTCTGCCTTCCGCTTGTCCAGGAACGCGCTCATCCCCTCGCGCATGTCGTCGGTGGCGGCGAGCAGCCCGAAGAGGTTGGACTCCAGCGCCAGGCCGTCGTCCACCGACATCTCCATCCCGCGCGTGGCGCACTCGATCGCCAGCCCCACGGCGATGGGGCCGTTCGCGAGGATGGTGGAGAGCATCGCGCGCACTTCGGAGAGCAGGGCGTCGCGCTGCGAGGCGCCCTCCTCCTGGGGCCGGGCCACGACGCGGTTCACCAGGCCGATCCGGTAGGCCTCGTCGGCCTTGATGAACTGCGCGGTCAGCATCAGCTCCAGGGCGCGGCCCTTCCCCACGATGCGGGGCAGGCGCAGGGTGCCGCCGTAGCCGGGGATGATCCCCAGCTTCACCTCGGGAAGGCCGAACTGCGCGTTCTCGGAGGCGACGCGCAGGTGGCAGGCCAGCGCCAGCTCGCACCCGCCGCCCAGCGCGAACCCGTTCACCGCCGCGATCACCGGCTTGCGCGACAGCTCGATGCGGCGGAAGACGGTCTGCCCCAGGCGGCTCACCAGCACGCCGTCCACCGGGCCCATCTTCGCCAGCTCCGCGATGTCGGCGCCGGCCACGAACGCCTTCTCGCCCGCGCCGGTCAGGATCACCCCGCCCATGTCGTCGCGCCGCTCCACCTCGTCCATCGCCAGCCCCAGCTCGCGGATGGTCTGCTCGTTCAGCGCGTTGAGCTTGTCGGGGCGGTTCACGGTGACGATCGCGATCCGGTCGGCGACCTGGAGGGTCAGGTTCTGGTAGTCGGGCATGGCTTGCGGCGAGGTTCTGGGCGGATTCCGGGGGACGCGACAAGGTAGGCCGCCGCCCGGAGTGGGGCAACGGCCTCTCGGGTCCGGCCCGGAGCGGATCAGGAGGGCGGGGCCGTCGTCTCCGGCAGCAGGCCCGCGGCGGCCAGGGCGGCGCGGACGGCGGGCCGGTCCTTCTCGCGCAGGGGCTGCAGCGGGGACCGCGGCGGGCCGCCGTGGAGTCCCACCAGGTCGAGCGCCGCCTTCATCCCGGGAACGCCCAGCGCGCCCACCACCGCGCGGTGCAGCGGCGCCACGCGCTCCTGCAGCCGCCCGGCGCGGCCCACGTCGCCGGCGGCGTGCAGGCGGTGGATCTCCGCGCAGGGGCCGGGAAGGAGGAGGGAGACCGCCAGGATGCCGCCGCGCGCGCCCACCTCCATCCCCGCGAAGAGCGCGGCGCCGCTGCCGACCAGCACCGCGCACTCCCCGGGGCAGGCGTCCACCAGCGCCGCGACGGACTTCAGGTCGCCCGTGGAGTCCTTGATCCCCACGACGTTGGGGTGCCGCATCAGCTCGCCCACCAGCCCGGGAACCAGCTCCACCCCCGAGAACTGCGGCGGCACCTGGTACAGGATCACGGGCACGGGCGAGGCGTCCGCCACCGCCGTGTAGTGGTCGCGGAGCGCGGCGGCCGTCATCTGCGGCCGGTAGAACGCGGGGGGCTGCACCAGCACCGCGTCGGCGCCCGCCTCCGCAGCCGAGCGGGAGAGGCGCACCGTGGCGCGCGTGGACTCCGCCCCCGTTCCGGCCAGCAGCAGGCGCCCCTCGTCCACCAGCTCGCGGGTGCCCTCCAGCAGGCGGACGCGCTCGTCCGCGTCCAGCAGCAGCCCCTCGCCCGTGGAGCCGAACAGGACGACGCCGGCCAGCGGCTCCGCCAGCCAGCGCCGCAGGTTCGCGCGCAGGGCCACCAGGTCCGCGTCGCCGGTGACCGGGTCGAAGGGCGTGGTGGCGGGGGCGAAGACGCCGCTCAGCTCCACGAGTCCTCCGCCACCCCGGCGCCCACGGCGGCGGGCTCCTCGTGCAGGGGAAGGAAGACCAGGAAGCTGGTGCCCTCCCCCGCGCGCGACTGCACCTCGATGCGGCCGGCGTGCGCCTCCACGATCTCGCGGCAGATGGCCAGTCCCAGTCCCATCCCCTTCCCCTTGGTGGAGACGAACGGCTCGAACACGCGGTCCAGCTTCTCGGGCGGGATCCCCGGCCCGTTGTCGATCACGCGCACCGCCGCCTGCGGGCCGAAGCGGTCCACGTGCAGCGAGACCCGGGCGTCCGCCTGGCCCTCCATGGCCTCGCGGGCGTTGCGCACCAGGTTCTCGAAGACCTGGCGCAGGTAGTACGGGTCCGCCAGCACGGTGGCGGGGCGGATCCCCGCCGTCTCCACGTGGATCCCCGTTCCCGCCGCCTCGCGGCGCTCGGTGGCGGCCACCTCCAGCACCACGTCGTGCAGCGGGGTGGGGCGGCGCGACAGGGTGCGGCGCGAGCCGGAGGCGTACACGGAGAGCTCGTCCAGCATGGTCACCAGCCGCTGCGACTCGCTCACGATGGCGTCGGCCACCTCCTTCCGCGCCACCGGGTCCTCCACGATGGTGCGCTCCTGCAGCAGGTCCGAGTGCAGCACGATGGTCTGCAGCGGGTTCTTGATCTGGTGCAGGATCCGGGCGGTCGCGGTGCCGATGGCGGCGAGCTTCTCCTCCTCGACCCGGCGCTGGTACGAGCGGAGCAGCAGCGCGCGGATCACCGCCGCGGCGAAGCCCACCACGCTGACCACCACCACGATGTTCAGCAGGAACATCGTGCGCAGGGGGGGAGAGCCCGAGGCCGCCTGCAGCAGGGTCATTCGTCGGGCGCGGAGGGGTCGTCGGGCACGCGGGAGACGGAGAACGTCACCGTCTCGCCCGCGTCCTCGCCGTCGGGGGCCACCGTCTCCACCACGATGCGGCGCACCACGCGGCCCGGGTCGTGGAGCACCACCTCGAACTCGATCCCCATCTCGTCGCACGCCACCGCGGTCCGCACCCGCGGTCCGGGGTCGGCCTGGGGCTCCTCGGGGTTGCGGAGCAGCGTGCGGGTGGACTGCCGCCCCCCGTCCAGCCCCCGCGTCACCTTCACCTGGCGGAACCAGTCGGGCTGGTACGAGACCACGTACCCGCGGCCCCGCTGGTCCTCGCCGCGCCCCTCGCGATTGTGCCGGGCCATGGGCGTCTCCGGGGTGGGAGCGTGCACGAGCGGAAGAGGAGGGGGGGACCCGGCAATCTTTCCGGGTGCCCCGGCGATGTCAAGCCGACCCGCGACCACGCACCGGCTCAGAAGGGGCGCGGCGGCAACGTCAACAGCAGGACCGCGATGCACGCCCACCCCACGGCCCGCCGGCGCCGGTCCAGCGGGAGCATGGAGTCGTAGACGGGCGGGTGCTTCACCGACCCCCGGCCCAGGAGCACGACCACCGCCGCCCACACCCACCACCCGGGCCAGAGGAAGCCCCCCGCCGCCGCGGCCGCGACCGCCGCCGCCCCGGCCCACGTCTGCCCCTTTCCGACGAGGGCGAAGAGCACGTGCGCCCCGTCGAGCTGCCAGACGGGAAGGAGGTTCAGGGCGGTGAAGAGCAGGCCGACCCACCCGGCAATGGCCAGCGGGTGCAGGATCAGCACCCCGTGCGCGGAGTGCGGCGCCGCCAGCGCCACCAGGGCGTCGAAGCCCAGCGACCCCCCGAGCGGGACCAGGTATCCGTCGTAGAGCAGCCCGAAGCGGACCGGCGACTGCGCCGGGGGCGCGGGGACCAGCGCGCTCCAGCGCAGGCCCAGCACGGCCGCCGGGACGGCCACCACGAACCCCGCCAGCGGCCCGGCGGCGCCCACGTCCAGCAGCGCGGGCCGGTTCACGAAAGGGGAGCGGATGCGGATGAAGGCGCCGAAGGTCCCGATGAGGGAGAGGACGTCCGGCGCCGGCAGGAACCACGGCGGCGACACGCTCATCTGGTGACGCCGCCCCAGAGCGTAATGGCCTGCTTCGTGCGCCAGCAGCACGGCCATCAGCGGCAGAGAGAACCAGAGCCCGGGCGCCAGGTCCGCGAGCGAGAGCGCCGGCCCCGGCAGCAGGCCGCCCGGCACCGGGGGGCGCGGGGCGAAGCCCGCCAGCCGCGCCCCGGCGTAGGTGGTGGTGAGGAAGGTGGCCGCCAGCAGCAGGGCGTGCACCCACCACCGCTCGCGGGGACGGGGCGCGGCGCGCCGCACCAGGGTGAGCTCGGGGCCCAGGGCAGAGGGCCGCACGAACCATCTTCCCGGCCACCTCCGCAGGGCGTCGCGCACCTGCGGAGAGGACTCCGAGAGCCCCGGAGAGAGGGTCGCGTGGACCACCTCCAGGTCACCCACCGGGACCGCTACATGGCTGGAGAAAAGCCCGTTTACGCCCGTCACTTCGCTCTTGACCTCCCCCGGGGGGCGCGTTAGGTTGTGGGCCACGATCCCCAACCCTCAGCTGACGCCTCAACTCGGCTCGAGCGCCGGGCTCCTCCCTCCGCTGCCATTTCTCTTCCGGGCAATCGAGCACCCGATACGCGACTGGCGGAGCCACCCCGGTGAGCCGCTGGACGCGTCGACCCCTTCGGAGCACGTCGTGGACATTACGGCCATAAAGTCGAAGAGCATCGCCGAGCTGCACGAGATGGCCGAAGGCCTGAACATCTCGAACTACTCGGGGCTCCGCAAGCAGGACCTGATCTACCGCATCGAGCAGAACCTCCTGGACTCCGACGTCGTCCTGCGCGGCGAGGGCGTGCTGGAGGTCCTTCCGGAAGGCTATGGGTTCCTGCGCTCGCAGGACTGGAACTACCTGTACGGCCCCGACGACATCTACGTCTCCCCCAGCCAGATCAAGCGCTTCGACCTGCGCACGGGCGACACCGTGCTGGGACAGGTGCGCCCCCCCAAGGAGGGCGAGCGCTACCTGGCGCTGCTGAAGGTGGAGCGCGTCAACGGCGACGAGCCCGACCGGGCCAAGCACCGCATCGCGTTCGACAACCTGCGCCCGCGCTACCCCGACGAGCGGATCCACCTGGAGACGCTGTCGGGCGACATCTCCATGCGGGTGATGGACCTGATCGCCCCGCTGGGCATGGGGCAGCGCGGCCTGATCGTGGCCCCGCCCAAGGCGGGCAAGACGATCCTGATGCAGAAGATCGCCAACGCGATCAACGAGAACCACCCCGAGGTGCACCTGATCGTGCTGCTCATCGACGAGCGGCCCGAGGAGGTGACGGACATGCAGGAGAACGTCCGCGCCGAGGTGATCTCGTCCACCTTCGACGAGCCGGCCGACCGGCACACGCAGGTGGCGGAGATGGTGCTGGAGAAGGCGAAGCGCCTGGTCGAGCACGGCCGGGACGTGGTGATCCTGCTGGACTCGATCACCCGCCTCGCCCGCGCCTACAACGTGGTCGTCCCGCACTCGGGGAAGATCCTCTCCGGCGGTGTGGACGCGCACGCGCTGCACAAGCCGAAGCGCTTCTTCGGCGCCGCGCGGAACATCGAGGGCGGCGGCTCCCTCACCATCGTCGCGACGGCGCTGGTCGAGACCGGCAGCCGGATGGACGAGGTGATCTTCGAGGAGTTCAAGGGGACCGGCAACATGGAGCTGGTGCTCGACCGCCACATCGCCGACAAGCGCATCTTCCCGGCGATCGACATCAACCGCTCCGGCACCCGCAAGGAGGACCTCCTCCTCGACGAGAGCGAGCTCAGCCGGGTCTACCTGCTGCGCAACTTCCTCTCCGACATGCCCCCCGCCGAGGCGATCGAGTTCCTCCTCGGCCGCATGAAGAAGACGAAGACGAACAAGGACTTCCTGGATTCGATGGCAAAGGGAGGTTGAGGTTGGAGGTTGAGGTTGGAGGTTGAGGTTGGAGGTTGAGGTTGGAGGTTGAGGTTGA
>JASLAX010000232.1 GCA_030146875.1 Longimicrobiaceae bacterium
GACCCCTGCCAGAAGTGCCGCTCGCCGGTGAGCAGCTCCTCCACCTCCCACGGGTCGTGCGGCCCCATCCCCATCAGGTCCAGCGGGAACCAGAGCGTGGCCTCGTGCCCCTGGAACGGGTCCAGGTTCACGGCCACGAACACGATGTTGGTGCGGTCCGGCGTGGCCTTGCCGTAAAAGAGCACGTGGTCGTTGTCCGCCCCGTAGAAGCGCAGGTTGTCGTACTCCTGGAGCGCCGGGTTGGACTTCCTGACCGCGTTGAGCCGCGTGATCAGCGGGCGGATGTTGCCCTCGCGGTCCCAGTCCCACGCCTTGATCTCGTACTTCTCCGAGTCCAGGTACTCCTCCTTCCCGGGCGCCAGCGGCGTGGCCTCACACAGCTCGAAGCCGCTGTAGATGCCGTAGACGGAGGAGAGCGTGGTGGCCAGCACCGCCCGGATCATGTGCGCCGGACGCCCGCCCCGCTGCAGGAACTCCGGGTTGATGTCCGGCGTGTTGGGGAAGAGGTTGCCGCGGAAGTAGTCCTTCATCGGGCCCTGGGTGAGCTCGGTGAAGTACTCCTGGATCTCCCACTTGAAGTTGCGCCAGGTGAAGTACGTGTACGACTGGCTGAACCCCGCCTTCGCCAGCGAGCGCATCATCTTGGGGCGCGTGAACGCCTCGGACAGGAAGAGCACGTCCGGGTGGTCGCGCTGCACCTCGCCGATCATCCACTCCCAGAACTGCACGGGCTTGGTGTGCGGGTTGTCCACGCGGAAGATCTTCACCCCCTGCTCCACCCAGTGCAGGATCACGTCGCGCCACTCCGCCCACTGCCCCTCCCAGTCGTCTCCGTAGAAGTTGAGCGGGTAGATGTCCTGGTACTTCTTGGGCGGGTTCTCGGCGTACTTGATGGTGCCGTCGGGGCGCACGTAGAACCATCCCGGGTGCGCGGCCACGTACGGGTGGTCGGGCGAGACCTGGATGGCGAAGTCCAGCGCCAGCTCCAGCCCGTGCCCGCGCGCGGCGGCCACCAGGCGGCGAAAGTCCTCCATCGTGCCCAGCTCGGGGTGCACGTCGCGGTGGCCGCCCTCCGCCGAGCCGATGGCGTACGGCGACCCCGGCTGGTCGGGCCCGGCACCCAGCGTGTTGTTCTTCCCCTTCCGGAACTGCAGGCCGATGGGGTGGATGGGGGGGAAGTAGAGGACGTCGAAGCCCATGTCCCGGACGTACGGCAGCTTGCGGATCACGTCGTCGAAGGTGCCGTGGCGGTCCGGGTCGTCGGACATGGAGCGCGGGAAGAGCTCGTACCACGCGGCGAAGCGCGCCGGCACGCGGTCCACCTGCAGCGGCAGCACCCGGTCGTGCTGCGTCAGGTCGGCGCGGTCGGGCCAGCGCTCCATCAGCTCCAGCAGCTCCGCGTCCAGCGCGGCGGCCACCCGCTCGGCGATGGTGGCGCCGTCGCGCACCTCGCCCACCAGCGCGGCGATGCGCTCGCGGTCGCGCCCCTCGGCGCGGGCGGCGGCCTCCTCCACCATCTCCTCGCCCTCGGCCAGCTCCACGCCCACGTCCTGCCCCGCGTCGTACTTCTTCTTCAGCTCCGACGCCCAGGTGCCGAAGCGGTCGGTCCACGCCACGACCGTGTAGAGCCAGCGCGCGTTGCGCGTGGGCCGGAACGACGCCGTCCACCGGTCGTTGTCGTGGAAGCGCATCCGCGCCTCGCGCCACTCCTCCTCGTCCTCGGGGCGGTAGCGCACGGCCGCCGCGATGGCGTCGTGCCCCTCCTTGAAGATGTCCGCCCACACCTCCACGGTGTCCCCCACCTCGCGCTTCACGGCGTACCGCCCGCAGTCCAGCTCCGGCTGGACGTCCTCGATCACGAGCTTGCGGGAGGCGTCGATTCGTCCCGGCATCGGCTCCTCGGCTTGTCTTTCCGGCTGCGTGCCCTTCGGAAGCCCGCGGGGGGCCGCAAGCGGTGGGCCATGCACAGGCCAGCCGCGGCGCCGGACGGAACGGGGAGCGGGGCACCCCACGTTCGTGGTGCCCGCCGGTGCCGCTCCGATCCTCCTGGAGACGGGACGGCGATCCGTCGTGCGTCGGCTACTCAGGCGGAGAGAGCCACGACCTCAGGCAGCGCCTCCCGCGCCCTGGCGACCTCCGCCTCGATCTCCGAAGCAGGAACGGGGCTCTCCAGGATGATCGGGACATGCGTGGGGATCGAGTGCGCGACGTCGGCGAAGTCGCGGATGGCGCCCCAGGACAGCCGCGAGTGGCGGCTGCTCGTGCTCACCTCGCTCAGGTGCACCTGGCGCATGCGACGGCCGTGCTGGCGGAGGATCCTGTACACCTCCACCATCGATGGGTCGTACTGTCGGGCGTGGGCCAAGTCCAGGCAAAGTCCGGCCTCCGGCAAGCGTTCGTACACCCGCTGTAGCTCCTCCGCGCTCCGACCGATCGGCTTCCGCTTGTCCATATTCTCAATCCAGAGCTGTGGCCCGAACTCGCGCCAGGCGCTGAACGAATGAATCGCATCGGGATGCACCACGATCGGCCATCGCTCGGCCAGAGTGCGGAGAAGTGCGACGATCTCAGGCTCCTCCTCTGGTCTGAACCGGCTGGGTGCATGGACGGAGACGTGCCGAAACGCGTCCACGCGAAGTGAGTCAGCAGCCTCTGCGAGAGGCGCCAACTCCTCCGTACGCAACGCCGAGAGCTCCACGCTCTGAACGGGGGCCCCAGCCAGCATCGCGAGCGCAACGTGAAAGTCCCCGAGCGCAAGCGCTCCGGTGGAGAACCCGATCGGTCGCATCAGAACACCCCGTACTTGCGGGTCAACGATGGAATGTCCGTCCCGTTGTCGGTGAAGAACACCTCATTGAGTGCATTCTGAAACTCCGTACCGATGGAGCGGGCTCCCTGATAGACTTCGTCCTTCTCAGCCGCCTCTGGCACGAGTGTATCCAGATGCTTCCGCTGCACCGGGTCGTCGAGCAGGCGGAGAAAGCGTTCATAGCTCTCACAAACCCGCACGGCCGGGCCCGAAAGCCCGACGTCTCGGAGCAGTTGAACCAGTCGGTCCAAAGGAGTCATCCGGACCAGCACGAGCAAGTGGTCGATGACTGCAGGTGACCGATCGCCGTCCGCGAACTCCGCCTGCCTGGCGCAGCTAAAGCAGGCCAGAAGCCCCGACGCATAGGTGAGCTTTCTCGATAGACGTAGCTTGACTGTTCGAAGCGCCCATCCTTCCGCGGCACGCTCCCGGCGCTTATAAGCGAAATCGACGGCGACCGTCCGCCAGTACCGAGCGACGTCATTGAGCAAGAATCGGGGAACGGTTACGCTCTTCGCCGCCCATCCTGCATCCTCGCCGATGTATCGATGAAGTACGCCCCGCAGCACCCGTGCGTGAGCCTCCGGGGGCCCTATAGCCTCCGACTCCAGCAGTAACAATATCCTTTGTGTCAGATTCCGGTTCGTGTCCTCCCCTCCGCCGATTCGGTGCAGGATCTCGTGGCTGAACGCCAGGCCGCCGAACGTCCCCTCCGGCCCCGGCTTCTTCGCTTCGAGCTTCTCGATCCGACGAGTGATCTCGCGGGCCACATCGAAATGTCGAGGAGAGGCCTGACCGTCAATGAGCAGCGTCCAGTCGATGTCGCTTCCCGTCGTCACCTCGCCACGAGCTGCTGAGCCGAACACGACGACGCTCGTGTCCTCCTCGGTGAGCAGGGGCGTCATCGCAATCCGGAGTTGGACCTTTAGTTGGACGCCCCGTTCTCGGCTCGCGCGGATCGTAGGCCAATCCGTGCCGGCGGTCGCGGCGAGTAGATCAATTGCGGAGTCGTTCGAGGTGGGTTCCATGGTTCAGCGGCAAGGGGGTCGTTCGAGGCATCTCAATCTACCCCCGGGACCAAGCGGGCGCGACCCATGGTTCAGTCCGCCGGGTCGCCGGAGACATCTCATCCAAGACTGCGCACGAAAAAGGCTCCGCGACGTCCCTCGTCGCGGAGCCTTCCGTCGTCCCCCGTCCGTCCCTCCGCCTGCGCGCTAGCGGTCCGCCAGCACCGCCGGGAGCCGCCGCGTCCGTGCCTCGGCCCAGCGGTCGCGCGCCGCCAGTGCCTCCGCCCTGGCCAGCCGCACCCCGAAGCGCAGCGCGGCCAGGGGGAGCAGCGTCGCGGGAACGGTCAGGTACTGCTCCGTGCGGCGCTCCAGCCAGACCGTGCCTCCGTGGCGCATCGGCAGCGCGAGCAGGTACTCCTCGCGCACCGCCCTCGCTCCCAGCCATCCCATGCCGGCCGCCGCCAGCGCGACGACCGCGAGTATCGTCAGGTACACCATGGTGCCCTCTCCCGGGATCCCGTTCTCCGCGTCCGTCCCTGCGGACCTTGCGAGCCTGCTTTGCCAGGTTCGTGCCGCCGCGCCGGGCTTTCTTCCGCCCGGCGGGATCACCGGCGCGTGTCGCGCGCAACGTGGCGTGTCTCGTGCTCCCGCATGGTCTGCAGCACCGCCTCGGGCCGCACGTCCTGCTCCAGCTCGTTCAGCTCGCGGCCGCGCTCCTCCCGCACCTCCAGCCGCGCGGCGATGCCCCGGACCAGGGTGATGAGCTGCGTGATCTCGTGCTCGGCGAGCAGCGACACCTGCAGGTCCAGGTCGGCGCGCTTGTCCGCCAGCGCCGCCATGCGGTTCTGCGAGATCAGCACGAAGGTGGACAGGAAGATCGCCTCCACCGAGGCGACCATCGCCAGCACCACGAACGAGGGATCGAAGGGCTCGGCGGGCGTCCACCCCAGGTTCACCGCGATCCAGGCGCCGAACAGCGCCAGGTGGATGTAGACGAACCGCAGGCTGCCGGTGAAGCGCGTCACCGCGTCGGCCATCCGCTCCTGCGCGCCCTTGGCCCGGTCCTCGCTCCGGCGGTGGTCCAGCCGCGCGGGTCTCGTGGCGCGTACGCGGGCGCGCGGGCGCGCGACCGGCGGCGGCGTCCTGCAAGCCGGGGAGGCTCGTCGTAGCAGCTATTCTGCACCAACAGACGGTGCTACCCGCCCGGCAGGTCGGTTGCGCCCGGAGGGGCTCCGACGCCGCCGCGAGGCCCGGCAGGACCCGACGGGCGCGGTGCCCGCCCTCTGCGAGCGGCGCCGAACCCACAGGCCGGAACCGACACCCGCATGCTGAGCACGCCGCCCCCGGACGAGCCCGCCGACGCAGCCGCCCTCCGCGGCCGCATCTTCACCGACCTCGACCTTCTCGCCTTCTCGCTGGAGCTCGAAGCCGCCCGCCTGGTGCAGGAGGGGCGCGACGACGAGGCCGTGCACTGCCAGGAGCGCAGGCTGGGCGTGCGCCTGGCGCAGCGGATGGTGTCGGGGGTGTGGGCGGACGAGGTGAACCTGCGGATGCAGGCGGCGGCCGACGAGTACGTGGCAAGGTTCCCGCAGGGGTGCGCCCCGCGGGTCGACGAGGCGGACCAGACCGGACAGGAGGCGGAGATGGGGGAGGAGGCGGTGGTGGAGGGGGTGGACTCGGACGCGGTCCCGGCGGTGGCGGCATGAGCACGGCCGAGGCGACCGTGGAGACGGCGGACCTGGAGCGCAGGGTGCGGGAGCTGGGCCCCTGGTTCCACGACCTGGACCTGAACGGCGTGCGCACCGCACCCGAGCACCCGCTCGGCAACTTCCTCCGCGACCTGTGGACCCAGGTGGAGCCCGCCTTCCCCCGGGACATGACCGGGATGACGGTGCTGGACATCGGGTGCAACGCCGGCTTCTACACCTTCCAGCTCCGCGCCCGCGGCGCCCGCGTCACGGCGATGGACCACGACCCCCACTACCTGGCGCAGGCGCGCTTCGCCGCCCAGGTGCTGGGGGCTGACGACGTGGAGTTCCACCACCTGGACGTGTACGACGTGGAGCGGCTGGGCCGCCAGTTCGACTACGTGCTGTTCATGGGGGTGTTCTACCACCTGCGCCACCCGCTGCTGGCCCTGGAGCGCGTGGCGCGCATGCCCCGCCGGCGGCTGGTGTTCCAGAGCATGCTGCGCGGCGGCGCGGGGGCGCCCCGGCTGGCCGACGACTACCCGATCGAGGAGACGGGGATCTTCGACGATCCCGGCTTCCCCGCCATGTACTTCATCGAGAAGAAGTACGCGGGCGACCCCACCAACTGGTGGGTCCCCAACGAGGCCGGGATGGAGGCGATGCTTCGCTCGGTGGGGCTGAAGATCGACGCCCACCCGGCGAAGGAGGTCTACCTCTGCTCCCCGGCGGGCAACGGCGCGGCGTAGCGCGCCGCCATGGCGCCCGCGAAGTCGGCGAACTCGCCCACGTCCACGGGCGGTGAGGTGTGGTCGGGGCGCTGGCCCCGGCTGGGTGGGGTGAAGCAGAGGGTGGCGCAGACGTCGAACGGCTCGAGCGCGGACATGACCGTGTCGAACCAGCGATCCCACCCCGGGATGTGGCTCTCGGCCCAGCTCAGCCCGGTGCGCACCTCGCGCACCCCCACCCTCTCCAGCCAGCGGACCGCCAGCTCCAGCGTGCGCTCGTCGCCGAACTGGAACCACTGGCAGATGCCGAAGTCGGGCGAGAACGCCCGCAGCGCCTCCTTGGGGACGCCGTTCCAGCGCAGCAGGCCGAAGTGGAAGTGCCGGAAGTACGAGCTTCCCTCCGCCTGCTTGTGGCGCGTGGTGGCCTCGTACTGGGGGGCCAGGTCCAGGAGCGTGTACCAGAAGACGCGCTCCCCCTTCAGCACCTGCAGCGAGCGCCGCAGCCCCCAGGCGCCCACCGGCTCGGTGGCGAAGGACGAGACGCCGGTCTCGGTGATCCAGACCGGCTTGCCGAACTCCGCCCGCAGGGCGTCCAGGCGCGCCGGCCATTCGTCCAGGGGCCAGAGGTTCCAGTCCAGGGGAAAGCCGTGCACGGCCAGGACGTCCACGGCATCCAGCGCGCCCAGCTCGCGCATGCGGCGCAGGAAGGCGGGATCGATCGGCGAGATCCCGCCCAGCACCAGCGGCACCTCGACCCCGGCCCCGCGGATCGACGCGGCGGCGCGGCGGACCATCTCGGCGTAGACGGTCCACCCCGGGTCCAGCAGGAAGTCCCAGTGGGAGAGGTTGTTCGGCTCGTTCCAGAGCTTGATCGAGGTTATCACCGCAAGGGAGGTGTGGAGTGGCGGAACGGAACGTCCTGGTCACCGGCGGAGCCGGATTCGTGGGGAGCCACCTGGTGGACGCGCTGGTGGAGCGCGGCGACCGGGTGCGCGTGCTGGACAACCTGGATCCCCAGGTCCACGGTCCCGGACGGACTCCCCCGGCGTGGCTGAACCCCCGCGCGGAGCTCACCGTGGGCGACGTGCGCGACCCCGACGCCATCGCGAAGGCCATGGACGGCGCGGACGTCATCTACCACCTGGCGGCGGCGGTGGGCGTGGGGCAGTCAATGTACCGGGTGGCCGACTACACGGCAACGAACACCATGGGCACGGCCAACCTGCTCCAGGCCCTGATCGACCGGGAGATGCAGCCCCGGCGGCTGGTGGTGGCGTCGTCCATGTCCATCTACGGCGAGGGCCGCTACACGCGCCCCGACGGGCGGGCCCCCACGGCCACCCAGCGCTCCCCCGAGGCGCTCAAGGCGCACGACTGGGAGATGCGGGACGAGGACGGCACGGCCCTCGCCCCCGCGCCCACCGACGAGGCCAAGCCGCTGGACCCCACCAGCATCTACGCGCTGACCAAGGCGGACCAGGAGAAGATGGTGCTGCAGATCGGCGCCGCCTACGCCATCCCCTCGGTGGCGCTGCGCTTCTTCAACATCTACGGGCCGCGGCAGGCGCTCTCCAACCCCTACACGGGGGTGGCCGCCATCTTCAGCGCGCGGCTGCTGAACGGGCAGGCGCCGCTGATCTTCGAGGACGGCGAGCAGCGCCGGGACTTCGTGAGCGTGCACGACATCGTGCGCGCCCTGCTGCTGGCGGCGGAGCGCGACGAGGCGGTGGGCAGGGCGATCAACGTGGGCTCGGGGCGCGCGGTGTCGGTGAAGGAGGTGGCGTCGACGCTGGCGCGCACGCTGGGGAGCGACGTGGAGCCCCAGGTGAACGGAAAGTACCGGGTGGGGGACATCCGCAACTGCTGGGCGGACGTGTCGCTGGCCCGGGAGACGCTGGGCTACGAGCCGCGGGTCACGTTCGAGGCGGGGATGCAGGAGCTGGTCGGCTGGCTGAAGGAGCAGGAGCGCCCGGAGAGCACCCTGGAGCGCCACGCCGAAGAGCTCGCCGCGCGCGGTCTCACGCTGTGAGGAGGGGGAGAGAGGAATGAGCGAGCGCGAAGCGATCCTGATCACGGGCGGAGCGGGGTTCGTGGGCTCCAACCTGGCACACGCCCTCCTGCAGGCCGGGGAGAGGGTGGTCGTGGCCGACAACTTCTCCCGCGCCGGCGTGCGGCTGAACGCGAGCTGGCTGAAGGGCACGCACGGCGAGCGGGTGCGCATCGAGAACGTGGACGTGCGCGACGCCGAGCGCATGCGCCTGCTGGTGGGCGAGGCCAAGCAGGTCTACCACTTCGCCGCGCAGGTGGCGGTCACGACCTCGCTCGTGGACCCCACCACCGACCTGCAGGTCAACATCCTGGGGACGTTCAACATCCTGGAGGCCGCGCGGGCCATGCGGACCCCGCCGCCCATCCTGTTCACCTCCACGAACAAGGTGTACGGGGGGATGGAGGACGTGGCGGTGGAGCTGCGCGACGGCGCCTACCGCTACGCCGACGGCCGCCCCGGCGTGTCCGAGGCGGCGGCGCTGGACTTCCACTCGCCGTACGGCTGCTCCAAGGGCGCGGCCGACCAGTACGTGCGCGACTACGCCCGCATCTACGGACTGCCCACGGTGGTCTTCCGGATGAGCTGCATCTACGGGACGCGGCAGTTCGGGACCGAGGACCAGGGGTGGGTGGCGCACTTCGCCCGCGCGCTCTTCGGCAACGAGCCCATCACCATCTACGGCGACGGGCAGCAGGTGCGCGACATCCTGTGGGTGGACGACCTGGTGGAGGCGCTGCGCGGGGCGATGGACCGCATCGACACCGTCTCCGGCAAGGTCTTCAACCTGGGCGGAGGCGCGGGGAACGCCGTCTCGGTCGGCGGCGTCGTCGAGCGCCTGCGGCGGATCACGGGGATGGAGACGCCCATCACCATGGCCGACTGGCGCCCCGGTGACCAGCGCGTCTACGTCTCCGACACGGCGAAGGCGGAGGCGCTGCTGGGGTGGAAGCCGCGCACCGACTGGCGCGCCGGGCTGGAGAAGCTGGTGGAGTGGCTGCACCAGGCCGACCTGGCCAACCCGGTCCCGGAGCCGCCGGGCGCGAGGACGCACCCGGCGCCCCGTCTGGCGAGGGTGGCCCCGTGAGCACGGCGGAGGCGAAGCGCACCGCGGCCGGCACCATGCGCGCCGCGACCATCTCCGCGCCGGGCGAGGTGCGGCTGGACACGGTCGCGCTCCCCGAGCCGGGCGCGGGCGAGGTGCGCATCCGGCTGCTGGGCTGCGGCGTCTGCGCCAGCAACCTGGGCCCGTGGGCGGGGAACGCGTGGACGCAGTACCCCATGGAGCCCGGCTCGCCGGGGCACGAGGGATGGGGGATCGTGGACGCGCTGGGCGAGGGGGTGAAGGACGTGGAGGTGGGCGACCGGGTGGCCGCCCTCTCCTACCGCTCGTACGCGGAGCACGACGTGGCCCGGGCGGAGCACGTGGTCCCCCTCCCCGTCTCGCTGGCCGGGAGCCCCTTCCCCGGCGAGCCGCTGGGGTGCGCGATGAACATCTTCCGCCGCAGCGGGATCGGCGAGGGGCAGACCGTCGCGATCGTGGGGATCGGCTTCCTGGGCGCGCTGCTCACCCGCCTGGCGACCAACGCCGGGGCGCGGGTGGTCGCCATCTCGCGCCGCCCGTTCTCGCTGGACGTGGCGCGCGAGATGGGGGCGGCGGAGACCATCCCCATGGACGACCACTGGAAGATCATCGAGCGGGTGAAGGAGCTCACCGCGGGCGAGATGTGCGACCGGGTGATCGAGGCGGTGGGCAAGCAGTGGCCGCTGGACCTGGCCGCCGAGATCACGCGCGAGCGGGGGCGGCTGATCGTGGCCGGCTACCACCAGGACGGGCCGCGCCAGGTGAACATGCAGATGTGGAACTGGCGCGGGCTGGACGTGATCAACGCCCACGAGCGCGACCCGCAGGTCTACGTGGACGGGATCCGCGCGGCGGTGGACGCGGTGGCGCACGGGCGGCTCGATCCCACCCCGCTCTACACGCACACCTACCCGCTCGACCGCCTGGCCGACGCGCTGGACGCCACCCGCGACCGCCCCGACGGCTTCCTGAAGGCGGTGGTGACGCCATGACGGAGTCGGTGCTGGAGCGGGAGACGGCGGCCATCGCGGAGGGCGGGACGGCGACGCCGAAGCCACGCCTCGGCTTCCTGGGCGTGGGGTGGATCGGGCGGCACCGCATGGAGGCGATCGCGGCGGAGGGCGCGGCGGAGGTCGCGGCCGTCGCCGACGCGTCGGACGGGGCGGCGGGCGAGGCGCTGAAGGCGGCGCCGGGCGCGGAGCGCGTGGACGGGCTGGACGAGCTGATCGCGGCGGGGGTGGACGGCATCGTCATCGCCACGCCGAGCGCACTGCACGCGGAGCAGTCCATCCGCGCTCTGCAGGCGGGGATCGCCGTCTTCTGCCAGAAGCCGCTGGGCAGGACGGAGAGCGAGGCGCGGCGCGTGGTGGACGCGGCGCGGGCGGCGGACCGCCTGCTCGCGGTCGACCTCTCCTACCGCTTCACGGAGGGGATGCGGGCGATCCGCGAGCGCATCCGGGCCGGCGAGCTGGGGCGCGTGTACGCGGTGGACCTGGTCTTCCACAACGCCTACGGGCCGGACAAGCCCTGGTTCTACGACCCGGCGCTCTCCGGCGGCGGGTGCGTGATGGACCTGGGGGTCCACCTGGTGGACCTCGCCCTGTGGACGCTGGGCTTCCCGGCGGTGGAGGACGTCTCCGGGCGCCTCTTCTCCGGCGGCGAGCCGCTGGCGGCGGACGCGGGGAAGGTGGAGGACTACGCCGTCGCGCGCATCGACCTGGCGGGCGGGGCGACGGCGCAGCTCGCCTGCTCGTGGCGGCTGCCGGCGGGACAGGACGCGGTGATCTCCGCCTCGTTCTACGGGACGGGCGGGGGCGCGGCGCTGCGCAACGTGGGCGGGTCGTTCTACGACTTCACGGCCGAGGTCTTCCACGGCACCGCGCGCGAGACGCTGGCCTCGCCGCCGGACGCGTGGGGGGGGCGGGCCGCGGCGGACTGGGCGGCGCGCCTGGCCGCCGGCGAGCGCTTCGACCCCGCCGCCGAGCGGCTGGTGGAGGTGGCCGCCGTCCTGGACCGCATCTACGGACGATGAGGGTCCTGCTCTCCACCGACACGGTGGGCGGGGTCTGGGACCACACGGTGGAGCTGGCGCGCCGCCTCCACGACGACGGGCACGACGTGCTCTGCGCCGTGATCGGCGAGCCGCGCGACGAGCGCCTGGCGCACCTGCCCCCCGGGGTGGAGGTGACGTGGCGCGACCACCGGCTGGAGTGGATGCCGGATGCGGCCGCCGACGTCTTCGCCGCGGGTGCGTGGATGCGCGCGACCTCCGCCCTGTGGGCGGCGGACGTGGTGCACCTGAACCAGATGGCGTACGCCGCGCACCCCTTCGCCGCGCCGGTGGTGACGGTGGTGCACAGCGACGTCCTCTCCTGGTTCCGCGAGGTGCGGGGCGAGGACGCCCCGCCGGCCGACTGGGCCGCCTACACGCGCTGGGTGCGGGAGGGGCTCGCCGCGTCGGAGGCCGTCGTGGCGCCGACGCGCTACCAGGCCGACCTGGTCCTCCGCCACTACGGGCGCGAGGTGGACCGCGTGGTCCACAACGGCATCGCGGCGCCGGCGGACGCGGAGCGCGGCGACCTCCCCCCCGTGCTGCTGAACGTGGGGCGCGCGTGGGACATGGCGAAGGGCGTCTCCGTCCTGGACCGCGCGCTCGACCTGCTGGGCGACGACGCGCCGGAGGCGCACCTGCTGGGCGAGACGGCGGCGCCGCACGGCGAGCGGGTGGAGACGCGGCGCCTGACGGCGCACGGCCGGGTGGAGCGGGCGGACGTGGACGCCTGGATGCGGCGCGCCGGCGTCTACGTGGCCCCGTCGCTCTACGAGCCGTTCGGCCTGGCGCCGCTGGAGGCCGCGATGCACGGATGCGCCCTCGTCCTCTCGGACGCGGGGAGCTTCCGCGAGCTGTGGGACGGCTGCGCCCTCTTCCACCCCCGCGGCGACGCGGAGGCGCTGGCGGACGCGCTCTCCTCCGTCTGCGGCGACGCGAAGCTGCGCGCGCGCCTGGGCTCCGGGGCGCGCACGCGGGCGCTTCGGCGCTACACGGGCGACCGGATGGCCGCGGCGTACCTGGAGCTGTACCACGACCTGACCCACGGCGCGGGCGCCGCCCGGCGCCCCACCATGGCCGCCCAGGGATGAGATTCGTCTTCTTCGTTCACAGCGCCGTCTCGGACTGGAACCACGGGAACGCGCACTTCCTCCGCGGGCTGATGGGCGCGCTGGCGCGCCGCGGCCACGAGGTGAGCTCGCGCGAGCCGCGCGGCGCCTGGTCGCTCGAGAACCTGCTGGCCGACCACGGGATCGACGCCGTGGTCGACTTCGCCCGCGCGTTCGCGGACGTGGACGTGGCCTCGTACGACCCCGACGCGCCCGACCTGCGGGGCCGGATGGACGAGGCGGCGGCCGGGGCGGACGTGGTGGTCGTCCACGAGTGGAACGAACCGCGCGTGGCCGAGGCCGCCCTGGCCGCCGGACGGCGGGCGGGGGCGGTCGTCCTCTTCCACGACACGCACCACCGCCCGTGGAGCGAGCCGGACGTCATCGCCCGGCTGCGCCCCGATCGCTTCGACGGGGTGCTGGCGTTCGGCGACGTGCTGCGCGACATCTACCGCGGGCGGTTCGGGGTGCGGAACGCGTGGACCCTGCACGAGGCGGCGGACGTGCGGCACTTCCGCCCGCTGGACCGGCCCAAGGAGCAGGACGTGGCCTGGATCGGCAACTGGGGCGACGGGGAGCGCAGCCAGGAGCTGCGCGGCTTCTGGCTGGACTCCGCGCGCGCGCTCCCCGAGCTGCGCTTCGTGGCCCACGGCGTCCGCTATCCCAAGCGCGCGCTGGCGGAGCTGGCGGACGCGGGGGTGGAGTTCCGCGGCTGGGTGCCGTCGCTGCGCGTGCCGGAGGTGTTCGCGCGCTCGCGGGCGACGCTGCACGTGCCGCGGCGGGCGTACGTGGAGGCGCTGGCCGGCATCCCCACCATCCGGGTGTTCGAGGCGCTGGCCTGCGGGATCCCGCTGGTCTCCGCCCCGTGGAGCGACGCCGAGGGCCTCTTCCGCTCCGGCGACTACGCCGTGGCCGAGACGCCGGAGGAGATGCGCGACACTCTGCGCCGCCTCTGCACCGACGAGGACGCGCGCGCGGCGCAGGCGGAGCGCGGGCTGGAGACCATCCTGGCGCGCCACACCTGCGACCACCGGGCGGAGGAGCTGCTCGCGATCGTGGAGGAGCTGGGCCGCGCCGGCTCCGCCGGCACCCCCACCACCGCGGAGGAGGCCGCATGCGCCTGACCTTCTTCGGCTCGTCGCTCGTCTCCTCGTACTGGAACGGCGCGGCCACCTACTACCGCGGCCTGCTGCGCGCGCTGCACGCCCACGGCCACGAGATCACCTTCTGCGAGCCCGACGCGTACGGCCGCCAGCAGAACCGCGACCTGGCGCAGGACCCGGACTACGCCCGCGTGGTCGTCTACCGCACGGAGGAGGAGCGGGACGCGCTGCTGGACGTGGCGTTCGCCACCAGCGACTGGGTGGTGAAGTGCAGCGGGGTGGGCGTGTGGGACGCGGAGCTGGAGGCGGCGCTGGCGGAGCGGTCGGGCGGCGCGGCGCGGACGGCGTTCCTGGACGTGGACGCGCCGGCGACGCTGGGCCGCGTGGCCACCGATGCGGACGACCCGTTCCGTGCCTGCGTGCCGCGGTACGACCACGTGCTGACGTACGGCGGCGGGCCCCCGGTGGTGGACGCCTACCTGGCCCTGGGGGCGAGGGCCTGCACCCCCATCTACAACGCGCTGGACCCCGAGGAGCACCGGCCCCCGCTGCACCGCACGACGGCGAAGTGGGACCTGCTGTTCATGGGGAACCGGCTCCCCGACCGCGAGACGCGGGTGGACGAGTTCTTCTTCCGCGCGGCGGAGCTGTGCCCGGAGGCGCGCTTCGCGCTGGGCGGCGAGGGGTGGGGCGACCGGCCGATGCCGGCCAACGTCACGTACCTGGGCCACGTGCCCACCGGCCGCCACAACGAGGTGAACGCGGCGGCGCGGCTCGTACTGAACGTGCACCGCGACTCCATGGTGCGGAACGGCTGGTCGCCGGCGACGCGGATGTTCGAGGCGGCGGGATCGGCGTGCTGCCAGGTGAGCGACGCCTGGACGGGGATCGAGGAGTTCTTTTCACCCGGCACGGAGATCCTGGTGGCGGAGGACGCGACGGGAGTCGCCCGCTACGTCCGCGAGATCGGCCCCGTGCTGGCGCACGACATCGGCGAGGCGGGGCGACGCCGCGCGCTGCGGTCCCACACGTACGCGCAGCGGGCGAAGCTGCTGGACGCGGTGCTGCGGGCGGGGGCGGACGGCGTGGGGGCGGCGGACGAGGCGGAGGAGGGGGAGCTGGCGGCGGAGGGGGTGGCATGAAGCTGGTCGTCTTCGGCCTGTCGGTCTCGTCGAGCTGGGGGAACGGGCACGCGACCACGTACCGCGCCCTGCTGCGCGCCTTCGCCGCGCGGGGGCACGAGGTCACGTTCTGGGAGTGGGACGCGCCCTGGTACCGCGGCGCGCACCGCGACCTTCCCTCCCCCGACTTCTGCCGCCTGCGCCTGTACCCGGAGTGGGCGGACGTGGAGGCCGAGGCACTGGCCGAGGCGCGCGAGGCGGACGCGGTGATCGTGGGCTCGTACGTGCACCAGGGGCCGCGGGTGGTGGACGCCCTCGCCGGCGCGGGGGTGGAGCCGCTCTTCTTCTACGACATCGACACGCCCGTGACCGTGGCGGCGCTGCGGGCGGGAGGCGCGGAGTACCTGCGCCCCGACCAGGTGCCGCTCTTCACGCGCTACCTGAGCTTCACCGGGGGCCCGTTCCTGCGCGAGGTGCTGGAGGGGGAGCTGGGGGCGAGGGAGGCGGTGCCGCTCTACTGCTCGGTGGACGTGGAGCGCTACCGCCCGGTGGAACGCGACGGCGAGCTGGTCGTCGACATCGCCTACATGGGCACCTACGCGGCGGACCGGCAGCCGGTGGTGGACCGCTTCCTGGTGGACGTGGCGCACCAGCTCCCCGACCGGCGCTTCCTGGTCGCGGGGCCGCAGTACCCGGCGGACCTGGGCTGGCCGCGGAACGTGCGGCACCTGTCGCACCTGCCGCCCTCGCGGCACCCGGCCTTCTACTCGTCCGCGGCGTGGCAGCTCAACGCGACCCGCGCCGACATGGTGGCGGCGGGATGGTCACCCTCCGTGCGCCTGTTCGAGGCGGCGGCGTGCGGCGCGCCCATGATCTCCGACCGCTGGCCCGGCATCGAGGCGTTCTTCACCCCCGGCGAGGAGATCCTGCTCCCCGAGTCCACCGACGAGGTGGTGGACGTGGTGCGCACGACCCACTCCGACGACCGCCGCGCGATCGGCCTGGCCGCGCGGCGGCGGGTGGTCGCGGAGCACACGGCGGAGCGGCGGGCGGAGCAGCTGGAAGGGTTGCTGGGGGTGGCGGTGGTGTGAGGTCGACGCCGCGGACGTGACCGAGATGGACGACGGCCCCGGATCGTGCGGACGGGCCGGGGCCTCGTCGTGTCGCCAGCCTTCGTTCAGCTCGGCCGGTCAGGGGCGACGGTTGTGTTGGCGAGTCGAGTGCCTATTCTCGGACGGGCCTGTAGACCTACTCGCCGCGTGAGGAGCCCCTGAAACAACCTAGATCTGGAGGACTCACCACTGTGAGGTCAACTCTAGGCGCTGCAAGGCTCACTCAATCCGACTAATAGCCCAAGGCTGAACGCAACCCGTCCGACATGGCCTGGGACCAGGCGTTGAGGGGAACTAAAGACCACCTAACCACAACATACAGCGGTTCTCGTCACACGCATAACCCCACCCAGTGTAGAGAGGGGTTTTCTAGAACCCCTGAAGCTTGTACCTTGTTTTGGAACGTTCGGTCTCAGCGGCGGACATCCTGACCTTCATACAAATCCAATGCAACGCAGCACCCAAAGTCGCGGCAACGCTGCGACTTCAGTTGGGGTAAGCGGTCGGGCGTTCGCACGCCACGAGACATTTCATCCCCGCCATGGATGGTTGAAGAAGGGGTTTGACGCAGCCGTCGCTGATCCCCATGTCTTCCTGCGGGCCAACGCGCCCGTAGTGCTCGGAGTCGGTAAGAACATGGTTCGGGCCATCCGGTACTGGTGCCACGCCTTCAAAGTCCTAGAGCCGTCCGGACATGGGAGCGTGCCGACCGCCTTTGGGCAGCGACTTCTCGGCGCGGATGGATGGGACGCTTACCTGGAGGACCTCGGCTCGCTCTGGCTCCTCCACGAGCAACTTCTATCCGAGCCCTGCCTGGCCACTGCTTGGGAGTACGCGTTCCTGGTGGCTGCGCGGCCGGAGTTCACGGCGGAGGAGCTTCTGCGCGGCCTTTCAGATTTTGCTGCGCGGACGTATCCGGGAGCCCGCAACGCGACGTCATCCCTTCGCAAGGACGTCACATGCATCCTGCGGATGTATGCGTCCGGCGAGGCGTCCCGGTCCTTGGGGGAGGAGTCGATCCGTTGTCCGTTCGTGGAACTCGAGCTGATGAGCCCCGGAGTCGCGCCGGGCGCCTTCACCTTCGTGTACGGGGACAAGCCCGGGCTCACCCCCGAATTGGTCACTGCAGCCTCCCTGCGGTTCGCCGCCCGGACCGCTCCTGGCGCTCGCACCGTTGCGCTTACCAGGCTGCTGCGTGAGCCTTCCGGACCCGCCGCGTTCTTGAAGCTGACTGAGACGTCCCTCTACGGGGCACTGGAGGAGACGGTGGAACGTTATCCGGGCATCGACCTCTCGGAGGCCGGCGGGATCGTTCAGCTGACCTACAGCGATGCGGATGCTGCCGCCGACGTCCTGACGCGAGCACATTATAACCCCGCTTTGGTGGGAGGTGCCGTGTGATGAGCTACCCGCTCTCGGAAGGCATCGTGCTCAAGCGGCGGTACGCGCGCTCGGTCAATCTCGAGCGGGACCTCGCGCAGGCCGACGCGCTGGACGGGTATGTGCCGACGGACCGCGCTCTGGAGGCGATGAACCGTGTCGTCTCCTCCATCCGTCGCGGCGGAAGCCATCGTGCGTGGACGGTGACGGGGGTGTACGGCACAGGAAAGTCTGCCTTCGCGCACCTGCTCGCCGTCTCGTTCGGATCCGCGGACCAGCGCACTCCCGCTTTTGAGGCTCTCGCCACGCACCCCGTTGGGCAGCAGCTCACCGGGGAACTGCAGGCGCGGCTGTCGTCGGATGGGTTCGTGCGAGCCATCGCCACGGCACGGCGAGAACCGCTCGCCCACACGGTGCTCCGGGCGCTTGCCGCCGGCGCCGAGGCGTTCTGGGCCGGGCGGCGCGGTCGCCGGCCCAACGCTGCGGAGGAGTGCCGCGTGCGAGCGGAGGCACTGGCGGCCGGGAACACCCCCCGGCTCGACGATCTGCCTGAGCTCGCCTACGCGCTAGCGCAGGCGTCCGGGAACGGGTTGCTTCTCGTCGTCGACGAGATGGGCAAGAATCTAGAGGCAGCGGCGCGCTCTGGTGGCGCGGACGACCTCTACCTGCTGCAGCGCCTAGCCGAGCTCCCCGCTGGCGAGGACAAGGCGCCGGTGCTTGTCCTCGGCCTCCTGCACCAGGCCTTCGTAGAGTACGGTGCTGCCCTCACCGCAGCGCAACGTGCCGAGTGGGACAAGGTGCAGGGGCGGTTTGAAGACCTGCCCTTCGTGGAGGCGCCGGAGGAGATGCTCCGGCTCATGTCCAGTGTGATCGAGGCCGACCTGCCAGCGCCCCTCATGACGGCGGTGGCGGAGAGTGCGGCACGATGGCAGGTCCGCCTCTCGGATGTCCTGCAGGGAACTGCGCACGGGGAAGCCCTGGCCGCGGAGCGACTCGCCGCGGTCTACCCCCTCCACCCAGTGACTGCGCTGGCGCTGCCTACGCTCTGCGCCCGGTACGCGCAGAACGACCGCTCGCTCTTCACCTTCCTGACGAGCCCCGCCCCCCACTCGTTGGCAAGCTTCGTCGCTGCCGAGTCGGTAAGCGAGGAGCGGCTGCCGCTTCTGCGCCTGCCGAGCGTCTTCGACTACTTCCTAGATGTTGGCTCGCCGGCCTCACGGCCGCAGTTCCAGCGATGGACCGAAGTGCACGCCATAGTACGTGACGCGACCGGCCTTTCGGAGGACCAGGCTGCCGCCCTGAAGACGATTGGCACGCTTAACCTGATCGCACTTGGTGGGTCGCTGCGGGCAAGCCGCGCCCTGGTGCTGTCGGCGCTGTGCGAGCGTGCTAGCGACCAGGCGGAGGAGGCTCGGTGGAGCGCCGCTCTGGACGGGCTCATGGACCGCAGGCTACTAACTTATCGCACACGGGTCGACGAGTACCGGCTGTGGGAGGGTTCGGACTACAACGCAGAGACTGCGGTGCAGACCCGTCTCGATTCAGATGGCCGGCCGCTGGCGGAGGTGCTGGAGGCGGTCGCCCCCATGGACCCGACTGTGGCACCGCGGCACAGCTATCAGACGGGGACGCTACGGTACTTCGAGCGGCGGTACGCAGACGGTGCGACGGATCTGGATACTATCACCTGCCGGTCGGCCGAGAGTGATGGGCTGCTGGTTTACTGGGCGGACGAGGCTCCGCTGCCGCCGACCCCGGCAACCCTGCCGGATGGACGCCCCCTGGCGGTGAGGAGGGCGAAGGCGACGCACGCTTTGGGATCGGCGGCCCGCGAGCTTGCGGCGCTGGAGATGATCGCGGCTGATGACCCAGCGCTCGCCCGCGATGGTGTCGCCCGCCGCGAGGTCCGCCAGCGATTGGTCTTTGCACGGCGGGCGCTGGCGACGACGTTGCGCGAGTCCTTCTCGCTCGCGCTGCCTGAGAGCGCTGGCGTGCCGCTTTCCGGCCGCCTCGGTACCGCCCTCTCGGACCTGTGCGACCGGGCTTATTCGTCGAGTCCAGTTCTGTGGAACGAGATGCTCAACCGGCGGGAGCTCACTTCCCAGGGCGCGCGCGCGCGGCGCGAGCTGCTGGAAGCGATGCTCGCCCGCGCGGACCAGGAGCGGCTCGGCCTTGAGGGCGAGGGCCCGGACTATGCGATGTATGCCTCCGTGCTTCTGCACACGGGGATTCATCAGCAGGACGAGGGAGGTGCCTGGAGCTTCGGTCCGCCACGCGCCGCGGGGCTCAAGCCGCTATGGGAGGCGGTCGAGACCTTTTGCACCGACGCCGATGCGGATCCCGTACCGCTGAACGGGCTCTACCGTGTTTTGGAGCGGCCACCGTACGGGGTCAAGCCTGGCGTGGTCCCGGTGGTGCTGGCGGCGGTGCTGCTCCATCACGCAGATGATATCAGCGTGTACCGGGACGGCACCTTCCTTCCGCAGCTTGGACCCGAGCACTTCGAGCTGCTGGTCAAGCAGCCCGGGCGCTTCGCGGTCAAGCACTTGTCGCTGGAGGGGCTGCGCTGGGAAGTCTTCCGTGATCTCGCGGAGGAGCTGAGCACTGGTGGGTCGAAGCCTGCCGTCTTGCGGGTTCGCAACGCGACCCTGCTCAGCATCGTACGCCCGCTGGTGCGTTTCGCCGCCGGACTCCCGCAGGTCACCCGCCGGGCCAAGGATCTATCTCCTGAGGCCACTGCTGTTCGCGATGCACTCCTGTCAGCCACCGAACCGGACAGGCTCCTCTTCGTAACACTGCCGGTCGCTGTCGGCCAACCGCCCATCATCGATCCCACTTCTTCGGAGGAGGGACGGGAACGGCTTCGTACGTTCCGAGGAGCGCTCTTCCGCGCCGTCCGAGAACTGCGGGGGTACTATGATCGTCTGCTGGACCACTGCCGCGTTCTGATTCACGGGGCGTTCGGTGTCCAGAGCGACCCAGGGAAGCTCCGGGAGGATCTTCGAGTCCGATCGAAGTACCTGCTTGGCCGGTGCGTCGATTCCACGCTACGTCGTCTCACGGCTGCCGCGGTCGAAGTAGACACTGACGACCGCAACTGGCTGGAGTCGGTCGTCATGGTGATCGCCGACCGCCCGGCGGAGACCTGGACGGGCGACGACGCGTTGGCCTTCGAGATCAATCTCGCCGAGGTCGCCAACCGGTTCGGACGGCTGGAGGCGCTGCTCCGGGAGACCGTCACCAACCCCAGCGACGGCTTTGACGCACGGCGGGTCACGGTTACCGATCAGGATGGACGCGAGCTGCAGCGGGTGGTGTGGGTGGATCGATCGCAGCAGGAACGCGTTAGGGATTACGCAAGGAACATGGCTGACAAGATCCGTGCGTTCGGCGAGCCGCAGATTCGGGAGGCCCTAGCCCTGGCAATCCTCGACGAGATTGTAGGCGAGCGGAAGGCGGACACCGCACCGCAGCAAGAGGCGAGAAGCGGGATCACTTCGAGGCAGAGGAATCATGGCTAAGGAAGTCCGCCACATCCTCGGGCTTTCCGGGGGGAAGGACAGCGCGGCCCTGGCGGTGCTGATGCACAAGCGGGTACCACAGATGGAATACTTCTTCTGCGACACCCACAAGGAGCTCGACGAGACGTACGAGTATCTCGATCGGCTCAAGGCACGCCTCGGGATCCGGATCCATTACCTGAGCGCCGAACGCGGGTTCGACCACTGGCTCGACGTGTATGGCGGCCTGCTGCCCTCTCCGCGGATGCGTTGGTGCACCAAGCAGCTCAAGATCGCCCCGCTGGAGGCGTTCGTCGGTGATGACGAGGCGGTCAGCTACATTGGCATCCGTGCCGATGAGCGCCGCTCCGGGTACATCTCGACCAAGCCCAACATCACTCCGCTCTTCCCCTTCAAGGAGGAAGGCTACGACTTAGCGGGAGTGAAGCAGATCCTGGAGGAGAGCGGCATCGGGATGCCGTCGTACTATCAATGGCGGAGCCGCTCCGGGTGCTTCTTCTGCTTCTACCAGAAGAAGGTGGAGTGGGTGCGGCTCGCCAAAGAGCATCCGGGACTCTTCGCAGATGCCGTCGCCTATGAGCAGGAGCACCGCGACGGCCGCACCTTTACCTGGACGCAGGGGGAGACGCTGCTGGAGCTTATCGCTCGAGGCGACGAGATCATCGCCGAGCACGAGCGTGCCGAGGCGAGGGCTCTTACGGTCCGGAACCAGGCCAACGCACCCCTTGCCCAGGTTCTCGCGGCCACGCTGGACGAGGATGAGGAGTTCGGTTGCATCGCCTGCCATGTCTGAGCACCGCCGGATCTACCTGGACCACCACGCCACCACCCCGACGGATCCCAGGGTGGCGGAGGTGGTCCTTCGTCATCTGACGCACGCATTCGGCAACGCTCACAGCACCGACCATGTCTTCGGGACGGAAGCCGAGGAGGCGGTGGAACGCGCGCGTGCGCAGGTCGCGCACCTCGTGGGCAGCACCGCACGGTCAGTGGTCTTCACCTCCGGTGCCACCGAGGCCCTCAACCTCGCCATCCAGGGTTTGGTGCGCGAGCGGTTCGCGGCCGGCAGCCCAGCGCACGTCCTGGTGACGCCGCTGGAGCACCGTACAGTCCTGGAGACCTGCGAAGCACTGCGTAGCGAGGGACTGGCCGTGCTGGAGTTCCTCCCGGTGGACGGGATGGGCAGGCTCGATCTTGATGCCTTTGAGGAGGCGTGCCGGCGCGGAGCACACCTCGCGTGCGTCATGGCCGCCAACAACGAAATCGGCAACGTGTACGCGTTGCGAGATGTGGCGCGGATCGCGGCGGAGCAGGGAGTGGCGCTGATCTGCGATGCCACACAAGCGGCAGGAAGGATCCCGCTCGACACCGACCAGTGGGGGGTGACGCTGCTGGCTCTGTCCGGCCACAAAATGTACGGACCCAAAGGGGTTGGTGCGCTCGTAGTGCAACCGGGGCTGCGTCTTCGTCCCCTCTTCTACGGCGGCGGTCACGAACGTGGCCTACGGCCCGGTACGCTGGACGTGCCGGGGATCGCAGGCCTCGGCGAAGCGGCACGACTGCGCCAAGCTGAGATGGCCACCGACGAGCCGGCGATTGGTGCACGGCGCGACAGACTCTGGTCGCGTCTTCACGGCGGTCTGCCAAATCTGGTACTGAACGGTGACCCCGTGCACCGGCTGGCAGGCAATCTCCACGTCTCCATCCCCGGGACTCCGAACACCGCAGTCATGGCCCGAGTCGGACAGCGGGTCGCACTCTCGACCGGGTCGGCGTGCTCAGCGGGAACGCTGGCTCCGTCCCACGTCCTACAGGCTCTGCGGCTGCGGGACGACCGCGTTGACAGCGCGCTTCGCTTCGGAATCGGAAAATTTACGACCGACAAGGAGATCGACGAAGCCGCGGATCTCGTAGTGGAGGCCGCTTGTGCGGTTCGCGCTGCACTCCACGCCTCAGTGTAGAACGCTCTACCTCCTGCGGGGGGCCGACCAGTCGTCATTGCTTCGGCCAGCGCGCTCCAAGTGCCGGACTGCCCTAGCCGATACCGGCGCCGATGGGCCCACACTGCCACCGGATTCGCGTCTGAGGCGCCTGCCGCCCTCCTCGAACGAGCCCTTCTTCTGTTCTCGAGCCGGGAGCACACAAGGCTGAGGAGCCTGAACTTGCTTAGGCGCGGCCCGTACCATCTGTTGGTATCGGCCGTGACGTCTTCGCGTCGCCGGTGATAGACAACACCCCCTATAACGGACTACACCGCTTCATGATCCCAGATTTCAGGCTACGCGCCGCGGGCGGAGCGCCTACGGACCTGCTCTCTCCAACTGACGCGGCGCTCCTGTTGGGTGTGACTCCTGAACTCCTCTACGCCTATGCTGTGAAAGGAGTTCGGGTTGCAGGTGGTCCGGTCCGGCGCCTGCCCCACACCAGCCAAGGAGGCCGGGACGGGTTCACCCGTGGGGATCTTGTCGCGTATGATGCATATCTCAGAGAGTATTGGGCTGACGAGAGCGCCACGCGGCCACCAGTGCCGCCCTTTGTCTCAGATTACCTGAAGGTAGAGTCGGGAGGAGCATGCGCCCGCTGCCGCAAAGGACACAAGCTTGAGAATGCGCATATCATACCGTATACAGAGTGCCGCTCTCACCATCACCATAACCTTATCCGGCTCTGCACTGAGTGCCATGAAGCGCTTGACTCAAAGGCTCTTCTTCGCAGAGAGGTAGTTCTTGAGCTGAAGAATCAACTGGTGGCGCGGATGCGTGATCGGCTAAGCCGAGGAAACGGAGTCGGGAATCCGGGTATTGGGCGGATGCCCAATGCGGCGTCACAACTCGTCGGCCGAGACGAGGAAGTGGGGGCGATCGTTGAGGCTCTCGAGTCCAGCCGAACTGTGAGCATCGAAGGACCCGGAGGTATTGGCAAGACACAGTTGGCAATCACGGCACTGACGCGATTTCGCAGCGATCGTCCGATCATCTGGATCAATGTGGAGGCCTACCGCACCGTTGAGGATCTTCAAATCGCACTTCGTGCTGCCCTTCCGGAGCCAATCCAAGGACCTCTTGAGAATTTGCTCACGGATCTCGATGCCCAGCTCGTGTTCGATGGGGTGGAGCAGATGGACCCGGGAGACATGGATGACCTAGAGGATTTTCTCCAGCACCTCATCCGCGGAACGCGCGCGCCGCGTTTCTTGTTTACGTCCCAGGCAAGCCTCCTGAATCTAGACATCGGCACCCGGATCGTAGTGGGGCCGATCTCAAGTGATGCGAGTCAGCTCCTCCTTCAAGCACCGCTGAACGGGTCACCAAGTTCGGCGGCGGAGACCCGATCCCTCCGGTGGCTGATCTCCTTCTGCAGCGGACATCCGCTGACGGTTTACATCACTGCGGCACTCCTGCGCTACTTCGGTTCCGCGGTTGTCGTTCAGGAACGGATCCGGCGAGAACAGGCCGCCGCGCTTGAGAACCCGACCCGCCGACGTCACAATCGACAAACCTCTCTTCCCGTCTGTCTTTTGGTTTCTTACGGGATTCTCTCGCGTGGTGAGCGGCGCACACTCTGGTTCGCATCGCAGTGTCCCGCCGGTTACCTGACCGGAGTTGCTGCCCATCCCGGTGAGGAATGCGACCGTGAGGAAATTGACGCCACTGCCCGATTGGCCTACTGGCACCTCGTCAATGTTGAGCGACTCGGCGAAGGCCTCAGCCGGCTCCATGTACTGTCACCCATCCGCGTCTTCGTCAAACAGCAATGGGAACAGGATGGCCTGGATGAGGTCCAGGAGATGGAAACGGAGCTTGCAACCAGCCTGACGTATCAAGCTATGATTCTCGATCAGCGGTACCTCCTCGGGAATCAGGAGCAGGTGGCGTATGGGATCGCTCGATTCGACATGGAGTTTGGGAATTATATCGAGTGCTTGAAGATGATGTCGCGTGCTGACACGCAACCCAGGTTTCAGGAACTCGCCTCCGCGCTGGCTAGTAGCCTGATGGTCTACTGTTTTGTGCGAGGATTGAGCGAGCAGGGAGCCCGGATCCTGCGCGTCGGTGTCAATGCCGCGCTTCGGGGCAGGCAGTTTGGGCGGGCGAGTGAGCTCCTTACTAGACTCGTGGCCCTCGCAGACCGAGCTTCCGACCTCGAACTTCTCCGTGCGGCTTCACAGAAGCTCGATGAGATCGCGCAGAGGACGAACGAACCGGTTCATAGTGCGAACGCCGCATCCGCTCGTGTCTCGCTCGCCCTTCATGAAGGTCGCCTGGAGGATGCCGTTCGGGAGGGGGAAGCCGCGGCTGCAGCATACGCTCGTTGTGCTTCCGAGTTCGAACCGGAAACGGAGGAGGAGGCGGGCGAATTCGGCCTACCTATTACAAACTGGGCGGCGCATATACAAGCCATGTCCACAAAACAGCTAGCATTCGCGTACATGAAGGCAAAGCGGTTTCCCGAAGCACTCCTGCACTATGAACAGGCTCTGAAGTGGATTGATCTTGATAAAGACTGGATTAACCGAGGCTCAGTCCTCCATCAAATCGGTAACTGTGCGGGTGAGTTGGGCCAGATGGAGCGTGCGCTTGCCAGCTACCTTGAGGCGGCGAAATGCTTCGCGGCCATTGGGATGGAGGAGTACATCAGCAACAGCCTGAGCGAACTCGGCTGGCTGCTCGTCGATTGGGATCCTCCTCAATCCCCAGATGCGTACATCGACACCGATCAGCTCGTCTTGGGTCTCGAGGACGCAGCGCGGCAGCTCCTGCGGGCTTTCCCTCAGAGCAAGACCCCTCTCCCAGAGAGTTCCGTTCCGACGATCCGCAAGCTGCTCGGACTCGTGGCGCTTGCTAGCTTCTCCTCGCGGAATAAGTTGCTCATCGATTGGGCGGATAATATCATCACGGTCATCTTCCTCCCTCTTATGGAGCAGCTTGTTGCCGGGGAACGCCGCGTTGAGGACGCGTGGCAACTCACGCATTTGGAACTAACACTTATGCTTGCCCTCGGCGTCGCCGCCGAGGTTCAAGTTGGCGGCAATGGGCCTCAAGCCTCCAACGAGGAGGTCGAGTGGTTCACCCAGCGGTGCTACTACTTCGGTCCACCGGGCTGGAGCTGTTTCCGCCCGTTCAATTGGCTAGCCACTTATCTACGACGCCACCGATCAACGCCGGTGACTGCGGAGGCGCTGCGTCAAGCTGCGGAGGACGCTGTGCGAACCGGAACCTTCCGTTCTCCGGGACGAGGAGGCTGCAGTGGTTCGAACGAAGGCGCGGGCTGAGCCTGAGGCCGCACCGTCGGCGACAGCTCCAGAGCGCGTGCACCACTAGGCTACACGCCGTCGTGCTCTCCGTACCACCTGCGCACTGTACGGTGAGGGGGCAGACAAGTGTGCGCCTACTTGCGGACTCACGCCTCCTGCCGATATATCTTGCCTCTGCTCGAATTTCGTCTCCTCTCAACTTCAGCGACCATGCCGAACAACAATATCCGAGAAGGGAAGTGGAATCCTGCGCGTGTCATAAAGGCGCTAGGTCGGATCGGTTACAACCCTGTGTCTGCAATCTTAGACATCGTTGACAACTCCGTATCGAATGGGGCTCGGAGCGTTCAGATCAATATCTTAACGGAAAGCGAGGAGCGTGAGGGACGTGGACGCCGTAGAACTGCGGTAAAGTGCGTGATTATTAGCGATGATGGCTATGGGATGACCCCTGAACGTTTAGAAGATGCTATTGCGCTGGGCGCATCCGACGAGCTCTATGGGGAAGCAACGCTGTCGAAATTCGGTATGGGTTTGAAGTCTGCGTCGGCGTCTCTCGGTAAAAGGCTTGTGATTATCTCACGTGGCGAGGGAAGCCCCTCACACACGCTGGTACTAGACCAACGGCTAATCGCGGAAACTGGGAAGTATGTTTATGAGTTTGGTGAGTCCAATGTGGAAGAGCTAGCTGCGCTCAACACTGTTGCTCAGGACGGAACGGGTACGATTGTACGGATTGAAGATCTACACCAAGACAACATGCCGGCTCCCGCCGAGATCATTGGGAACCTGACAGGGAAGGCCGGCATCGTGTACGGCCCGATGCTGGATGACGGGTCTGGTACCGGAGTACATCTGACCATCAACGGTGTGGCAATCATTCCGATCGACCCGCTATTCACGTCTGAAATCCAGGGTGACCTGAACGAAAAGGATTGGGATGGGATTTCCACAAGATGGATCAACAGGCCGCAGACCATCCAGCTAAACGAAGATGGAACGATTACGGCAAAAGTCACCATGACGCAGCTCCCACATCCACCTTCTGTTGGTAGGCAGACGGGGATGACGCAGGCACAATGCCGAGATAAGTACTTGATCAGCGCTGGTAACTACGGCTTTTACATCTATAGGAACGGGCGCCTTATATCATGGGCCGACTCGCTGGGTATGGTAAAGTCGGATCAGGATCTCTACTCATTCCGTGGACGTCTCGATATCACGAGTGACGCTGACGACGTTCTAAACCTAGACGTCACCAAGAGCCGGATACATCTCTCTGATATTGCGGAGATTCAACTCAGCCCGTTGGTTCAGGAGGGCGTCAAGAAGAGTGTGGTGGCGTGGAACACCGCTAAGCGCCGCTTGCAAAGTGAGGTTGATGCTACAGCCCACGACAGCATAAACGAAGAATTGAGCAAAATTGGAGAGCTGGAAGAGAAAGCGGATCAGCTCGATGAGGAAGCAGCACCAGCCGATGAACGTGAGCGATTGAAGGAACGGCGCAGCAGGGCAACAGAAGAAAGGAAAGCGACGGAAGCCGAACAACAGCAGCTAAGGGAAGAAGCCAAGCGCGTCCAGTATTTGGATTCCTTGGACAACAACCAGTTGTGGGAAAGAGCTCATGACCCGTCGCTTGGGATTATTGTACGGGTCAACCGCTCGCACCGTTTCTTTCGTGAGCTGATCGAGTCCCAGATGGACAACGCCCCATTGGTCAAGATCCTAGATGTTTTTTTCTTTGGTCTCGCAAGAGCTGAGTGGGAGGTAGTTTACAAATCGGAAATCGAAAGAAAACTTGTCGAAGCTGTGACCGATGAATACAGAGAGCGCGCGGGTTCGGTTATCTCAGAGGTCGTAAGACAACTAGATATTGGCAAGGTCGTAGGGAACTAGAGGTACCATGCTCCATGCGGTTCACGTTAGCGATGATGGCGTCGCACGCAGAGCGGGATACATTTACTGCCTGCATGCTCCTGACCATCGAGTCATGTATATCGGCCAGACATTCGGTGGGAGAGGTGCGATTGGTAGACTCGCCGAGCACTTATCGCTGGGAACTGGAAGCACATTCAGGAAGCGCCTTTGTCAGGTTAAGAACTTTGAAGACGTAGCGATCGGCCGGGTACGCTTCGCGGCTCACCGGTTGAGCGACCACTCGGTATTCCACGATGACGCAAGGGATTACCGGGAGGCGGTTGAGGTGCTCGTCCAATACCAGTTGCTCAACGAACTCCTCTCTCGCAAACTCGCCTTAGGGGTGGTTTCGAGAGTGACATCGAACGCCTACACGGAGCAAGACTTCGTCAAGACGGAGGCAGCCATGGCTGTAGGTAGCTTTCTGGAGTGGCTAATCGAAGGCGCAAGATTAGATGGTATGTAGAGGCCGCCAACCCGCTGTAGAGTGGAGGCATTCAGAGGATGCGAACCAGCTTAGCAACGCGGAATGCGAGCAACCGCGTCTGCATCTTTCTTCACCGCTACTCATCGCAGGCGAGACGCCTCTCCTCTCTTCACATCGGGCACTCCGTCGTGGCCGGCAGGGTGCCGCAGACCGGCGGGTCGGGGAAGTACTGCATCGACACCTGCACCGCCTCGGCCGTCGCGCGGTCGAAGAGGAGCTCGATGAGCTTGAGCGACTCGTCGATGCCGGAGGAGACGCCGCCGCCGGTGAGGCGCCCGCCGGAGTCCGCCGATTCCTCCGGGTCGACGATGAAGCGCGGCCACCACCCGTCGTGGCCGCCCATCACGGTGATGTTCGGATACTGGCGCAGGCACGGCAGGAACGCCCAGTGCGTGGTCGCGCGGTACCCGTCCAGCAGCCCCGCCGCGGCCAGCAGCATGGCCCCCTCGCAGACCGAGCAGACGTAGTCCGCGCCGCCGGCCCACAGGCGGAGCTGCTCCAGGAACGTCTCGTCCGCCATCAGCGCCTGCAGCTCCGGCAGGTTGCCGCCCGGCACCCAGAGCACGTCCATCGCCGGCAGCGCGTCGAAGGTCAGGTCCGGCAGGATGCGCAGGCCGTCGCGCGTGGTGACGGCGCGGTCGTCCTTCGCCACGGTGAGGGCGTTCACCGTCACGGTGGGGGGGACGTGGTCGCGCACCCAGCGGAACGCCTCCTTGGGCGCCGCCAGGTCCAGCAGGTCCACGCCGTCGTAGATCGGGATACCGACGGTGACCGTGCGCGTGGGCTGGCTCATCGCCCCACCTCCTGCGGAACCGGTTCGATGTGGGGCGCCGCGGCCGCGTGGCGGCGGCGCCAGAACGGATGGTGGGGCCAGCGGCGCTCGTCCGCGTAGTAGCGGGCGCGGGCGCGCAGGTAGCCGTCGAACTCGCGCTCCACGAAGGTGCGGTAGCGGCGCATCCCCGCCTCGTCGCCCGTCGCGAGCAGGTCGCCCGCGGCGTAGGCGGCGAAGGTGCCGGAGCGCAGCGCCTTCAGGATGCCTTGCGAGGAGAGCGGGTCGAACGAGGAGGCCGCGTCCCCCACCGCCAGCCATCCGTCGCCTGCGGCGGGGGCCAGGCGGCGGGAGCGTGCGGCGCGGACCACGATGCCGCCGTCCGCCCGCGCCCCGCCGAGCGCGTCGCGGACCCGCGGCGCCGAGTCCCGCAGCAGCGCGGTCCACACGTCCGCGTCGTCCAGCCGGAGGCCCCGGGCCACGTCCGTGTCCGTCATGCACGCCGCCACGCGGCCTCCGTCCGGGAGCGGCGCCGTGTACCACCAGCCGTCGGCGAACGCCTCCACCAGCGTGTGCGGCGCGCCCTCCCCCGCCCCGCCCCGGAAGAAGCGGACGAACCCGGCCAGGCGGTCCACCGCCATCGTCCCCGCCCCGCCGAGCCTCCTCGCCAGCATCGCACCCGCGCCCGTCGCGTCGACCAGGAAGCGGGCGCGCAGCGCGCCGTCCCCCGACAGCGCCAGGCGCCACCCGGCGTCGTCCCGCGCCGCGTCCAGCACGCGCGTGCCGCGGTGGACGGCGACGCCGCGCGCCTCCGCCTGCTCCGACAGCATGCGGTCGAACGCGGCGCGGTCCAGGTGCCAGCCCACCTGGCGTACGCGGAACAGGAACTCGTTCTCGTGCGGCACCTCCGCGCCCCAGGCGGCGGCGGTCCCGTACGCCCGGTGGTGGCCCTGCGCGCGGAAGGCCTCCCACGCGCCCAGGTGGCGCAGGACCTCCGCGGCGGGCGGCGGCAGCGTCTCGCCCACGCGGACGCTCTCGTACGCGGACGCCTCCACGAGGACGACGGAGAGCGACGGCGCGTGCGAGCGCAGCGAGAGGGCGGCCGCGCATCCCGCCGGGCCGCCCCCCACGATCGCCACGTCCGCCGTCACGAAAGCCTCGTCACGCCGGCCGTCACGCCGTTCTCCGCCACGACGCCGATCCGTCCCGCCCGTCAGTCCGCCAGCACCGCGTACCACGAGCCGACCACGCCCGCGGGCGAGACGCCGCCGCTGCTGCTGGGGTGCGGGATGGCGCGGACGATGGAGCCCACCAGCGCGCGCCGCTGCTGGTTGCCGTTCTGCCACACGGGCACCAGCCAGCCCACGTAGTCGTAGATCCACTCGTTCCCGCCGATCACGCCCTTCCCCTGGAAGCGCGCCTCGCCCGGGTTGGCGACGGTCATGGAGCCGAACAGGTCCAGCGACCAGCCGTCCCCGCCGATGGTGCCGCCGAGCTGCTGGAGCGCCGTCTCCCGGATCACGATGGTGCCGAAGCCGAGCTGCACCGCGTTGAAGTCGGCGTTGCCCTGCGCGTCCAGGTGCAGGTCGGGGTCGTTGTAGAAGCTGCGGTACGTCCAGGTGCCCACGAACGGGTTGGCGCTCACGTCGTCTCCTTTCGGCGGGGGGTGCGCTCGGTGCTGATGTACGGCGGGGGCTGCGGCGGCGGCAGGACGTTGGCGCGCATGTCCGGCGACGCCGCCGGGTTGCGCACCACGAAGCCGAGCCGCCACCACTCGGTGACCATCTTCAGGTCCCCCTCCTTCGTCTGGGGGACGCCGCGCGCCCAGACCGTCCACGAGTACACGGGCTGGCCGTCCTGCTGCCCCGTGACCTCCCACGTCTCCATGGGCCGGTGCGCGGGCCACCAGAGCGTCTCCCACACCCTCTCGTTGGCGCCGAGCCGGGAGTCGCCGTCGCTGTCGGGGTACAGCTCGTTCCACTCCAGGTAGGTGACGTTGATGGTCTGGGTGGAGCACTCGTTGAAGTCGCTCTGCCAGGGCAGCGCCATGTACTTGGTCAGGTCGCCCGGCTGCAGCCCCGTGTCGAAGTCGTTGTCCTGGCTCAGGTCGTCCTGGATGTACGACGAGAACTCCGCCTCCTGCGACCCGGTGCTCGTGTTCATCTGGGCCGCCGTCTCCATGAAGTACGCGAAGGTGGGGTCGGCCTTGATGCGCCCGGGGCGCCAGTAGATGGACGGGTTCCGCATCACCCACCCCAGCTCCGCGCCGGGGCAGAACGCGCCGCCGGCCACGTTGGTCAGCACCCCCCGGTCCACGTCGCCGCCCGTGCGGTTCACCCAGTCCGCGTACGGCCACCAGACGCTGGGGTCCGTCCACCCCTCGCGCTTCTCGTTGTAGAACAGTCCCGCCGCCCACTGGCGCAGCAGGTAGTACTGCAGGTCGGTGAGCCGCAGGAACTTGGACGGCAGCACGTTGGTGATGGGGTTGTCGCCCGAGAGCAGCGGCATGAGCGGCAGGTTGTGCGTCCGGCTGTCCGGCCGCCCCCCCGCGAAGAAGCGGTTCTCCTCCCCCGGCTCGCGCAGCAGGTCGAAGAGGAACTGCCGGTACGCGCGGTACGGGTCGTGGGTGTTCGCCACGATGGCGGCCGCGCGGCACTCCTCCAGCAGCCGCCCGCCGTGCAGCTTGCGCAGGTGCTCCTGCACGGCGATGCGCACCTGCGCCGCCAGGTGGACGTACACCTGCGGCGCGCCGTCGTCGCCGCCCTCCATGGGGGGCGCCTCGTAGCGCACCCCGCCCTTGCGCGCGTCCACCTCCCCCGCGCCGGGGAGCGAGGCGAGCGCCTCGTCCACCCGCCGCTCCAGCTCCGCCCGCGCCGCCACCGCCTCGGGCCGCCCCCCCGACTGGCGCAGCGCGCGCAGGTAGTCGTCCATCGTCCGCGGCGACCTGCCGCTGGAGAAGGCCGCGCCCTCCGCCGACCGCCCATCCGTCCCGGGGGCGGGGATGCCCGGCTGCGCGTCGGTCCCCGCGCCGGCCAGCGCGTCGGGCGCCGTGCGGGGGTCCGGCCGCGCCCCGTCGTCCGGCGGCACCACGCGGAGGGACTTCACGTACGCGGAGACGGCCTTGCGGATGGCCTCGCGCGCGTCGCCCGTCAGCGGGTCGGCCGCGGGGGACGACGACCCCTTCCGCGACGGCGAGCGGGCGCGCAGGCCGCGCAGCTCGCCGGCGGCGCCGCGCTCCAGCACGTCCAGCGCGGGGGTCAGCGTGTCCAGGAACAGGTCGCCCGAGCGGAGCCGGCGGATGCAGCGGCGCTCGGCGGCGTGCACCGCCTTCCAGCCCACCTCGGGCGGCACCCCCAGCTTCTCGGGGTCGAACGTGCCGCGGGTGGACTGGTTGTGGGGGAAGTTGGAGAGCCCCAGGATGTCGGACAGGTAGCTGAACTCGTCCGGGCGGAACAGGATGGGCCAGATGTCGCGGTAGAACCACGGGCGGTGCTCGGGATTCCACTGCAGCCGGCCGGCGCGCCAGAAGTCCAGCGCCCCCGCGTCGCCCGGGTCGATGCGCTGCGGGTCCCCGAAGGTGCCCGAGGTGCCGTACAGGTCGGTGCGGGTGGCGAACTGGCGGACCCCCAGGTCCTGCACCAGCTCGTCCATGGTGACCATGTCCAGGATCTGCGGCACGTACCCGGGATACGCGCTCACCACCCAGGCCGGGTACTCCACGTCCACGTAGCGCGTGCGCCCCACCTGGGGATCCGAGAAGGCGAGCCGCGCCATCACCGGCCCGTCGGCGGTGTCGTCGAACCACCCGTCGTTGTTGGCGTAGTGCTCGATCCGCGGCTGCCCGAACCCGTCGTACAGGTACGAGCCCGCGTTGCCGTGCGCGCCCAGGACGAGCAGGCGCCCCTGGTCGTCCTCCTTCAGCTCCCCCAGCGTGTCGATGGAGTGCGGCTGCAGCGGCGGCGGAAAGGTCGTGGCGTACTGGTCGCCGCCGTCGCGGTCGAAGGTGGCCGTGCGCGAGGAGAGCGAGACCGTGCGCGGGCCGGGGTCGATGATGAGCCGCTGGCGCGCCGCGTCGCCCGTCACCTGCGGGTTGCGGCGGGGGTGGCCGGGGGCGTAGCCGTGCTCGCCCTGGAGCTGGTCGAACTCGTACCACCCCGCCTTCTTGTTGGCCAGCCACACGCGCCACTGCACGTCGACCAGCGTGCCCTGGTTTCCCCCGCCGGCCACCTCGTCGCCCAGCTTCAGCGGCCGGCCCTCGGGCGTCTCCTCGTCGTACACGTATACCTGGAAGCGCGCGGCCTGGCGCTTCACGCGTCCCTCGCCGTCCTTGAAGGTGCGGACGGTCTCCTCGGTCGTGCCGTCGGGCGACAGGCGCGCGTTCCCCGCCCGGTCGCAGGCGATGGGGAGCGCCGCCGGCGCCTCGGGGGAGATGTAGAACTCGTCCGGCGAGTTGCCGATCCGCGCGATCCCGATGGCGGGGTGGATCCGGTAGATGGGGGGCATGGTCCTCTCCGCCTCAGTCCAGGAAGCTCAACGACACGCCCTCCAGCCGCAGCAGCTCGTCGTCGGCGCAGTAGTCGGCGCCGATGGTGACCAGCGTCACCCGGAGCGACTTCGCGCCCTGCTCGATCAGCCGCCGGGCCGTCTTCGTGACGTTGACGCGGTGGTTGCGCGGGGTGTTGTGCGAGCGCGGCCGCAGGTCGTACGGGCGCCGGTCGGGCACCGCGCAGTGGCCGGGGCCGCCGATGCACTCGCCGTGGCCGAAGACGGCCAGGTACCCGGCGTAGGAGGGATCGTCGAGCGGGGTGTCGGCGTTGGCGTGCTCGTTGTTCAGGAACACGCGCACGAAGCAGGAGCGGTCGAGCTGCGGCACGCGGTGCAGCCGCACCTCCGCGCTCCGGAAGCCGTTGCGCACCCCGCGGGGAAGGTCGACGGGGCGCGTCACCAACCGCCCGACGGGGGCGTCGGCGCCCACGGGGACGAGCGACGAGCTCTTCACGTACTCGTAGCCGAAGCGCGACACGTCCAGCGTGTCGGCGATGGTGTAGCTCCAGGGGGTGAGCACGGAGTCCAGGTCGGCCGGCAGCCCGCTGGGGTTGAGCTGCTGCCACTCCCACCAGGTGCGGTCCACGTTCACGTGGATGGGCCAGAACACCGGGTCGTAGCTGGCGGTCAGGTTGCTGAACATGTCCCCGAACGCCTGCTGCACGTACATGTCGCCGCGGGTGTGGAACCGCCGCCCCGTCACCCCCACGCCGCGGTTGCGCGAGGTGCCGGGGTCGCCCCGCAGCGCCTCGCCGTCCCCGCCCTGCCCCGCGTCGGGGTTCATCCCCCCGGTCCACAGGTGCATGGTGTTGTGAGGGTTCTGGTCCAGGAACCCGAACGAGTCGTTGTAGATGCTCCCGCCGCCGAAGTCGCGGAACGTGCGCAGCGCCAGGATCTCGCGCATGTCCTCGGCGGTGGGGTAGTGGTAGTGGATCACGGAGTTGAGCGTGCCGGGTCTGCCGTCCTGGTTGTACTCGGCCGGATAGCGCAGCGGGTACCAGAGCGAGTTCTCCGCGAGCAGGGCGTCGATGAAGCGGTTGCGGTGCTCGCCCCGGGTGTACTCCTTCGGGACCCCGTGCACGGCGGTCATGGCCGCGAAGAAGCGGTGCAGCGACGGGTAGTGCTCGCCCACCATCCCCCGCACCTTCGCCGCGACGTCCTTCGGCAGCGGCGGGTCGGCCGCGGTGGCGAGCCAGACGACGGACGCCTCGGTGAGGAACGCCTGGTACGCGGGGGGGATGACGAGGCCCTTCTCCGGGCACTCGGGCCGGTACTGGGGCATGGTCCAGTCCCAGTACGGCAGCGACACGCCGGGCACCACGTCCTGCAGCACCAGCTCGAACTCGTACAGGTACACGCGGTGCCAGGGAAGGAAGCGCTCCCAGCCGTGCTGGCAGTGGTCCTGGTGGATCAGCGCCATGTTGTTGAACGAGCGCCGGTCGGCCGGCCACTTGTTCAGCGCGTACAGCTCGCGGAAGGCGTGGCGGAAGCGCTCGAGCTGGCGCGGCGTCATGCAGTCCAGGTTGATGCGCTGCCGCACCTCGCCCGGGCGGTAGCCGTCGTCGTCCGGGGCGGTCGCCTGGTACGCGCGCTGGACCACGGACTCCACCCGCGCGGGGTCGATGCGGACGCTCTCCCCCGTCTCCGCCGTCTCGGCGCGCGCGGGCAGGTCCCACTCGCGGTCCTCGGCCGGCAGGCCGTCGTCGATCCAGTCGGAGACGAACCGCACGTCCTCCTCCCCCACCGCCGCGCCGCCCCACGGGAGGCGCGGGAACACGGAGCCGTCGTACGGCGCCTGGCCGCGCAGCCCCTTCACCAGCGCCGACGCCGCGCCGCGCCCGGGGAAGCGCGGGAAGCCCTCGCCCAGCGCGTCGCCCGCGGCGGCCTGCCCCGTCGTGGCACAGCCGCACCCGCACCCCGCCTTCGCGGGGGCGGGCGCGAGGGCGAGGGAGGGCTTCGCCGGGGCGATCATCCGCACCCCGTACACCTCCACCGTCTCCAGCCTGGCGGGTGGGAGGTGCCAGGGGCGGCCGACGCCGCCGTAGTCGGCGGCGCTGTCGCCGGCGGCGGCGTCCAGGATCTCGCGGACGCGCTGCCAGCGCGTGGGCGTGTCGGTTGCCATCGGTGCGTGCCTCCGCGCGTCTAGTGCGAGTGGCCGGCGGCGGCGCCGGCGCGCGTGGGCGCCGGGTGCGGCCGCGGCATGTGCCTCACCACCTCCACCACCTCCATCATCCCCAGGTCCTCGTGGTCCAGGATGTGGCAGTGGATCACGAACTTGCCGGTGAAGTCCAGGTACTGCGTGAACACGTTCACCGTGTCGCCGGCGGGGATGAACTGCGTGTCCTTGAACACCCACTGCGGCCGCCCGTCCGGCCCCGTGCGCGAGACCTGGAACGGGTTGATGTGGATGTGGAAGACGTGCGGCAGCGGCGGCGTGTGGTTCTTCGCCGGTACCGCGGCGGGATCCCCCACCGTGGTGAGCGACCACATGTCGATGCTGTCGAGCAACGCGTAGCGGATGCGCGAGTCGTTGAACGCCGCGTAGTTGATCTGGAAGGAGTTGCGCCCGTCGAGCGTGTCCATGGACGCGCCCAGCTTGAAGACCACCTCCTGCACCGTGCCCGCCTGCTCGTACAGCCGGGCCCCGGGGAACGGGTTCAGCGGCGCCATCTCGGCCTGGGTGGGCAGGCTCATGGGGAGCGGCGCGCCCTCCACGATCACCAGGGCGATGGTGTTCGGGTCCTCGGCCACGCCCTTCAGCGAGGCGGCCACCGAGGCGGAGTCGTCGAGCAGGCGGTACGTGCCCGGGCGGGAGGACGCCTGCACCAGCACGTCGCTGCGGTAGCCGGGGTAGAGGAGCAGCTCCTGCCCGTCGCGCCAGGTGTCCACGCGGCCCGTGTAGATGCCGTCGGTGGCGATCTCGTGCAGGGCGTGGCCCTCCAGGCGGATGGCCATGGTCTCGCGGAACGAGCCGTCCAGCAGCCGCCAGCGCTGCACCTCGCCCGGGCGCATGCGGATCACGGGGACGATCTGCCCGTTGATGGTCACGCTGCGCTCGGAGCCCAGCCAGGTGCAGGTGGGCAGGCCCTGCGCGCAGGCCGGGTTGCGGCCGGTGGGCGGGTCGGGGAAGAACGCCTGGATGTTCTCGTTGCGGCCGGAGGTGTCGTACATGACCGTCTGGATCACCATCACCTTCTCGCGCTCGTTGGCGGCGCGCAGCGCGGCGGGGATCTTCGCGGGGTCGTCCTCCACCACCAGGGCGCCCGCCATCAGGGAGCCCACCTGGATGGCGGTGGAGCCGTGCGCGTGCGCGTGGTACCAGTACGACCCGCGGGTGTGGTCGCGCGGCAGGCGGATGTGGTACGGCTGGCGCGTCTGCGGGGCGATGGCGAGCAGCACGTTGTCGCTGTTGCCCGAGGGCGACACGTGCAGCCCGTGCGTGTGCAGGTTGGTGGTGTTGAACGAGTACGGACGCATGTCCAGGAAGGCGACGCCGGCCTCCTGCTGGAACTGGGCGCGCACCTGCGCCGGCGTCTCGCGCGGCAGGCGGTTGTCCAGCAGCGGCGCCAGCACGTCGCCGGGCCGCAGGCGGAAGGTGGGGCCCACGAGCTGGCCGTTGTAGCTGCGCAGCGTGACCGGGCAGCCCCCCAGCGAGGTGGTGCGCGGGTTCGTGTACTCCACGCGCAGGACCGTCTCCAGCCGCCCGTTGCGCGAGCGGATCTCGGGCGGGTTGCGGAACGGCTGGTTGCCGTAGCGCGCCACGTCGATGGGCTTGTACGCGCAGGCGCCGCCGGGGCTCTGCGCGCCGGCGGGAGCCGCGGCCAGGAGCGCCGCGGCTGCGAGGAGGACTGCGGGACCGCGCGTGGTTCCCTGCATGGCGCCTCGTGTGTCGGTCGGGGGTGGGGATGCGCGGCCGCGTGGGCGGCGGCCCCCGGCGCGCGGGGGGCGCGCGCCGGCGGAGACGGGGACCTGCGTCGTCTGCCGCCCGCGCGTCACGGGGACGCGGCGAACGCGGGGACGACGGACCGCGGTGGCGCGGGGTGGAGCGGGGGCCGGCCCGGCGGGAGAGCGGGCACGGAGCCGCCAGGGATCGGCGGCGTCGGGACGGCCTGAACTGTACGGCTCGGGGCGTGCTAGGAGCCCCTGCGACGGCGGGCGGCGAAGCGGCCGAGGCCGCTCGCGCGCCGTTCGATGGGCATTATCGGCGCGGAGCGGCGGGAAAGTCAAGCATCGCGAACCGCCGCCGCGGAGTCGTTACGAACGCTGCGCGTCCGCGGGAGCGCCCCCCGGAGGCCGCCGTCGTCAGCGCCGGGCGGGCTCCACCCGCGCGGACGCGACCACGTCGCCCTCCATGATCCCGTCGACCACGGCCATCCCCTCGACCACCTCCGCGAAGACGGTGTAGTCGCGGACCAGGCGGGGATTGTCCTTCAGGTTGATGAACCACTGGGCGTCGCCGGTGTCGTGGCCGCGGGTGCTCATCGCCACCGTTCCGCGCGGATGGGCCACGGTCCCCAGCTCGTCGCGGAGGTAGTGCGCGTGGCCGACGTACTCGTTGGTCCCCGGCCCGCCGCCCTGGATCACGAAGTCCGGCTCCACGCGGTGCCAGTTGCCGCCGTCGTAGTAGCCGGCGCGCACCAGCGCCAGCACGCGCCCCGCCATGACGGGCGCCACGTCGCCGCGCAGCCGCACCACGAACGACCCTCCGCCCGCTCGCGGCGACATCGTCATCCGCACGCGCACGTCCTTCCCCAGCGCCAGCGCGACCGCGTCCGGCGGGAGGTCGAGGCGGGGCGGCGGGGGACGGTCGTCGCCGGCGAGGCGCTCCGCGGCCTCCAGAAGGGCCACGCGGACGTCGCGCTCCGACTCGTTCCCGCGCTGCACCCACCGCTCGAAGGCGGCGTTCGCCGCCGCTCGGGTGCCGCGCGCGGGAGATCCCTTCAGTGCGACCGCGGCGGCGCGGACGGCCTGCGCCTGGTCGCCGTTCAGCGCGGCCAGGTACACGTCGTCGGCGGCGTGGCCGACGAGCTTCGACAGCGCGTCGATCGCCGCCTCCTGCACGTTCCCGTCGCGGTCGCGCGCCAGCGCGCGCAGGCGGGCGGTGTCGGCCACCACGGCGGCCGCGCGCCTGCGTACCCTGGCGCGCGACCGTGACGGCAACGTGCAGGAGGCGGCCATCGACGCGCTGTCGAAGCTGGTGGGCCACGGCGCCGACGACGTGTACCTGGCCGCGCTGCGCCGCGACCAGGCGCAGGCCGTCCGCTCCGCCGCCATCGCGCTGAAGGGATCTCCCGTGCCCGCCGCGCGCGAGGCGGTCGAGACCGCGCTCGAGCGGTGGGTGCGCCGCGCGAACGCCTCGGAGCGCGACGTCCGCGTCGCGCTGCTCGACGCGCTCGGGCGCCCGGCCA
>JASLAX010000010.1 GCA_030146875.1 Longimicrobiaceae bacterium
CCGATGCGACCGGAGCGCACGCGATTCCAGCCGTTGAAGTCGGCGCAGGCCGACTGCGTGCAGTGGTAGCCGCGACTTCCGTCGCTCTTGCTCTCATGCCACCGCAGCGTGCTGGGGCAGATCGCGAGTACGGCCTCGACAACAGACATCCCGAGCCCGCGAGACGCGCATGGCGAACGACCGATATTCCAACCCGCTCACCGAGCGCTACGCCTCGACCGAGATGTCGTACATCTTCTCGGCGCAGTTCAAGTTCGGCACCTGGCGGCGGCTCTGGCTGGCGCTGGCCGAGGCCGAGCGGGAGCTGGGGCTCCCCATCCCGGACGAGGCGGTCGCCGCCATCCGGGCGCACCTGGACGACTTCGACCTCGCGCGCGCGGCCGAGCTGGAGCGCCAGCTCCGGCACGACGTGATGGCCCACGTGCACCACCTGGGCGAGCAGGCGCCCGAGGCGCGCGCCATCATCCACCTGGGCGCAACCAGCGCCTACGTGGGCGACAACACCGACCTGATCCAGCACCGCGAGGCGCTGACGCTGGTCCGCGACCGGATCGTCGCCGTGGTGGCGGCGCTGTCGGAGTTCGCGCTGAAGCACCGCGACCTGGCCACGCTGGGCTTCACGCACTTCCAGCCCGCGCAGCCGACGACCGTGGGGAAGCGCGCGACGCTCTGGATCCAGGACCTGCTGCTGGACCTGGAGGAGATCGAGTTCCGGCTCGACACCCTGCGCTTCCGCGGCGTCCGGGGAACGACGGGCACGCAGGCGTCCTTCCTGGACCTGTTCGAGGGCGACGGGGCGAAGGTCGAGGAGCTGAACCGCCGCGTGGCGCGGAAGATGGGCTTCGACCAGGTCTACGGCGTCACGGGGCAGACGTACACGCGCAAGACCGACTACGCCTGCCTGGCGACGCTGGCCGGCGTCGCGCAGTCGGCGTCCAAGTTCGCCAACGACGTGCGCCTCCTGTCGCACCTGAAGGAGGTGGAGGAGCCGTTCGAGGAGCACCAGATCGGCTCGTCGGCCATGCCGTACAAGCGCAACCCCATGCGCTCGGAGCGCATCAACGCGATCGCCCGGCACGCCATCGCCTTGGTCATCGACCCGGCGTTCACCGCCGCCTCGCAGTGGTTCGAGCGCACGCTGGACGACTCCGCCAACAAGCGCATCGCCGTACCCGAGTCGTATCTCGCGACCGACAGCGTGCTGCTGCTGATGCACAACGTCGCCCGGGGCATGGTCGTCTACCCGGAGATGATCCGGCGCCGGCTGATGGAGGAGCTTCCCTTCATGGCCACGGAGAACCTGATGATGCGCGCCGCCAGGCGCGGGGGAGACCGGCAGGAGCTGCACGAGAAGGTGCGCGTGCACTCGGTGGCGGCCGGGCGGGAGGTGAAGATGCACGGCCGCCCCAACGACCTGCTGGACCGCATCGCGGGCGACCCGGCGTTCGGCGTGACGCGCGAGGAGCTGGAGGAGGACCTGCGCCCCGAGCTGTACGTGGGGCGCGCGCCCGAGCAGGTCGACGAGTTCCTGGCCGAGTGGGTGCGGCCGGTGCTGGACCGCTACCCGCACGCCGCCGGCGCCGCCGCGCCCGAGCTGCACGTATGACCACACCCGGACCGAGGGAACGATGAGCCAGGACGAGCGCCCGGCGCCCAGCGCCCCGTACGACGAGCTGCGACGCACCGCGCGGGAGACCGCCGTGCTGACGTCGGTGGCCGGCACGGTGGGATGGGACCAGGAGACGATGATGCCCGAGGCGGCCGCGCCGCTGCGCGGGGAGCAGATGTCGATGCTCGCCGGGCTGGTGCACGAGCGGCGCACCAGCGCCCGTGTGGGCGATTTGATCGCCGCCTGCGAGGCCGACGCGGAGCTGATGGCCGACCCGGTGGAGGGCGCCAACGTGCGCGCCATGCGCCGCGACTACGACCGCTCCACCAAGCTCCCGGGCGAGCTGGTGCGCGAGTTCGCCGACACCACCAGCCGGGGGATGCACGCGTGGCGCGAGGCGCGCGAGCGGAGCGACTTCTCGGCCTTCGTCCCCTGGCTCGAGAAGGTGGTGCGCCTGAACCGCGACCGCGCCGCCTGCTACGGCGTGCCCGCGGGCGGCGAGCGCTACGACGCGCTGCTGGACGAGTTCGAGCAGGGGATGACCACCGCCGAGCTGCGGCGCACCTTCACCGCCCTGCGCCAGGGGCTCACGCCGCTGATCCGCGCGGTGGCGGAGTCCGGGGTGCGCCCGCAGCCGTCGTGGCAGAAGGTCTCCGTGCCGATCCCGAAGCAGGACGCGTTCAACCGCATGGTGATGACGCGGATGGGCTTCGACTTCGGAGCCGGTCGCCTGGACCAGTCCGCCCACCCCTTCTGCGAGGGGATCGGCCCCGGCGACACGCGCCTTACGACGCGCTACCGCGAGGACGAGTTCGCCAGCGCGCTGAACGCGGCCATGCACGAGACGGGGCACGGGCTCTACGAGCACAACCTGCCCAAGGCGGAGCGGATGGGGCAGCCGCTGGCGGAGGCGGCCAGCACCGGGATCCACGAGTCGCAGTCGCGGATGTGGGAGAACCTCGTCGGCCGCTCGCGCCCGTTCTGGGAGTGGGCGCTGCCGCGGATGCGGGAGGACCTGGGCGCGCCGGAGCTGGCGAAGCTGGACGTGGACACGGTCTGGCGCGGCGTGAACGTGATCGAGCCCAACCTGATCCGCATCGAGAGCGACGAGGCCACGTACAACCTGCACATCATGCTGCGCTTCGACCTGGAGCGCGCGCTGCTCGAGGGCGACCTGGCGCCGAGCGACCTGCCCGGCGCCTGGAACGAGCGGGTGAAGTCGGACCTGGGCCTCGACGTTCCCGACGACCGCCGCGGGTGCCTGCAGGACATCCACTGGTCGATGGGGGCCATCGGCTACTTCCCCACCTACACCTTGGGCAACCTGTACGCGGCGCAGTTCTGGGTGCGCATCCGCCGGGAGATGCCCGACCTGGACGACCAGATCCGCCGCGGGGAGATGGGCGCGCTGCTGGAGTGGCTGCGCACCAACATCCACGTGCACGGCCGCCGCTTCACCGCACCCGAGCTCTGCCAGCGGGTGAGCGGCGCCCCGCTCTCGCACGAGCCGCTGCTGGACTACCTGCGCGCCAAGGCGTCCGCCGTCTACGGCGTCTGACGCCCGCGGTCGGCCGGTGACGGAAGAGGGGGAGGACGCCGCGCGGCGTCCTCCCCCGCTCGCTTTCTCCGTCGACCTCACCAGAGGTCGGTCAGCGCGCCGCAGCCCCGCCCGTGTTCATCGGGCAGAACACAGGGCCCTCCCCCCTCGTGGGAGACGGGCCCGAGGTGAGGCGCAACCTCAGCCGACACAGCGAGCTGCCTACCGTCGACCGTCACCTCTCCCCTTGTGGGGGAGGGGCCGGGGGAATAGGCGTTAACTTAATCCTTGCTCCTCGCGTGCGGCCGAGATATCGTGTGCTCCATGCGAGCCGACATCCTTTCGGAAGAGTGGGACGTGATCACCCAGTTCCTGCCCGAGGGGTGGCGGGAGCTGGCCCGATCCACGGGGGCGCTGAAGCGAGCGCGTCAGGTGAAAAGCGCCGACACGCTGCTGCGGCTGGCCTTCCTCTACGCGGCCTCGGGGCTTTCACTGCAGCAAGCGGCGGCGCGAGCCTCGGCGGCGGGGCTCGCCCGGATCTCGGGCGTGGGCCTGATGAAGCGCATGCGAGGCATGGGACCGTGGCTGCGCGCACTGGCGGGGGAGGTGTTCGCCGGGCGAGCGCGTATTCCGATCGTGGAGGTGATGTCCACCGGGCGGCGGCTGCGGGTCGTTGACGCCACGCACGTGAGGGTGTCCGGGAGTAGCGGCACGGACTGGCGCCTGCACTACGTGCTGCACCTGCCGACCCTGACCTGTGACTTCGCCGAGGTGACCGACGCCAGCGGAGGGGAGACGTACACGCGGGTACCGGTGGAGCCGGGGGATGTGATCCTGGGGGATCGGGGATACTGTCACCGGGGGGGCGTCGCGCACGTGCTGGAGCACGGGGGCGATGTGGTGGTGCGGCTGAACGCCAGCAGCTTCCCTCTTCTCGATCCCGCAGGCAGGCCGCTGGATCTGGCAGCCACGCTGCGCTCGGTCCGGGGGTATGCACCGCAGGCGTGGCCGGTACGCTTCGAGGCGAAAGGGCGCACGTACGACGCGCGGCTCTGCGCAGTCCGCAGGAGTGAGAGCACGGCGCGACTCGCGAAGGAGCGCCTACGGAAAGCGGCGCGCAAGAAGGGGAAGACGGTACGGGCGCAGACGCTGGAGCTGACGGAGTACGTCTTCGTGCTGACCACGCCCGGGCTGGCGGATCTCGACGCGTCGCAGGTGCTGGAACTCTACCGCGCCCGATGGCAGGTAGAGCTTGGCTTCAAGCGCCTGAAGTCGCTCTTCGACATGGGGAGCGCACCGAACCGGGATCCGGAGGGGGTTCGAAGCTGGATCTACGCGAAGTTGCTGGCGGTGCTGGTGATGGAGAGAATGGGCGAGGAATCTCGCCTTTTTTCCCCCTGGGGGTTCCCGATCCGGGGTGGGGAGTCGCTGGCGGGAGTTCCGCGAAGCGTGCGACGCGTTCCGGTCCGTGGTGTCTCTGCCCAGCCTGCCAAGCGAGTTGCTGCGACGAGGAAGTGAGCTGGGCCGCAGGCTTCGGGAGCGCCCGCGAAGACGTGCTTCCCAAATCGCGGAGCTGCAAGATGTTGGGTGCCTAAGTTAACGCATATTGGGGCCGGGGGAGGGGGGGGGGGGGGGCCGCCTGCCGCCCGACCCGAATCAGGTCGAGGGCGCGTACCCGACGCGCCCTCCGCCCCCACCGTTCCTCCGCGCCTCCCTCCGTCCGCCGCCCCTCCCCTATCCCTCCGCCGCCAGGAACCCCGCCAGCAGCTCCTCCTGCCGCCGGAACATCTCGGAGTCCACCCGCTCCCCGCCGTCGGGGTGCTCGTATCCGAGGACGTGCAGCGTGCCGTGGACGGCGAGCCGCAGGACCTCCTCCTCCGCCGTGGCGCCGTACTCCTCCGCCTGGCGGCGGGCCTGGTCCACGCCCACGTACACGTCCCCCAGCGGCGGCTCGCCCGGCTCGTGCAGCGCGAACGAGATGGCGTCCGTCGGGCCCTCGTGCCCCAGGTAGTCCTGGTTCAGCGACGCGATCCCGTCGTCGCCCAGCAGGGCGATGGAGAGCTCGGCCTCCCGCACCCCCTCCGCGGCCAGCACGTGGCGCACCGCGGCCTCCACGCGCTCCGGCGCGGCGGGCGACTCCACGCCCTCCCCCACGCTCACCTCCACCGTGAGCTCATCCATCTCCCCCTCCCTTCCCGGCGCCCGCGGCCGCCGGGCTCCCCTCCGCCGCCGGCGTGGCGGCGGCCGGCGGCGCCGGGTAGTCGACCCGGTGGTGGTACATCCCCACCAGCCCCTTCACCAGCGTCTCCTTGGCCTGCTGGATCTCGCGCAGCGTGAGGGGGCACTCGTCGAGCTGCCCCGACGCGATCTTGGCCGACACCAGCCGCTCCACCAGTTCGCGGATGCGCTCCGGCGTGGGGTCGTTCAGCGTCCGGGCCGCCGACTCCACCGAGTCCGCCAGCATCACCACCGCCGTCTCGCGGCTCTGCGGCCGGGGGCCGGCGTACGTGAAGTCCGCCGTGTTCACCCGCGCCTCCGGGTCCGCGGCGCGCGCCTGGTCCAGGAAGTACGAGATCGCCTGCGTGCCGTGGTGCTCGGCGATGAACGCCTTCACCACGGCGGGCAGGCGCACCTGCTCCGCCAGCTTCAGCCCGTCCGCCACGTGCGAGCGCACCACCGCGGCCGACATCGAGGGCTTCAGCTTGTCGTGCGGGTTGCGCCCGCGGGGCTGGTTCTCGATGAAGTAGTGCGGCTTGACGACCTTTCCCACGTCGTGGTAGTACACGCCCACGCGGGCGAGCAGCGCGTTGGCGCCGATCGCCGTGCAGACCGCCTCCGCCAGGTTCGCCACGCTGATGGTGTGCGCGTACGTCCCCGGCGCCTCCAGCGCCAGGCGGCGCAGCAGCGGCTGGTTGGGGTCCGCCAGCTCCATCAGCGTCTGGTTCGTCGTCACCCGCGTGAACCACTCCGCCAGCGGCAGGACGCCCACCGCCAGCAGGACGGACGCGGTCGCGTTCACGATCCCCCACGCCACGGCGATCCCGATCTCCCGCACCGGGTGGTCGCGCAGCAGGCCCACGGAGAGCGCCGCCGACCCGTACGCCATCGCGATGATCACCACCACCAGCCATGCCTGCAGGCGGCGCTGCGCCACCCGCACCCCGAACGCCGCCGCCGCGCCGCCCACCGCGGTCGCGAAGGGCACCGCCAGGCCGACGAACGGCCCCTGCCCGCCCAGCAGGAGCGCCAGGACCAGCGCCAGCGCCAGCGCCAGCCGGCCGCCCCACAGCACGGCCACGAGCAGCGCCGCGAACGGCACCGGGATCACCTCCGGCGGCAGCTCGAGCCGCGCCACCACCGCGGCGATGCCGCTGACGGCGATCACGAGCATCGCCAGGAACGTCACCGCGCGGTCGTCGTCCCACAGGGTGCGGCGCGAGAGGCGGAGCAGCGCGCCGAGGATGCAGAGGAGCAGGGCGTTGTGCAGCACGCCGCCCAGCGCGCGGCCGAAGGAGTGCGGGCCGTCCACGCGCACCTCGCGGTCGCGGAGCGCGGCCTCGTACGCGCGCAGGCGCTCCTCCTCGCGCGGGCCCACCTGCTCGCGGGCGCCCACGATCTTCTCCCCGGCCAGCACGCGCGCCTTCACCGGGTTCACGGCGGCGCGGGCACGGGCGCGGGCGCGCTCCGTCTCGTCGGCGTCGGGGACCAGCGACGGGCGGAAGAAGCGGATCAGCAGCAGGCGCTGCAGCTCGGCCGCGTCGGCGCCGGCGGACTCCACCAGCCCGGCGGAGGCCAGGCGGTAGAAGGCGTCCGCCGTCAGCACCGAGTCGGCGGCGACCAGGCGCTCGCCGCCGGGAAGGCCGCGGACGTTCACGGCCGAGACGCCGCTGCGGCGCGGCGAGGCGCTCGCGACGCCCCGGGCCAGCAGGCTCTGCGCGGCGTCGGTGGACGAGGCGCGGAGGGCGGCGCGGCGCGCGGGGTCGGCCAGCACCTCGATGGCGCCCAGCGTGACGGGCACCCGGGCCCGCTCCAGCGTGGCGCGCAGGGCGGGGCGCGGGTCGGGCTGCCCGGCCGCGGCGCTGTCCACCGCCGAGAAGAACTCGGCCAGCGAGGCGGCGACCGCGCGCTCGGCCGCGGAGTCGCGTTCCAGCACCGGGGGAACGCCGCTCGCCGCCTCGTCCTGCTCGCGGCGCAGCTCCTCGGGAGGCTTGGGGACGTCGAAGGCCACCCCGGCCACCACGTCCTCGGGCGCCACCACGCCGCGCTCCAGCCCCTCGGACACGGCCCCGCGCTGCGTGGGGAAGAGCACGTAGAGGGCGACGGAGGTCCCCAGCAGCAGCAGGAGACGCAGGCCGACCTTCACGGCGCGCGCGCGGCGCCGGGGCGCGGGGGGCGCCTCGGCGGGTGCGGCCGCGCGCCGGGCCGTGGGGGCGCGCTCCCCCCCGTTCCCCTTCATGACGCTTGCTGGTCCTCCTCCGGCTCGCCCGCGGCGGCCGCGTAGGCCTTGATGATGTCGCGCACCAGGCGGTGGCGGATCACGTCCGTGGGCTGCAGGTAGACGAACGCGATGCCCTCGATCCCCTTCAGCACCCCCTCCACCTGCACCAGCCCCGAGTCCTCGCGGCGCGGCAGGTCGATCTGCGTCTTGTCCCCGGTGATCACCGCCTTGGAGTTCAAGCCCAGGCGGGTCAGGAACATCTTCATCTGCAGGTTGGTGGCGTTCTGCGCCTCGTCCAGGATCACGAACGCGTCCTGCAGCGTGCGCCCGCGCATGTACGCCAGCGGCGCGATCTCGATCGCCCGCGTCTCGAGCGAGCGCCGCAGGCGGTCCTGCGGCATCATGTCCTCCAGCGCGTCGTACAGCGGGCGCAGGTAGGGGTCGATCTTCTCCTGCAGGTCGCCGGGCAGGAAGCCCAGGTTCTCCCCCGCCTCCACGGCGGGGCGGGCCAGGACGATGCGCTTCACCCGCTTCTTGAAGAGCGCGTCCACCGCCATCGCCACCGCCAGGTACGTCTTGCCCGTGCCGGCGGGGCCGATGCCCACCACCACGTCGTTCTGGTCGATGGCCTCCAGGTACTGCCGCTGCCCCTCGGACTTGGCGGTGATCACCTTCCGCCCGCCGGGAACCACGATGCGCCCGGCCTCGGAGAGCCGCGCGACCCCGCCCTCGGCGGAGCGGTCGGCCTCGAAGAAGCGCTCGATGTCCTCGGGCCCGAAGGGCACGCCGGTGCGCGCCAGCTCGATCATGTGGCGGGCGACGGGCGCGGCGCGCTCCACCCCCTCCACGGGGCCGGAGAGCGTCACGTGGTCGTCGCGCATCACCACCCGGCAGCCGCAGAGGCGGCCCAGCTCCAGGAGGTGCGCGTCGTTCACGCCGGCCAGCAGCAGGGGGTCCGCCGCCTCGGCGGAGATGCGGTGCTGGACGGGGGCGGTCTGGGTCTCTGCCATTCCTCTCCGGTGTCCGTCGTCGTGCGGGAGTGACGGCGTCCGCCGCCCTCCACTCCTTCGGGAACGCGCGAGGGAGCCCGCGCGTGCCGCGGGCCCCCTCCGGTCGCGCCGTGCCGGCGGCGGGTGCGTGCCGTCGCGGCCGGGCTACGGGGTCCGCAGCCGGACGTTCACCTCGCGCAGGTCGTCGTCGTCCAGCGGGGTGGGCGCACCCTCCAGCAGGGCGCGCGCCGCCGTGGTCTTGGGGAACGCCAGCACGTCCCGCAGGTTCTTCGTGCCCGCCAGCAGCATGGCGATGCGGTCGAAGCCGAAGGCGAACCCGGCGTGCGGCGGCGCCCCGTAGCGGAACGCCTCCAGCAGGAAGCCGAACTTGGTCCGGGCCTCGTCGGGCCCGATCCCCAGCGCGCGGAAGACGCGGCGCTGCAGCTCGGGATCGTGGATGCGCACCGACCCGCTGGCCAGCTCGTTCCCGTTGTACACCGCATCGTACGCGCGGGATCGGATCGCCTTTCCATACAGCGCCCGCGCCCCCTCCGCGTCGATCCCGCCCTCCTGCTCCGTGGCCGCGAACAGCGCGGGAACGTCGTCGGGGTGGGGCATGGTGAACGGGTGGTGCGCCGCCACCAGGCGCCCCGCGTCGGCGTCGAAGTCGAACGCCGGGAACTCCGTCACCCAGAGCCAGGCGTGCCGACCTTCCTCGACCAGGTTCATCTTCCGCGCCAGGTGCCGCCGCAGCTCGTCCAGCGCCCCCTCGAGCGCCGCCGGAACGGCCTGGCCGTCCGCCCCCGCCCGCGAGCCGGGAGAGGAGGGGTCGACGACGCGGAAGTGGCCCACCACGGCGACGAACAGGTCGCCCGGCTCCATCCCGCCGGCCTCCAGGAACGCGGCCAGGGCGTCGCCCTCCAGCGCCTTCGCGAACTGGCCGGCCAGCGCGCCGTCCTCCGCCCGCTTCACCCACAGCGCGCCCGCCGCCCCGCCGCGCTTCGCGACCTCCTGCAGCTCGTCCAGCTCCTTGCGGGAGAGGCGGGCGCCGCCCGGAACGCGGATGCCGCGGATGCGCTGCGGCGTGCCCGCCACCCCCTGGAAGAGGCGGAAGTCGGCGCGGGAGAGGACGTCCGTCAGGTCCTGCACCGGCAGGCCGAAGCGCAGGTCGGGCTTGTCGGTGCCGTAGCGCACCATGCACTCGGCGTACGTCAGCCGCGGGAAGGGCGCCTCGATCTCCACGCCCAGCACCTCGCGCCAGATCGCCGCCATCAGCCCCTCGCCCACCGCGAACACGTCCTCCTCGTCCACGAACGCCATCTCGGCGTCGATCTGCGTGAACTCGAGCTGGCGATCGGCGCGCAGGTCCTCGTCGCGCAGGCAGCGCGCGATCTGGAAGTAGCGGTCGAAGCCGCTCACCATCAGGAGCTGCTTGTAGATCTGGGGCGACTGCGGCAGGGCGTAGAACTCGCCGGGGTGGACGCGGGACGGCACCAGGAAGTCGCGCGCCCCTTCGGGCGTGCGCTTGGTGAGCATCGGCGTCTCGATCTCCAGGAACTCGTGCGCGGAGAGGAACGCGCGCGCCGTCTGCGCCGCCCTGTGCCGGATGACGAAGTTGCGCTGCAGCTCGGGGCGGCGCAGGTCGAGGGTGCGGTGCTTGAGCCGCAGCTCCTCGGTGGGGAGCTCCTCGTCCGGCGTGCGGTACACGGGGATGGGGAGCGCCTCGGCGCGGGTGAGGACGGTCATCGCCGTGGCCCGCAGCTCCACCTCGCCCGTGGCCAGGTCCGCGTTGCTCTTCCCCTCGATGCGCCGCTCCACCGTGCCCTCCACCTGCACCACGTCCTCGGGACCGAGCGCGCGGGCGGCGGCAACGACGTCGGCCGGGGTCCAGGCGGGGTCGAAGGAGACCTGCACCATCCCGGCGCGGTCGCGCAGGTCCACGAAGGCCAGGTGGCCCAGGTCGCGGCGGCGGTGGACCCACCCCACCAGGCGCGCGGGCGAGCCGGCGTGCTCGGCGCGGAGGGCACCGGCGGCGTGGGTGCGGTACGATGTAGCCAGGGTCTCGGTCATGTGCCGTCGTGCGGCACCGCGGCCCGGGGGGCCCGGCGCGCGCGCCAGAGGGTGTGGGCCCACGTGCCCAGCAGGACGCCGGCCGCGTCCGCCACCCAGTCGAGCGGGTCGGCGGTGCGGCCGGGGACGTAGGTCTGGTGGATCTCGTCGCTGGCCCCGTACAGAAGGCCCAGCGCCACGGCCGCCAGGCTCCCCGGCGCGGCGCGCGCCAGCAGGAAGCCCAGGACGGCGTAGGCCGCCAGGTGGGCCACCTTGTCGAGGCCGGGGATCGCCGGCGCCGGGATCGAGGGGCGCGAGCTGAGCCAGAAGATCAGCGCCGCCCAGGCCGCCGCCGCGCCCCAGGCGCGGAGGCGCGCGGGGCCGGTCACCCGCGCTCGGCCTCGGCCAGCACGGCGTGGAACTCCGCGGCGCCGCGGGCGGTGGAGAGCGCCTCGCGCGAGGCCTCGCGGCGCACCAGGCGCGAGATGCGGCTCAGCGCCTTGACGTGGTCGCCGGCGGACGCCTCGGGGCCCACGAGCAGGAAGACGAGCGTGACCGGCTTGCCGTCCAGCGCGTCGAAGTCCACCGGCCCGGAGGTGATCCCCGCCGCCATCACCAGGCTGGGCGCGCTGTCCGCCCGGCCGTGGGGGATGGCGACGCCGTGGCCGATCCCGGTGCTGAGCACCTTCTCGCGCTCGCGCACGGCGCGCAGAACCTCGTCGGCGTCGCGCACGGCGCCGGTGTCGCAGAGAAGGCGGACCAGCTCCTCCAGGAGCGTGTCCTTGGTCGTACCCTCCAGGGGCACCTTGATGCGGTCGGGCGTCAGGAGCTCGTTCAGCAGCACGTCGCCTGGCTGGCCGGTGTGGAGGAGCGAAAAAGCGCCGTCAGGCGGTGCAAACCTTGCAAAGCTAACGCGCGCCGGGCCGGCCAGCAAGCGCGCGGGGAACCTCGCGGAGGGTGGGGGGAATTAAGGGGTTTCCCCCTTTCCCGGGAGCGCGCCGCTGGGAAGGAGAACGAGCGGAGGGAAGGCCCCGATGATCGCCGTCGCACACCCCCAGGACCTGGCCGGCCTCCTTCCCGAGGAGGCGGAGCGCGCCGTCCGCGACCACTTCGCGGAGCGGGGGCAGCCGGCGTACCGGGCGAAGCAGGTGACGGCCTGGCTCTACGAGCGCCTGGCCTTCTCCTTCGCCGAGATGACGGACCTTCCCCAGGCCGAGCGCGCCGCGCTGGCCGAGCGCTTCGCGCTCACCGCGCCGCTGCCCTCCAAGGTCTCGCGCTCCGTCGACGGCACCACCAAGCACCTGTGGAAGCTGGACGACGGCGAGCTGATCGAGTCCGTCCTGATCCCCACGTCCTCGCGCCTGACGCTCTGCATCTCGTCGCAGGCGGGGTGCGCCATGGCGTGCACCTTCTGCGCGACGGGCTGGGCCGGCTACCGCCGGCAGCTCACCGCGGGCGAGATCGTATCGCAGTACCGCGGCGCCCGCGCCTGGGCGCGCGACAACGGCTACGGCGAGATCACGAACATCGTCTACATGGGGATGGGCGAGCCGCTCATGAACCGCAAGGCGGTGATCCCGTCGCTCGCCATCCTGAACCGCGGCTACGGCGTGGGCGCGCGCCGCATCACCGTCTCCACCGTCGGCGTGGTGCCCGGGATCCTGGAGATGGCGGAGATGCCGGAGCAGTACCGCCTGGCGCTCTCCCTCCACGCGCCCAACCACGAGCTGCGGCAGGAGCTGATCCCGCTGGAGAAGAAGTTCCCGCTCCCCACGCTGCTGGACGCGCTGCGCAGGTTCGACGAGGCGGGCGGCAAGCGGATTACCTTCGAGTACGTGATGATCGACGGCGTCACCGACAAACCCGAGCTGGCGGGCGAGCTGGCCGGCGTCGTGGGCGAGTTCAACGCCTTCGTGAACCTGATCCCCTTCAACCCCATCCCGGGGACGGAGTGGAAGCCCTCGAAGCGCGCCCGCCTCGACCACTTCGTGCGCACCCTGGACCGCCACGGCATCTCCGCCGCCGTCCGCGAGTCCCGCGGAAGCGACATCGCCGCCGCCTGCGGCCAGCTCCGCGCCGAGGTCACCGAGGGCCGCAAGCTCGTCCAGATCGCCGCCACGAGCTGAGGCCCCGCATCCGCCCGGTCCGCTTCAACTGCTTTGGGGGACGCGGAGAAAGCACGGAGAGACGCGGAACGCCCTCGGGCAGGCTCACCGCATGGATCCGACGACGAAGCGGGGGCATCCTTTCCCACGATGGAGAGGATGCCCCCGTGAGCGTCCGGACCCGCCGGATGATCTCGCCCTCCCACGTCCGCGTCTCCGCGTCCTCCGCGTCTCCGCGTGAAAAAACGTGGCCCGCACGACGAGACGACCGCCGGATCAGGGCACGGACGAAGCATCCGTTGCCGGCCGCCGCCAGTCCTTCCCCAGGACGACGGACGCGTCCACCATCAGCGTCGAATCCCGCTCGGTGACGACGCGGGAGACGCCGAGCGCATCGGCGACCTGGCGGGCGGCGTCGGGGTTGCCGACGCGGTCGATCACCCGGCTGGTGTCGCCCGCCACGCCGCGCGCGTTCCCGAACGAGACGACGTCGAAGCCGCGGTCGCGCAGCAGCGTCTTGATCTCCCTGGCCAGCCCGGGAACGCCCGCCGCGTTCAGCACCTCCACGCGCACGCGGCCGGGCGCGGGCTCCGCCAACGGCACGTCCGCCCGCGGAGCCCCGCCCACGGGCACGAGCGGCTTCCCGTCCCGCCCGATCCCGGCGACCAGCGAGCCGACGAGTACGGCGACGACCAGCAGGAGGAGGACGACCCCCGCCAGGCGGACGCGCGGGCTCACGCCTCCTCCCCCAGCACCTGGCGGTAGAAGGCGAGCGTGCAGGGGTGGACGGCGACCTTCCTGTCGCGCAGGTAATCGCGCCGCGAGGCCACCACCTCGCGCAGCACCGCGTCCATCTCGTGCGGCATGCGCGCGCGGAGCGCCGCCCGCCACTCGGGAAGGACCTTGCGGCCTGGCTCCAGGAAGTCGGCCAGGAAGAGCGCGCGGCCCAGCCGGCCGAAGCCCGTGTGGCCCAGCGTGTGGTAGCGGACGGCGTCCAGCACCTCGTCGTCGGCCTCGCCGCGCAGGCGCTCGGCGGCGGCGGGGCCGTGCAGCGCCGGGGCGGCCAGGTCGCGGAACTCCTCCGGCACCTGGCGGCGGAGCGCCTCCGGGCTCTCCTCGCGCAGCACGTCGTGCAGCCACGCCGCCGCCGTCCACCGCTCCACCTCCGCCGCGCCCAGGCCGAGGGCGGTCGCCCACTCCCCCATCAGCGCCGCCACCCGCGCGATGTGCTCGCGGCGCGAACGGCCGGCGCTGGCCCACGACGGAAGCTCGCCGCGTGCGGCCGCGCGCGCCACGGGGCCCAGCGGAGGGCGCTCGGTCTGTTCCGCGGCGGACATGGGGAAGGGCGACGGGATGGGAGGTGTGGAGGGAGTGGACGGGCGGGCCCGAAGGAGGCCGCCCGGACCGGGGTCAGGCCGGGATGGGGCTCAGGACAGCACCACGTTGTCGATCAGCCGCGTCTTCCCCACCCGCGCGGCCACCAGCAGGACGGTCCCGGCGGAGGCGCGGACGGCGGGCTGCAGCGTGGCCCCGTCCACCACCTCGGCGTACTCCGGCTCCACGCCCGTGAGCGAGATCGCGTTCCAGAGCCCGGAGCGCAGCGTCGCCCCGTCCGTCACGCCGGCCGCGTACAGCGCCTCCGCCGCCCGCAGCGCCCGCGAGAGCGAGAGGGCGCACGCCCGCTCCTGGGGGGAGAGGTAGACGTTGCGCGAGCTCATCGCCAGCCCGTCGGGGTCGCGCACCAGCGGCGCCACCTCCACCTGCACGGGCATGTCCAGATCGCGGGCCATGCGGCGGATGAGCGTGGCCTGCTGCCAGTCCTTCTGCCCGAACACCGCCACGTCCGGCGTGAAGAGGCCGAACAGCTTGGCGACCACGGTCAGGACGCCGCGAAAGTGGCCGGGCCGCGACGCGCCGCAGAGGCGGTCCTCCAGCGCGGCGTCGGGCACCACGCAGACGCGGGGCGGGCCGTCGGGGTACATCTCCGCCCCGCTCGGCGTGAAGACCAGGTCCACGCCGCGCGCGCGCGCCATCTCCAGGTCGCGCTCCAGGTCGCGGGGGTAGCGGTCCAGGTCCTCGGTGGGCCCGAACTGCAGCGGGTTCACGAAGATGGAAAGGGCCACGAAGTCCGCCCGCTCGCGCGCCACGTCCAGCAGGGAGAGGTGCCCCTCGTGCAGGTATCCCATGGTGGGCACCAGGGCGACCCGCTTTCCCGCCGCGCGCGCGGCGGCCACGGCGGCGCGCACCTCGGCCCGGGTGCCCACCACGCGCAGGGGGTCGGCCCGCGGCGGCACGATGGCCAGGGCCGGGGCCGCCTTCAGCTCGACGCTCATTCGAAGGTGTGCTCCTGCGCCGGGAACTCGCGGTCCTTCACGGCGCGAACGAAGTCGCCCACCCCCTGCGCGGCCAGCTCGCCCACCTCGGCGAAGCGGCGCAGGAAGCGGGGGCGGAAGCCGGGGTTCAGTCCGAGCATGTCGTGCAGCACCAGCACCTGCCCGTCGCACCCGCCACCGGCCCCGATCCCGATGGTGGGGATGGAGACGGCCTCCGTCACCGCCTGGGCCACGGTGCCGGGGACCAGCTCCAGCACCACGGAGAAGGCGCCCGCGTCCTCCAGGCGGCGCGCCTCGGCCACCAGGCGCTCCTTCCCATCGGCTTCCTTCCCCTGCACGCGAACCCCCGTCACGTGCACCGACTGGGGGGTGAAGCCCAGGTGGCCCATGACGGGGATTCCAGCCCGCACCAGCGCGCGGACGGTGTCGCAGGTCTCGGAGGAGCCGCCCTCCAGCTTCACCGCCGACGCGCCGGTCTCCTGCAGCACGCGCCCCGCGTTGCGCAGCGCGTCCCGGACCGAGACCTGGTACGTCAGGAAGGGGAGGTCGACCACCAGAAGCGCGCGATCCACCCCGCGGCGCACGGCGCGCGCATGGTGGATCATGTCGTCCAGCGTAACCGGCAGGGTGGTGTCCAGCCCCAGCACAACCTGGCCGAGCGAGTCGCCCACCAGCACGACGTCCACGCCGGCCGCGTCCACGAGCCTCGCGAAGAGGTAGTCGTAGGCGGTCAGCGCGGCGATTCGCTCGCCACGACGCTTCATCTCGCGGAGGTCCGTGACGGACAGCCTCCGCGCGCCATTCCCGCTTTGGGTGGACATGTGGGCCTCGCGACTGGAAGTCGGCCCCCGGCCTCGCGTTTTTCCCGTACCGATGCCGGGGGAGGGTATGTCCGTGACGGCGGGTTGACGTGCCGAAATACTAACGAGATCTTCAGGCAGTGTCAAACCTCGTGCGCTTCGATCCCCTGCTGGTGCGAGCCCTGGCCGCCGAGCTCCACGCGCGGCTCGCGGGGCGCCTCGCGCACCCCTTCCCCGTCTTCGACCGGGACCTCTCCGCCGTCCTTCCCCTGGACCGCGGAGAGTCGCTGCGCCTGGACCTGCACCCCTCGCGCGGCTGGCTGCGCATCGTCCCCGCCGAGGAGGAGCCGCCCGCCCGCCCCGAGGCCCGCGTCGTCCGCGTCCACGCCCCCGACGACGAGCGCCTGCTGCGCATCGAGCTGCACGAGGGCAACCGCTTCCGCGGCGGCTCGCGCATCCTGGTGGTGGAGCTGCAGACCAACCAGTGGAACGCCCTGCTCGTCGACGGAAAGGACGGGCGCATCCACACCGTCCTGCGCACCCGCGAGTCCGGCGGGCGCTCCCTGCGCACCGGCGCCGTCTACGAGCCTCCCTCCCAGCCCCCCCGCGTCGGTCCCGCGACGGCATCGGAGGGCGCCGCGCGGGCGGAGTGGGACGCCCTGCTGGCCCCGCTGCGGCCCGCGGAGCGCGCGAAGGCCCTGGTACGCCGCTTCGCCTGGACGAGCCCGCTGAACGCGCGCGCGCTGCTCGGCGCCGCGGCGGACGCGGACGACCCCGTGGCGATGGAGGTGGCGTTCGACCGCTGGTGGACGCTGGGCGCGGCCCCGCCGTCCCCGGTGCTGCTGGAGACGTCCTCCGGGCCGCAGCCGTACCCGGTTCCCCTCCCCGACCTTCCCGCGCGCCCCCTCCCCTCCCTGCTCGCCGCCTTCGAGGAGGCGGCGGCCTCCGCGTCGGTGGAGGAGGTGCGGATCGGGCCCGACCCCGCGCTGGTGCAGCGCGTCCGCCGCCGGCTGGACGGCGCCCGCCGCCGCGTGGCCCGCCTGCGCGACGAGGCCGCGGACGTGGGCGAGGCGGAGCGCATCCGCGCGCGGGGCGACCTGCTCCTCTCCAGCCTGCACCTGGTTCCCGCCGGGGCGGAGTCGGTGCGCCTGACCGGCTTCGACGGCGAGGCGGTCGACGTGCCCCTCGACCCGTCGCTGCGCCCGTCCGACAACGCGCAGCGGCTCTACGAGGAGGCCCGCAAGCGCTCCCGCGCCGAGGAGCGCATCCCCGCCCTGCTGGCGGACGCGGAGGCGGAGGCCGGGCTCTGGCAGAAGGCGCTGGAGGCCGCCGAGAGGGGGGAGATGGACGAGGAGACGGAGGAGGTCCTCTCCCGCGGCGGCGGAGGAGCCGGAGGCGGCGGCGCGGCGGCGGTGCCGCGGAGGCCGTACCGGACCTACAGGACGTCGGGCGGGCTGGAGGTGCGCGTGGGCCGGGGCTCGGCGGACAACGACCGCCTGACCTTCGGCCACTCCGCGCCCGAGGACGTGTGGCTGCACGCGCGGCAGGTGCCCGGCTCGCACGTCGTGCTCCGCTGGCGAGACCCCGGCGCGGCGCCGCCCGCGCGCGACCTGGAGGAGGCGGCCGTCCTGGCGGCGCTCTACAGCAAGGCGCGCACGTCGGGCACCGTGGCCGTGGACTGGACGCGCCGCAAGCACGTCCGCAAGCCGCGCAACGCGCCGCCCGGGAAGGTGGTCATCCTGCGCGGCAAGACGCTCTTCGTGGAGCCCGACCCCGCGGTCGAGGAGCGCCTGCGCCCCGATTCGGGACCGCGGGAGACGCCCGGCCCCTCGCCCTCCGCCCCTTCCCAACCGTAAGCGACGCCCCGCCGCATGCCCCTGCCCACCTGCCCCGACTGCGCCGCCGAGGTCTCCGACGCCGCCTCGGCGTGCCCCCGCTGCGGCCGTCCCGCCGACGGCCTTCCGCCGAGGAGCGTGGAGGAGGAGGAGGACGCGCGTCCCGCCGTCCGCCCCGCCTCCGCCGAAGCGGATGCGTTCCCGGCGGAGGGCGCCTGCCCCGCCTGCGGGTCGCGCGAGGTGCGGCGGGTGCGGCGGGTGGTCGAGGAGGGCACGGCGGAGGTCTCGCTGTCCGGCCTGGCGTCTCCCACCCCGGGCGTGCTGCCCTCCGAGCCGCCCCGGTGGGCCGCCGGCCGGGGGATCCGCCCGTCGGGAACCGGACGCACCCTGCTCGCCAGCCGCCTGCTCCCCCCGCCGAAGCCGGGGATCGTCCGCCCGATCGTGGAGTGGTTCGGCCTCGCGTTCGTGCTGCAGCTCCTCCTCACCCTGGCCGTGGAGCAGACGCCGGCGGTGCGGGCGGGGCTGATGCTGGTGGCGCTCGGCCTCCCGTTCCTGCTCCCCTTCCTGTGGCACCGCAGGCGGAAGTCGGCGTGGAGGGCGGAGCGCGCCGAGTGGGAGCGCTCGTGGCTCTGCCTGCGCTGCGGCGCGGCCTTCGTCCCGGGCGGCTGACGCCGCGCTTGCGCGCTCCCCCGCCGCGCAGCGACCTTCCGCGTTCCTTCCTCTCCGTCCCGCCCCTCCAGGAGCCCGCTTGAGCGACGCCGCGACCTCGACCGACTCCCGCCTGGTCCGCGCCGTGGGCGTGCTGGGGCTCGCCGCAGGGATCGTCAACATCACCATCGGCGGCGGCATCTTCCGGCTCCCGGCGTTCGCCGCGAAGGAGCTGGGAGCCGCCGCGCCCCTGGCCTACGTGGTCTGCGCCGTCGCGATGGCGCTGATCGTCCTCTGCTTCGCCGAGGCGGGGAGCCGCGTCTCGTTGACGGGCGGGCCGTACGCCTACGTGGAGGTGGCGTTCGGCCCTTTCGCCGGCTTCCTCTCCGGCGTGCTGCTCTGGGTGGTGGGCACCTTCGCGCTCTCCGCGGTCGCGACCATCTTCGCGGACGCGGTCGGCGGGCTCGTGCCCGCGCTGGCGGGGAACGTCGGGCGCGGCGTCGTGCTGGCCGCCACGCTGGCGATCGCGTCCGCCGTGAACGTCCTGGGCGTGCGGCAGGGCAACCGCCTGAACGTGGCCGCCACGGCCGCCAAGCTGCTTCCGCTCACCATCCTCCTGATCGGCGGCCTCTTCGCCGTGAAGGGGGAGAACGTCGGCTGGGTCCAGAGCCCCCACGCGGAGAAGGTCGCCCGCGCCTCCATCCTCCTCATCTTCGCCTTCGCGGGCATCGAGAGCGCCCTGGTCCCCAGCGGCGAGGTGCGCGAGCCCGCCCGCACCGTCCCGCGCGCCATCTTCCTGGCGATGGGCATCGTCACGGTGTTCTACTTGGGGCTGCACCACGTGGCGCAGGGAGTCCTTGGGCCTGCCCTGGCGGAGAGCGGGACGCCGCTGGCCGACGCGGCGGCCGTCGCGCTGGGCCCCTGGGGACGAACGATGATGCTGGTGGGCGCGGCCGTCTCCATGTTCGGCTACGTGAGCGGGATGACGCTCGCCGTTCCCCGCGCGCTCTTCGCGCTCGGACGCGACGGCTTCCTCCCGTCGAAGCTCGCCGCCGTCCACGCCACGCACCGCACGCCGTACGTCGCCATCGCGGTGCAGAGCGTCGTCACCTTCGTCCTGGCGGTCACCAGCGGCTTCGAGGCGCTGGCGATCCTGGCCAACCTGACCACGCTGCTCCTCTACGCCGCCTGCTGCCTGGCCGCCTGGCAGCTCCGCCGTAAGGACGTGCGCGCCGGGGGCATCCCGTTCCGCGTTCCCGCCGCCGGCGTGGTCCCCGTCCTGGCGCTGGCCGTCATCGCCGCCATCCTCACCTCCGTCACGCTCGAGGAATGGGGCGTCGTGGCGGGCGTGCTGGCCGTCTCCACCGCGATCTTCTTCGTCACCGCGGGCCACCGCCGGCGGGTCCGGGCAGGGGTGGACGAGCGAGGCTGACGGAAACACTCCGGACCCGCCGTCCGTACGGGACGCACGCCGCCCACCCGGGCTGCGCGACCCACGACGAAAGGATCACGGAATGGCGGCAGGATGGGAGTACGCGGTGCTCAAGGCACTGCCCGGCGGCTTCTTCGGCGGCAAGGTGGACATCGACGAGCTGGCCAAGGAGCTGAACCGGATGGGAGCGCAGGGGTGGGAGCTGACGAGCACCTTCGACACGAACTACGGCCAGGGCGGCTCGCGCGAGGTGGTGCTGGTGATGAAGCGCCAGGGGGAGGCGTCGTCGGAATAGGCGACGCTGGTCCGCGGAGAGTCCGGTCCCCCGATCATCCTTCCGGCTCGCGCCGACGTGACGATCGGGGACGCGGAGTTCGCGGAGTAGAACGGCGTGGGTACCGCGAGCTCCGCGAACTCTCCTGATCAGCTCCGCGTTCTTTCTTCGCGCTTTCGTCCTCCGCCGCACGAGAAGTCCGTCGACGGGAACGTGGTCGAGGTGTGATGGGCCTCAGACGACCTCCGAGAACCGCGCGATGTAGGCGTTCAGCCGGTCCGAGACCTCGCCGAGCTTGGCCGCCGCGCGCTCGATCTCCGCCAGCGCCCCCGCCTGCTCCCGGGCCGCGTCCGCCACCTCCGTCGCGCCCTCGCCGTTCTGCGCCGCGATGGTGGAGACCGCCGCGATCTCGTCCCGCAGCCCGGCCAGGCGCGACCTCTGGTCCCCCGCCCGGTCCGCGATCCGCGTCGCCACGACGCCCGCCGCCTCCGCGCCGGAGACGATCCGCTCCACCGCCTCCAGCGCCGTGCGCGACAGCTCGCCCACGCCGGCGACGTTCCGGGCGCCCTGCTGCATCCGCCGCACGGTGTCGTCCATCCGCGAGCTCATCCGCTCCACCAGCTCGCTCGCCCGCTCCGCCGCCGTGGCGGAGGAATCCGCCAGCTTCCGCACCTCGTCCGCCACCACCGCGAACCCGCGCCCCTGCTCGCCGGCGCGCGCCGCCTCGATCGCCGCGTTCAGCGCCAGCAGGTTCGTCTGGTCGGCCAGGTCGCGGATGGAGCCGACGATGGTGGAGATCTCGGACGACGAGCGCGCGACGTCGGCCACGCCGGCGGCCTCGGCGTCCACGAACTCCTTCAGCGCCACCAGCCGCTGGATCGCCTCGATCACCGCGCCGCGGTTCTCCCCCGCCAGGCGCCCGGTGTCGCGGCTGCGCTCGGCGGAGTCGTCCGCGTCCGCGGCCATCGTCTCGGCCGCGCCGGCCAGCGCCGCCGTCACCTCCAGGCCCAGCGACGTCCGCCGCCCCTGCTCCTCGATCCCGCCGCGGATCCGGAACGACTCCCCCGCCACCCGCTCGCCGCTCTCGCGCAGCGCCGTCACCCGCCCGCCCAGCGTGCGCAGCTCCTCGGCCATCTCGTGCGCGCTCACGGTCATGGGGCGGATCAGCGCATCGAACTGCAGCGCCAGCGTGATCTGCCGGCCGAAGCGGTCGATCAGCAGCGTCTCCGACGGGCCGTACATGGCCGGCCGGTGGTGCGCCAGCTCCAGCAGCCCCAGCGTCACCGCGCCGTAGCGGAGCGGCTGCAGGATCACCGCCCGCGCCTCCGTGGTCTCCACGCGCGGGTCCGCCGCCGCGTCGCGAAGCACGGTCGCCTCCGGGCGGCCCAGCGCCTCGCGCCGCAGCGCGTCGGCCTCCGCCAGCACCCCCCCGTCCACCCCGGGCGGGTAGATGGGCGTCATCTCCTCGCCCGCCACGGAGTAGATGCGCATCCAGCTCCACTCCACCAGGCGCGAGGCCAGCGTCTCGATCTGGCGCAGCGACTCCGCGAGCGGCCGTCCCGCCGCGACGACCGCCTCCATGGCGATCACCTTCCGCAGCTCCTCGGACGCGATCGCCTCCACCACGATGACGCGAGCGAAGAGGCCCGTCGCCGCGATGAAGGCGACGGCGTAGACCCAGGCGTACCCCTCGGCCAGGTACGCGAACGCCGCCGCCGTGCACAGCGCCCCCACGGCGCCCAGGGCGATGGCCTTGGCCTCGTAGCGCAGGATGATGTTCCACTCCGCCCGCGACAGCTTGCCGCGGAACGCAAGGGAGAAGTAGAACAGGCCGCGGGCGAAGACGAAGTAGAGGACGAAGAAGAGGACGATGGGAAGGAGCCCCTCCATGCTCAGCAGAGCGGGAGGGATGCCCGGCCGCGGGGGCGGGATCCCCGCGTAGCGCGCCGCGGCCAGCAGCACGCCCGCGCCGCCGACGGCGGCCAGCGTCTCGCGACCCGCGTTGATGACGGCGGGCAGGATCCCCTTCCGCCGCACCAGGTCGCCCGCCGCCGTGCCGGCCCAGGCCGCGAACGCCGCCGCCACCGGCTCCCCCAGCAGGATCAGGGCGCCCACGGGCACCACCGTCATGGTCAGGTACGCGAACTTGGAGAGCTGCACCGCCCCCCAGCGCAGGGCCGCGACGGCGACCGCGCCCACCACCGCGTCGCGCCAGCCGCGGCCGTCGAGCGGCGCCCAGACCAGGGCCGCCACCAGCACGGCCGCCCCGCCCCACGTCATCACGAACGCGAAGCGGGCCAGCGCGATGCGGCCCAGGGCGGTCAGTACGCGCTTACTGGGTACGAGCTCCATCGGCCCCCCGGTCGCGGTCCATGGCCTGCCGCAGCTCGCGCACGAAGCGCCTTCCGGCCTCCACCCCGCCCTCTCCCACCCGCTGCACCAGCGCCGAGCCGACCACCACCCCGTCCGCGATCGCGGCCACCGCCGCCGCCTGCTCCGGAGTCGATATCCCGAAGCCCACAGCCACCGGAACGGGCGATGCATCGCGCACCGCGCGCACCTCCGCCTCCAGCCCCGCCTGCAGGTCGACCCGCGTCCCCGTCACCCCCGTGCGGGAGATGTAGTACAGGAACCCCCGCGCCGCCGCCGCGATCTCGCGCACCCGCTCGGGGCGCGTGGTGGGCGCGACCAGCCGGATCAGCGCCAGCGGCGACTCGTCGAAGCGCCGCTCCAGGCCGGGGTCGGAGCCCACCGGCAGGTCGGTGACCAGCACCCCCTGCGCGCCGGCCTCGGCCGCGTCCGCCAGGAACTCGCCGACGCCGTGCCGAAGGATGGGGTTGAGGTAGGAGAAGAGGACCACCGGCGTGTCCCGCACCAGGCGGAAGTCGGCGAGGGTGCGCAGCGCCCAGCGCAGGTCGGCGCCCCCCTGGATGGCCTCGTACGACGACCGCTGGATCACGGGGCCGTCCGCGAGGGGGTCGCTGAACGGGATCCCCAGCTCGATCACGTCGGCGCCCTCGTCCGCCAGGGCCAGCAGGAGCTCGGGGGTGTCGGCGAGGGAGGGGTGGCCGGCGGTGACGTAGGGCACCAGGGCGGCGCGCCCCTCCTCGCGGCGCGCCTCGAAGGCGCGGGCCAGGACGGCGCGGCCGTCAGACGAAGTAGTCGCCGACATTGATTCCGTAACGCTCCGGATCCGTGGTCTTGATGATGGCGCGGCGCGCCTTGCCCGTGGCGGGGTCGTCCTCGGAGAGGTCCACCACGCGGGGGGGGTCCACGGGGATCCCCATGGCGTCGTGGATGACCTTCACCACCGGCTGGTGCAGCGCGTCGGGGCGCGAGGCGGCGGCGCAGACCACGGCCAGCTCCAGCGTGTCCAGGATGACCACGCTCCCGATGGGGTAGATACCCGTCATGCTGATGAACGCCTTCACCACCAGCGGGTCGAAGCCGCGGGCAGGGTTGTCGCGCATCTCGCGCAGCACCCGGTCGGCGGGCCAGGGCTGCGACTGGTAGCTCCGCTTGGTGGTGGCGGCGTCGAAGCCGTCGGCCACCGCCACGATGCGCGAGAAGAGCGTGGGGTTCCGCGGGCGGTACGAGCGCGGGTAGCCCGTCTGGTCGATCTTCATGTGGTGCTCGTACGCCATCAGCATGGCGCGCAGCGGCAGCTCGGCCAGGCCGCGCATGCCGAACAGCGCCAGCAGCCCCTCGGCGGGGTGCTCCTGCATCACCCCCGCCTCCTCCGGGGTGAGCGAGCTGGTCTTGTTCACCACCTCCCACGGCATCCGGATCTTGCCGATGTCGTGCATCAGCGCGCCCAGGCCCAGCTCGTAGAGCTGGTGCTTGTCGAACCCCAGCTTCTTCCCCAGCGCCACGCTGAAGATGCAGACGTTCACGCAGTGGGTGAAGGTGTACTCGTCGTAGTCGCGCAGGGTGGTGAGGCCCACGATGGAGGTCTCGTTGCTCAGCACCTGGTCCACGATCGACTGCACCGCGCGCTTCACCGGGCGCAGCGAGGCGCCCTTCCCGATCCGCAGCCCCGTCATGGCCTCGCGCGCCACCGCCACCGTCTGCGCGTAGGTGCGCTTGGCCTGCGTGCGGGAGTCGTCGTCGCCGTCCAGCGACTGGTTCTCCTGGTCGGGCCGCACCGCCAGCCGCAGCACCGAGGTGCGGTCCAGGCGCTCGGCGAACACCTCGAAGGGCTCGTCGCCGCCCGGCTCGCCCAGCAGCAGGGAGAGGAACGCCGTCCACTCGCCCGTCTCCACCCCGGCGATCACGTCCACCTGGCCGATCCCGTGGCGGCGCAGGGCGGAGCCCACCAGCCCGTAGGTGGCGTAGCTCGCCAGGTCCACGCGCAGGCGCAGGTCGTTGACGAAGAACACGTCGCCCACGTGGCGCAGCGACACCTCGCCCTCGGTGGCGAGCAGGCGGCCGGCGGCCGCCTCCAGCTCGGCCAGGGCGTTGACCACCACCTGGTTCTCGAGCGGGTAGAGCTGCAGCGAGCGCAGCGCGGCCGAGACCGCGAAGAGCATGTCGCGCCCGCTGCGCTGCAGGCCGCGGTCGTCCGCGCTCAGCAGGCCGCCCGCGGCGGCGCCGGTCTGCTCGGTCACGAGCGCAGCGCCCTCAGGGCGCGGCCCACGGCGCTGCGCACCACGGCGTCGGGATCGGCGGCGGCGGCCGCCAGCGCCTTCTCGGCCGAGGGATGCTGGATGCGGCCCAGCCCCAGGGCGGCGCAGGCGCGCATCTCCCCCGTCTCGCGCCGGCCCAGCCAGCTCTTGCCGTTCAGCATGCGCTCCAGCACCGCCACGCCGGGCTGCCCCGCCACGGCCCCGTAGGCCTCGAAGAAGGCGATGCGCTCCGTCAGGTCCGCCTCGCGCACCCGCTTGGAGTCCAGCAGCGCCTCCAGCCTCTCCCGCGAGGCGGGGGGCCGCAGCGCGGCGAGCGCGCGGGCGGCGGCCACGCGCACCTCGCGGTCGGCGTCCTCGAGCGCGCCCTCCAGCGCGGACATCGAGGCGGGCGCCTTCAGCTCCTGCAGCGCCTCCACCGCCACCAGGCGCACCGCCGTCTCTGGCCGGGCCAGGAGCTTCGCCACCTGGGGCGCGGCCCCGGTGGCCTTCAGGCGGCCGATCAGGCGCGCGGCGCCGGCCACCACCGCGGGGTCGGGGTCGGAGACCAGCTTCACCAGGTGGTCCCGGTTCGCCGAGCCCAGCCGCTCCGCCGCGCCGGTGAGCGCGGCGCGCACGGCGGCGGACGAGGCGGACTCGCCCGCCCGCAGCAGCGGCGCCAGCGCGTCGGGGGGGAAGTAGACCAGCAGCTCGGAGAGCGTCTCGCGCGAGAAGCCGTCCCCGGCCTGCTCCACGATGCGCACCAGCTCGGTGACGGTCTCGATCCGGGCGAGCTGCTCGAAGACGCTGCGCACCCCGCGCAGGGCGTTGGCGGGGAGCGGCGGGCGCGCGGTGGCGACCGCCACCATCTCCCGCAGCACGTACGCGGCGCTGTCCAGCTTCCCCGCCCCCAGCAGCGTCGGCAGCACGTCCGACAGGATGGCGACCACGGCCTCCTGCCGGTCGGGGCGCCCGTCCTGCAGGCGGTCGAAGAGCGCGTTCAGCACGTCCGTCCACAGGTCGCGCTGCATCTCGCCGCGCAGCTCCGCCTCCAGGCGGCGCAGCTCGGGCTCGTCCAGGAAGTACAGCGTCTCGCGGAAGTCGTCGCGCGAGATGGACGAGACCACCGCCGGCTCCGGCTCCACCTCGGCCACTGGGCGCACCGGGCGCGGCGCGGCGCCGCTGGGCGCGGGCAGGGCCACGCCCTCGCTGAGCGGCTCCACGTAGCGGTAGCGCAGGTGCAGCCAGTCGCGCTCCCACAGCACGGTGAGCAGGTCCTCCTCCTCGCCGCGGTTGCGCTGCACGCGGGCCAGCACGTCCACGAAGGGCGCCAGCTCCTCGGTCTCGAACTCGGGGTGGAAGGCCAGCTCGCGGATGCCGTCGCGGTAGAGCAGGAACGCCAGCGAGTCGGCGCGCTCCTCGGCGTGGTACACGGCCACGCCCTCCCAGCGAAGGTCGTTCTCCTCCACCTGCACCACCAGCCGGTCCAGGTGCCCCCACAGGGCCTGCATCCGCGCCTGCTGGGTCTCCAGGAAGCGGTCGAGCGCGGGGGAGGCGCCCTCGTACAGCAGGTGGGTCCGCAGCGCCTTCGCGAAGCCTCGCACCACCTCCTGGACCTCCAGGCGCACGGGATCGGCCGCGCCCGGGGGGGCGGCTTCGTTTCCGTGCTGGAGGGCGGGTGAGGACATTCGCGGGGGCGTGGGAAGGGGGAAGGCCGGGGGAAGGCCCTCGCTCAGGCGTTCGCGGCCATGGCGGCCACCTGGGCGACGTCCTTGTCGCCCCGGCCGCTCAGGCAGACCACCACCGGCCCGCGGCCGCGCCAGCGGGCACCCTCGCGGAGCAGGTACGCCACGGCGTGCGCGCTCTCCAGCGCGGGGATGATCCCCTCCAGCCGCGCCAGCCGCTCGAAGGCGTCCAGCGCCTGGGCGTCGGTGATGGAGGCGTAGGTGGCGCGCCCCGCGTCCTTGAGCGCGGAGTGCTCCGGCCCCACGCCCGGGTAGTCCAGCCCGGCCGAGACGGAGTGGGCGGGCGCCACCTGGCCGGCGTCGTCCTGCAGCAGGTACGACAGGCAGCCGTGCAGCACGCCGGGGCGCCCGGCGGTCAGCGTGGCGGCGTGGCGGTCGGTGTCCACCCCGTCGCCCGCGGCCTCGACCCCCACCAGCTCCACCTCCGCGTCGCCCACGAAGGGGTGGAAGATTCCGATGGCGTTGGAGCCGCCGCCCACGCAGGCGATCACCGCGGCGGGAAGGCGGCCCTCCACCTGCAGCGACTGCCGGCGCGCCTCGCGGCCGATCACCGACTGGAAGTCGCGCACCATGCGCGGGTAGGGGTCGGGGCCTACCACCGAGCCGATGATGTAGTGGGTGTCGTCCACGTTCGTCACCCAGTCGCGGATCGCCTCGTTGGTGGCGTCCTTGAGCGTGCGGGTGCCGCTGGACACGCCGCGCACCTCGGCCCCCAGCAGGCGCATGCGGTAGACGTTGAGGGCCTGCCGCTGCATGTCCTCCTCGCCCATGTACACCACGCAGTCCAGCCCGAACAGGGCGCAGACCGTGGCCGTGGCCACGCCGTGCTGCCCCGCGCCCGTCTCGGCGATGATGCGGCGCTTTCCCATGCGGCGGGCGAGCAGCACCTGGCCCAGCGAGTTGTTGATCTTGTGCGACCCGGTGTGGTTCAGGTCCTCGCGCTTCAGGTACACCGCGACCCCGCCCGCGGCCTCGCCCAGGCGGCGGGCGCGGTAGAGCGGCGTCTCGCGCCCCACGTAGTCGCGGCGCAGCGCGTCCAGCTCCTCGTGGTACGAGGGGTCGGCGGCGGCCTGCGCGTACACGGCCTCCAGCTCGTCCAGCGCGGCGATCAGCGTCTCGGGAACGAAGCGTCCCCCGTAGGCGCCGAAGCGTCCGCGCTCCTGCGCGAGGGCGGCGGTCGAGGTGGGGCTGTCCATATGGGCCATGGGATCGGTACCGCTCCCGGAAAGGTTCTTCAACTCTGCCGCGCTCCGCCGTCCCCCCCGCGTCGGGAGGACGCCGGCCTCAGGGACCCCGTTCCCCGCGCGCGGCCGCCACGAAGGCGTACACCGCAGCGGGGTCCTTGATGCCGGGCGACGCCTCCACGCCCGAGGAGACGTCCACCACGTCCGGCCGCAGGGTCCGCACCGCCCGTCCCACGTTGTCCGGCCGCAGACCGCCGGCCGCGACCAGGGAGACGCCGGGGGGAAGGGCGTCCAGCCGCGCCGCCACCCGGTCCCAGGGGAACGAGGCGCCGGTTCCGCCGCGCGCCGCGGCGCTCCACCCGTCCAGCAGCAGGGCGTCCACGCTCCCGGCGTAGCGCCGGGCTCCCGCCACGAACTCGTCCCCGTCACGCGGGCGCAGGGCCTTCCACACCGTCCACCCCGCGGCGCGCATGCGCGCGGCCAGCTCGGGGGGCTCGTCACCGTGGAGCTGGAGCACCGAGAGGCCGGCCGTCTCGCCCGCGCGGGCCAGCTCGTCGGCGTCCGCGTCCACGAACACGCCCACGCCCTTCGCCGGGAGCCCCGCCAGGATCTCGCGCGCGGCCTCGGCGCTCACCGTCCGCTTTCCGCCGGGGGCCAGGACCACGCCCAGGAAGGCGGCGCCGGCCGTCACGGCGGTCTCCGCGTCCTGGGGGCGCGCGAGCCCGCAGACCTTGACGAGCGGGGCCCCCTCCGGCGTCACGCCAGGCGTTCCCCGGCCGCCTTGGGGCGCCCGGCCAGGGCGGCGGCGGCGGCGCGCAGGTCGGGCTGGCGCATCAGCGACTCGCCCACCAGGACGGCGTCCACCCCCGCCGCGCCCAGGCGGTCCACGTCCTCGGCGGTGCGGATGCCGCTCTCCGCCACCAGGGTCACGTGGACGGGGACGTGCGAGGCCAGCTCCAGCGAGAGCCCCAGGTCGGTGGTGAAGGTGTCCAGGTCGCGGTTGTTCACGCCCACCAGCACCGACCCGGCGGCCAGCGCGCGCTCCGTCTCGGCGCGGTCGTGCACCTCCACCAGCGGATCCATCCCCAGCTCGGCGGCCAGGGCGAGCAGGTCGCCCAGCAGCGCCCCGTCCAGGATGCGCGCGATCAGCAGCACCCCGTCGGCGCCGGCGGCGCGGGCCTCCCAGAGCTGCAGGGGATCGACGACGAAGTCCTTCCGCAGCACCGGAAGGGAGACGGCGGCGCGCACGGCGCGCAGGGCGTACAGGTCGCCGCCGAAGTACTCGCGGTCGGTGAGCACGGAGACGGCGGCGGCCCCCGCGGCCTCGTAGGCCCGCGCCACCTCCGCCGGGTCGGCGCCCGGCCGGATCTCGCCCGCGGAGGGGGAGCGGCGCTTGACCTCGGCCAGCAGGCGGACCTCGCCCTCGGCGCGCAGCGCCGCCGCGAAGCCGCGCGCGGGGGGCGCGTCGGCGGCCCGGGACCGCAGCTCGGCCACCATCGGAGCGATCGCCTCCACCTCCTGCCGCTTGGTGCGGACGATGCGTTCCAGGATGCCTGCGGCCACTGCAACTCCTTCCTTGCGGTTCGGAATACCTTCGGGTATATTACTTCGGTGCCTGTTCGGATTCAACCCGTCCCGCCCGGAGACCTCAATGGCCCTGACGAAGAAGCAGCGGCAGATCCTGGACTTCGTGGAGTCGTTCGTGGATTCGAACGGCTACTCTCCCAGCTACGAGGAGATCGCCGACTCGTTCGGGTACTCCTCCCTGGCCACGGTCCACGAGCATCTGAGTAATCTGGAGCAAAAGGGCTTCCTGCGAAAGAACTACAACAAGAGCCGCTCGCTAGAGGTCGTCCGCGCGGAGATCGGCGCGCTGGCGGTGGAGCTCCCCCTCTACGGCAGCGTGGCGGCCGGCCTTCCCATCGAGGCGGTGCAGGACACCGAGACGGTGTCGGTGCCGCACGACATGGTGCGCCGCGGCGAGAACTACGTGCTGCGCGTGAAGGGCGACTCCATGATCGACGAGCAGATCCGCGACGGCGACTACATCATCGTGAACTCGCGCCAGACGGCCGAGAACGGCGAGATGGTGGTGGCGCTGGTGGACGGCGAGTCGGCGACGGTCAAGAAGTTCTACCGCGAGCCCGCCGGGCGCGTGCGCCTGCAGCCGGCCAACCCCACCATGTCCGCCATGTATTTCGAGGGCACCCGGGTGCAGATCCAGGGCATCGTCGTCGGCGTGATCCGGAAGTACTGAGCGGTCCCACCACCCCCGCCGCGGCCCACCGGGCCGGGAGAGAAGAGCGATGAGCGCCACGGTCTCGACCCCCTTCGTCGTCGGAAGGATCGCCAAGGACGGCAGCCGCATGATCGTGCTGGAGCGCGCGGCGCCCGCCCCCATCCCCGGCCCCTGGGACCTGCGCGCGGTCTTCTCGCGCTGAGCCTCTCCGCGCGGGCACGGCGGACGCCTTCCCGCCTCGGCTCGGCGAGGCCGGCTCGACCGTCCCGGGCAGTCCGGCTCGGCTGACGGCGTCCGCGGGGGCCGCATGCGCCCCGTCCGCGGCGGATTCACAGCGGAAATCACGTGCCTCTCTCTCCCGCCCCGAGGCGGCGGAGGACGGCGAGACACGCAACGGCTTGAGCGATCAGGGGTTCGGTCCCCTGGCCGCCTTTTTCGTTTCCCCACCTCGCGTTCTCTGTCGGAAACCGGTCTCCCGCGCCCCGCCCGACCAAGTGCGATTTGCGAGGAGGATCCTCGCACCGTCTCGCCTCCCGCTGCGAAACCCCGAAGACGCGTCCGGCCCTTCGGTCGACGGCGAACCAGTGGAAGCGAGGCGGCGCAGCCGTCGTGATCCACGACGGAAGGAGCCGGGGCGACGCCCTCCGGCCCGCTGGAAATAGATGCTCGTCCGGCGAACCGGAGGTACGTAACGTCGGCGGGATGCGCGTCGGCTCCCATGCGGCCGATGCACGCACGCCGGGTCCCTCCCTCCGTCGGCACCATCGGCCATCCCCGTCTGACACACACCGGCGTGGAATCCCGTGTGAACGCAGGCCTCGCGGGGTGTTCGGTCTACCCTCCCGCGCGACCGTTCCCGCCGTCGCCCCCCCGAGAGCTCACTCCACCAGGAGGACGCCGATGGAACAGAAGACCCCCGAGGAGCTGCAGAAGCACATGCTGGGCACGTACTTCAGCCTGCGGGTCGGGATGGCGGTGATCGCGTTCGCGCTCCCCACGGTCGTGGCGCTCACCGGCAAGGTCCTGCACGGCGAGGGGCTCAAGGGGTCGCTCAGCGCCTACTACTACAGGCACGGACAGGCCCCGTACTTCACGACGCGGGAGCTGTTCGTGGGCGGGCTCTTCGCCGCGGCCGCTTGCCTCTACCTGTACAAAGGCTACAGCACGAAGGAGAACGTCGCGCTGAACCTGGCCGGCCTGTTCGCCGCGATGGTCGCGCTGCTTCCTACCTCGGCGCCGAAGGAAGTCGTCGATCTCCTCGCGAAGACCCCTCCGGAGTACGCCGCCGCCTTTCCGACCGTGATCGACAAGAGCGACCACTGGTTCGGCTACATGCACGGGACGATGGCGGTGCTGTTCTTTCTGTGCATCGCGTACGTGAGCCTGCGCCGCGCACGCGACACCGTCGGGCTGCTGCCGCCCGGGGACCAGACGCGCTTCCGGCACTACTACGGCCTGACCAGCGCCGCGCTGGTCCTGTCGCCGCTGGCCGCGGTGGTGCTGTCGTTCCTGACCGATCCGTCCACGAGCACGTGGCTCTTCTGGGCGGAGACCACGGCGGTGTGGTCGTTCGGCGCGTACTGGGCGATCAAGACGCTGGAGATGCGCTCGTCCCAGGCGGAGCGGCGCGGGCTGGACGCCGAGCTGGAGCGTGAGGTGGTGACGAGCGGCGGAGCCGGGGCGGGCGTCGGCGCGGCGCCGGAGATGGCGCCCCGGGGGGCGGGCGGGAAGGAGAAGATCGTTCCGGCCGGTACTCCGACCGCGCGGTAGCGTGCCGCCGCCCGCCCGGCGAACGGCCGCGGCACCGCCGGGTTCGTCTCGTCAGGGTGCGGACGGGGTTCGGATCGGGACTCCGCGGCTTGCTCGATCCGTAGACCTGCGCATGGGAAGGCCGTCGCTCCATCCCACCGGAGCGAAGGAGCCCCGACCGGAACGATCCGGCCGGGGCTCCCCGCGATCGTCCGACGAGGCGGACCCGTGGGCTTGCCTCGTCCGTCCTCACCGCGTCATCCGCCGCACCTCGGCCAGGCCCTTCGGGTCCCACTTCGGGCGCTCGGTGGCGTTGGCCACGTCGTGCGCCAGGTAGAAGATCAGCCGGGTGACCCGCGCGGCCTTGTCGGTGTCGATCTTGTGCACCTCGTCGCCCGGCCGGTGATAGTCCTCGTGCACCCCGGTGAAGAAGAAGATCGCGGGAATCTCCTTGCGGGCGAAGTTGAAGTGGTCGGAGCGGAAGAAGAAGCGCTGCTCCGGCCAGATGTCGTCCGAGGCCGTGAGCCCCAGCTCGCGGTGCGCCGCGTTGAGGCGGTTCACCGAGGCGCCCAGCGTGGAGTAGTCCTTCCCGATCACCACCACGCTGTCGGCCGCGTTCCGCCCGATCATGTCCACGTTGATGTTGGCCACGATCTGCGGAAGCGGGAGCGTGGGGTGGTTGGCGTACCACGCGGATCCCAGCAGCCCCTTCTCCTCGCCGCTCACGTGCAGGAACACGACGGTGCGGCGCGGCGCCACCGGCATGGACGCCATCGCCTCCGCGATCTCCAGCAGCGCGGCGGTCCCCGACGCGTCGTCGTCGGCGCCGTTGTAGATGGAGTCGCCGTTCACCGGCCGCCCCACCCCCACGTGGTCCATGTGGGCGGAGATGACCACGTACTCGTTCCGCAGCACGGGGTCGCTCCCCGGGAGCATCGCCACCACGTTGGGCGCGCGGGCGTCGTCCAGCCGCGCCACCGGCAGGGCGGCCACCGCGGTGATACCGGCCAGCGGCACCGAGGCCGAGGGGCCCGACTTCGCGCGGCCGGCCGCCTCGTCCACGCTCAACCCGGCGGAGGCGAAGAGCGAGCGCGCGGCGCCGGCGGTCACGAAGAACTGCGGGTACGCCAGGTCGTCGCCCACCGAGCGCGTGGGCTGCGCGGCCATCTCCGCGTAGCGGGCGATGCTGTCCGCGGTCCAGGCCGGGTCCAGCACGTGGACCACCGCCGCCGCGCCGGCCGCGCGGGCGGCGTTCGCCAGCCGGTTGCGCTCCGTGCGGAAGTCGCGGCCGTAGCCGCCGGGGAGCAGGTCCACCGCCACGTGCCCGCGCAGCGATCCCTCGCCCCCCATCCCCTCCTCCGCCCGTCCCACGAACACCACGCCGCCCGACACGTCCGCCGCGGTCCCCCCCGCGGTGAAGAAGTCGCGGCCCGCCCGCAGCGCCTGGGTGCCGCGCGCCCCGGTGAAGGAGAGGCGGGCCTCCGCGGCCGCCACGCGCCGCAGCGGGAACGGGTACCACTGGTAGAAGGTACCCCCCTCGCCCGCGGGGCGCAGGCCCCGGAGCTTGTGCTGGTTCACCAGGTACGCCGCCACGATGTCCAGCTCCGGCGAGGGCGTGTTGCGCCCGCGCATGCGGTCGTGCGCCAGGAACTCGATGCGGGCGTACAGGTCCTCGGGGGTGATGGTCGCCACGGCGGCGGCCACGTCGTCGCGGGCGGGCGCGGGGGCGCCGCGGGGGGTGGAGGACGGCGCCGCGCACGCGGCGAGCGCGAGCGCGGCGGGGAGCAGGAATGCAGCGGACCGGCGTGCGGTCATGGGCGTCTCCGTACGGGGTGAGGGGGCGGGCCGGTCCCGGCCCGCCGTCTCATCCCTCGGAGGGACGCGCGCGGGCGCTGGAACCTTCGGTCGTCGCGGGCGCCGGCCGGGGCGCCTCACGTCGCGGCGCCTTGCGCCGGGGCTCGGTGCGCGGCCGCTCGCGCGGGGGGGCCTCGGCCGGCGGGCGGGCCCGCGGGGTGCTGGACTCCGGCCGGCGCTCCAGCGTGGGGCGCTGCCGGGCCGGCGCCGCCGCGGGCGCGGGCGTCTCCTCGCGGCCTGGGCCGGAGCGGG